>NZ_JBSFJV010000001.1:0-292740 GCF_053598235.1 Kitasatospora sp. NPDC001159
ATCGTCCGGTAGCGCGGGAAGACGTCCTTGAAGACGCGGGCCTCGATGTGGTGGGCACCGGGCATGCCGTTGGCGGTCGGCGGGCCCTCGTAGAACACCCACTCGGGACGACCCTCGGACTGCTCCAGACTGCGCTGGAACACCCTCTGGTCGCGCCAGAAGCTGAGGATGCCGTGCTCCAGGGCGGGGAGGTCGACCTGGGCAGGCACCTGGTGGTACTGAGGGGATGTCATCGGCTGCTTACTCCGGCGGGTCTGCGTGGCTGCTTCCAGGGCCTGCCGGTCAATGCCGGTCATCTCGTTCGACGCCCATCGGCCGATTCATCATAGGGCCAAGATCCGTGCAGAACGGTGGCGTTGAAGTTTTCGGCCGCGAGATATCAGGATCTGGACAGGGGGTTGCCACCACCAGCGCGCCTGGGCGCCCGCGACCGACCCGGTGACCGGTTCGAGAACAGGACCACCGAACAGGGTCGGCTGCGCCCGGAATCTATCGGGAACGACAATCTGCCGAGCCGGCATTCCAGAACCAGAACTGACACGCAACTACTCAGCTGGGCAAAGGGATGCCCGGCCCGGGCATCCCTTTGCCCAGCTCGGCACGCCACCAGCGGTTCTGGCCACAACTCGCCGCGGCGGGCCCACGGCAGCGAGGCTCGACCCAGCCACCGCACGGCCGGCCAGGAAATCCCGGCGTCGGCGCTCCGAAACGCGGAATCCGCAATCCAGTGCGGCGACTTGGGGTGGGCATCAATCTCCGCGACGCGCTGCGCACCAACGGCGAATCCCCGGCTCAGGCCAGTCGGCCGAACCAACGAATCGAGCAGCCAGCAGATTTAACCCACAGTCACAGGGCCGGAGCGAGCAGCCGTCGAGTGATGATCTCCGCCAGCGCGAAGGCATTCCGTTCGACGTAGAAGTGGCCACCGGGGAAGAGGCGGACCTCCGACGACTGAGTGGTGTTCAGGCGCCACATATCTAGCTGATCGGTCGTGAAGATGTCGTCAGCGCCATAGCAGACCACAATGTCCGCTTCGGTGACGGTCTGCCGCTCCTTGGCCAGGAAGGACTCGGAGATCGAGAAGTCCGCGCGGAGCAGATCTGCTGTCCTGCGCCGCAGTTGCGGATGGTCGAGGATCTGCTGGGTCACCCCGCCGCCGGACTTTGCCGCGATCTCGAAGATCTCCTCATCGCTCGCTGCCAGGGGTGAGCCATCGAACGGCAGAACGGCGCCCCGGGGCCCGGAGTTGGCCGAGGCGAACAAGGTGACGCACCGGTTGGTGGCGCCCGCCTCCTCCAGCCGGGCCGCCAGCGACAGACCGACATAGGCCCCCAGGCTGTGGCCGAAGACGGCGAACGGAGCGTCGATCGCGGCGATGACGCCCATCAACGCCTCGACGGCTTCGTTCATCGCTGTGGCCGGTGCTTCACGCCACCTGCGTCCCCGCCCCGGCAGATCCACCGCGATGGGTTGGATCCCCGGCGGCAGCGCCTTCACCAGCGGGTCGAAGTAGGCAGCGGATCCACCCGCGTGATGGAGCAATAGGAGCGGATAGGGCTTAGCGGACATCGCTCTCCAGTAGGCCGGGCCGAGCCGGGGCAGGCCCGGCGAAAGAGCAGGCGGAGGCGGCCAGGAGCCGCCTCCGCCGCAGTGGCCCGTCAGGGCTGCTGGTGCGGCACGAACTCGAAGCCGCGCTTGTTCACCTTTGCCACCCGGTTGTGACCGTAGGTGTCCTCACCGGAGACGAGTACCGTGCCGTACTCGTCGAGCACGATGCCGCCGCCGTACTCGCTCACCTCCTCGGTCCCCGGGTACACCTGGACCTGGGTGGGCACGAAGCGGGCGGCGTAACCCATCCGGTAGTCCTTCTTGGTGCCGGTGTGCGGCAGCGAGGCGTGCATGAGCGTGGACCAGAAGATCACGCACTCACCCGGCTTCATCACCAGCGGGAAGGCCTGGGACTCGTCCGGCTTCCAGTCGGGGTCCTTCTGGAGCTGACGGTAGTCGTAGCCGAAGAAGCCGCGCTTGATGCCGTCCTTCTCACGAGCGTTGAATGCCTCGGCTTCGTACTCCATGCCCTTCGACTCGTCATAGTTCATGACCTTGTGCGTACCGGGCATCAGCTGCAGGCAGCCGTTCTCCTTGGTGGAGTGCGTGAAGGCCGTCCACACGGTGATGGTGCCGCCGAAGGCCGGCAGGCCGTCCTCGGAGGGCCACAGGATCTGGGGGGTGCCACTGGCATGCGCGAAGGTCGCGGCCTGGTGCCAGTCGGTCCCTTCGTCCCCCTGGTACTTGGGGAAGAACTCGCTGCGCCAGCACAGCAGGTTCGGGCCCAGGATCGACGCTACGCGGTCGACGATCTCCCGCTTCATGATGTGCTCGGACAGCAGATCGATGTCCAGGTGCCGGTCGTAGTTGGAGATGCTGCTCGCCTTGCCCGAGCCCACGGGGTAGATGGCGTGGGTGCGGTCGCGCAGTTCACGCTGGATGGTCTTCCAGCGCTCCTCCATCTCCTCGACCTCGTAGATCTTGATGGGGCCGAGGAAGCCGTCCCGCTCGAACTGCTCGAGCTCGGCCTCGGTCAGGGGGAAGGTCGTCTGCTCGGAAGTGGTCATCGCTGTCATCCGCTCTGTACGGTGGTGTTGGCAAGACGGACTACGTCGGCGACAACCTCGCCGACGCTGCGCTCGAAAAGGACCTCGATGTCCAGCTCGACGCCGAAGCGCTCCTTGATCCGGTTGCCCAGTTCAAGAGCGAGGGCCGAGTGGCCGCCCAGGTCCAGGAAGTTGTCCTCGGCCGTGACCGGCTCTTCGAGGATCTCTGCGGCCCAGCTCAGGACCAGCTCCTGAGCTTCGGCCAACTTCGGGTCGATGTACACGATTTCATTCATGAGCGTTAGCCGTTTCATTCCATGATCGGGCGACGGCGGCCCGATCGACCTTTCCGTTGACCGTGCTGGGCAGCTCCGGCAGTCGCAGATAGCGAGCCGGCTGCATGTACACGGGCAGTTCGTCCTTGACGTGGCCGCGGAGCTCTGCGGCGGTCGGCGCCCCGTCCTCGTCGCGGGCGACGAAGGCGCAGACCAGTCGATCGTCGCCGGCCTTGAACTGCCGCACCTGGACGACCGCGTCGAGCACACCCGGGTGGCTGCGGACCACGGCCTCGATGTCACTGAGCTCGATGCGGTACCCGCGGAGCTTCACTTGCAGGTCCGCACGGCCGATGTACGCCAATGCTCCGTCAGGCAGCCGGTTCACCAAGTCGCCGGAGCGGTAATAGCGGACGGCCTCCCCGGTGTCCGGGTCCCTAACCACGGGGTACTTCTCGCCGGTCAGGTCGGGCCGCTTGAGGTACCCCTCGGTGACCTGGGGGCCGGCCAGCCAGAGCTCACCGGACTCTCCGTCCGGGACGTCCCGGCCGTCCTCGCCGACCACCCGGAGCCGGAAGCCCGGGAGGGCGGCACCGATGACGGAGCGGTCCGATGCCAGGTCGTCCAGGCCGACTTCGTGGAAGGTGGTGAAGACCGTGGCCTCCGTGATCCCGTAGCCGTTGACCAGACGAGGCCGCTCCAGACCGTACCGCTTGGCCCAGGGGTGAAGCGTCGCGGACACCAGCTTCTCGCCGCCGAAGACGACGTAGCGCAGGTGCGCCAGATCGTGGTCCGAGCGCAGTGCCGCCGCGGCGAGCGCGGTGAAGGCCGTGGGCGTCTGGTTCAGCACAGTGATGCGCTCGCCCACGATCACCCGCAGGCACTTCTCCGGCGACCGCGCGGCCCAGTGCGGCAGGACCACGAGCTCGGCGCCGGTGGTGAGGGCTCCCCAGACCTCCCAGACCGAGAAGTCGAAGGCTAGGGAGTGGAAGAGGAGCCAGCGGTCCTGCTCATCGAAGTCGAAGACCGCTCGGGCTGCGGTGAACAGCGCAGCTGCGTGGTGGTGCCGTACTGGCACGCCCTTCGGGGCGCCGGTCGTCCCCGATGTGTAGATGACGTACGCCTCGGCCGACGGATCGTCAATGGCCGTCGCCGCCTGCCGGGCCGGAAGTCCGGCGAGCGCGGCGATCTCCGCCTCGGCGATCACCGCCCCGATCGCGGAACCGGCGTACTCCTCGCCCGGATCGCCGATCAGTGCGGTCGCCTCGCTGTCGGCGATGATGAAGTTCTTCCTCGCCGGCGGGTGCCGAACGTCCAGCGGGACGTAGGCCGCCCCCGCCTTCAGGATGCCGATCATGGCGGCGATCGCCTCGGCGCCGGGGAGCATGCGCAGGGCGACGCGGCCGCCCGGCCGCACGCCCTGGTCCCTGAGTAACTGTCCGATGCCGTCCGACCAGACGTCGAGCTCGCGGTACGAGTACCGCTTGCCGTCGGCGGACAGCGCAGTGCGCTCCGCATGGGCGGACGCCACTTCCCGGAACATCGCTAACAGGCCGGTTTCGGCCTGCACGGAAACGGATTGCGTCATTTGGTCCCCCATTTACGCCCCGAATCAGTCTCAATATCCGAGACGCAGTGGCCTCACAGTTCGTGGCCCGATGACGCTGGCATGGATCATGTGAACACGTCAAGAAGTTGTGATGCTCACCACAAGCAGTGGACGAACGGGCGAGTCCCAAGATTGACTCGTCGCGGCATGTGTCCTCTCCTTCACTCTTGGTAGGCAGGAGAGGCCGCGCCGTGCGCCGGCCCCCTGGGGCACCAACACGACCAAAGCCGCATGCAACGGACAGGTCGGTCAGTCCTGCAGCCGGCTTCATGGCATTGACGAATCGACGCAAGGTGAATCCGGGGGAGACTTGGCCAGAATCGAACAGACCAAATCCGGGCATACCGGATATCGAGGAAGAATTCGAGCCGCAGCCGCACTCACGGTCCTGGCGCCGCTCGCGGCGGTGGTCGCAGTATCACTCTACGTGACAGAGCCTGCGGTCCAAACCGATCCGAGCGACGCAGAACAGGCCACACTGGACATCGCCGGCCACTTCCTGCTCGGCGTGGTCGCGGTCCTCGCGGTGTCTCACATCTTGGGACACGTGGCAGTTCTGCTGCGCCAACCGCGCGTCACCGGTGAGATCGTCGGCGGCATCCTTCTTGGCCCTTCCTTACTGGGCTCGGTGGCACCGGGCGCCGCTCGCTTCCTCTTTCCCGCCGGTGCCACCCCGATGTTCAACGGACTGGCGCAGCTCGGCCTCGTCCTGTTCATGTTCGGAGTGGGCCAGGAACTCGGGGCCATGCGACTGCGTGGGGCCGCGCCACGGGCCCTGCTGATCAGTCAGGCCTCCCTGCTCGTGCCGTTCGCGGCGGGAGCGCTGATCGCCTTGCCGTTGATGGGCCAGTACATGGCCGGCGAAGTCCGCCCGGTGGCCTTCGTGTTGTTCATCGGCTGTGCGCTGAGCATCACCGCCTTCCCCGTGCTGGCCCGGATACTCGGCGACCTGGGCCTGACCCGGACCAGGCCCGGGCAGCTGAGCCTCTTCGCGGCGGCGGTCGGTGACGGTGGCAGCTGGCTGATCCTCTCCGTGATCCTCTCGCTCGCACACGGTTCGAATCCGGCCGCCGTGCTGGGCCGGGCCATCGCGGTGCTCGGCGTGGTCGCGCTCTTCGTCGGGCCGCTGCGCCGGTTGGCGGCGAGGTGGCCCGACCGCGAGGGCTGGGCCGAGCGGGCGCCCACCGGTGCGGTCCTGCTCGTGATCGCCGTGGCTGCGACCTCCACCCTCACGGCCGCCCTGGGCATCCACCAGCTCATCGGCGCGCTGCTGGTCGGCCTCGTCTGGCCCCAGCAGAACCGGGCCGCCGTCGCGGCAGCGGCCCCGCTGTCGACGACGGCCAAGACCGTCCTGCTCCCCTTCTTCTTCCTGGGATTCGGCCTGAACGTCAACCTTCGGTCGCTCCACCTGGACGGCAGCGCCGGCCTGGTCCTCCTCGCGCTCATCGTCGTCGCGACCCTCGCAAAGGTGATCGGCCCCGGCCTGTGCGCCCGACTGACCGGACTGCCCTGGCGGGAGTCGGTCATCCTCGGGGTTCTGCTCAATGCACGCGGACTGACCGAGCTGGTGGTGATTCAGATCGGCTATCAGGCACACATCATCAGCCAGCAGATGCTCGGGATGCTGACCATCGTGGCCCTGGCCACCACCGTCATGACCGCACCGCTGCTGCGGGCTGCGGGATCAGGGCGCGGCCCGCAGCAGCCGGTCTCGACTCCGGCGGAGCCGGTCGAGCCCGTGCTGGCCGGGACAGCGACGCTCAGTGGGACGCGCGCTGATAGATCGCAGGAGTGATGCCGTACGTGCGCCGGAACCACCTGCCGAAATGGGCCTGGTCCGCGAAGCCGACGGACGTCGCGGCCTGGGCCGGCGTCAGGCCGCGGACGAGCAGTTCCCGCGCTCGGCGCAAGCGCAGCAGGCGCTGGTAGTCGCTGGGCGCCATGCCGAACTCCGCACGGAAGGCCCGGTAGAGGGCGTAACGGCTGCATCCGGCCTCGGCCGCCAGCGTCTCCGTGGACAGCTGGTCGACGAAGCACTCGTGCAACCGGGCCTGGGCGCGCCAGGCGGCACGGCGCTGCGCCGTGCCCTCCAGGGCCTGGGTGCGCGGCGCCCTGGTCGCACCGCGCTCGGCGAGGGTGAGGACGGTCGCGGTGAGCAGTTCCTCCCGCTCGATCAGGCTCGCACGGTCAACGAGCGCTCCGTGCAGGCGGGCCAGCAGCCCGGTGAGCGTCGGATCGGTCAGCACCGGGCGGACGAACAGTGGCATGGGGCCCGACGGGCGGGCGGCGGCATCGGCAAGGATGCCGCGGACGACGGCGGGCCCGATGTGCACGATCCGGTACCGGTAGCCCAACTCGGCGGCGGCGCGGCCGTCGTGGACCTCGTCCGGGTTGAACGCCATCACCATGCCGGCTCCGCTGGTGTGGTTGGCCCCCCGGCAACGGAAGCTCTGGGCGCCGAGGTCGGTGATGCCGAAGGAGTACGTGTCGTGGCTGTGCGGCGCGTACACGTGCTCGAGGAAATGTGCGTGCATGGCCTCCAGGGACCGTTCCTCGTCCCGCCAGTACCGCACCCAGCTGCTCGCCTTCGACATGAACCCATTGTGGCCGCGCACCAGCGTTCAAGACACGGGCAGCGAACTCAAGGAGAGTCAGACCATGGGAACATCAGGCAGGATCAGCAATCCGTACGTCCTCCTTCTGGCGACGATGGTGCTCTGGGGCAGCTCCTTCTCAAGCTCCAAGGTCGTCGTGGACCACATGCCGCACTCGGTGGGTGCGCTCCTGCGCTTCGGCGGCGGCGCGGTGGCCTTGCTCCTCGCGGTGGCGATGTTCGGCAACCGCGAGGTCCGGGTACCGGCCCGCAGCGGATGGCTCGCGGCAGCCGCCGGTGTGCTGGGTGTCTTTGCCTACAACGGCTTCTTCTTCTGGGGCCTGTCCCTCGCCCCGTCCCTCGACGCCGGCATCCTCATTCCGGTGATGAGCCCGCTGCTGACCAACGGCTTCCTGCTCATCACGGGCAAGGAGAAGACGAATTGGGCTCGGGTGACGGGCCTGGGCCTCGGTCTCGCCGGTGCGGCGGTCTTCTTCGTCGGTGCGGGTGGACAGGGCTCGGGGGGCTCGTCCCGGCTCCTGGGTGACGCGCTCTTCCTACTCAGCGCCGTCTGCTGGGCCTCGTACACCCTGATCGGCCCCCGAGTGCTCGCGGGCGTCGACCCGCTGCGGGCCACAACGTACGCGACCTGTGCGGGCGCCGTCCTGCTCGGCGCCCTCGCGGCCCCCGATCTCGGCAAGGTGACGTGGGCGGACCTGCCGGCCAGCGTCTGGTGGAACGCGGCCTACCTGGCCATCGGTGCGGCGGCAGTGGCCAACCTCCTCTACTACCGAGGAGTCGGCTCCGTGGGGCCGGCGAGGGCTTCCCTCATGATGTTCAACGTGCCGATCGTCAACACCCTGTGTGCCACCGTGCTCCTCGGGGAGTCGTTCGGCGCGCTCCAGGGCACCGGTGCTCTGGTGCTGGTCCTCGGGGCCGCGTTGGCAGTGACGCAGGGCAAGCTCCCCAGGCGCTCGCCCGTGGCGGACACCCGGCAGCCGGCCCCCGTCAGGACGAGGGAGAGCGAGGCCAGCCCGGCGACGAGCTCCTGACCCGGCCCCGCCGACCAGGTCCGGCCCGGACTCCGTATGAGCTGCGGCGAGGTTGACCCGTCCGCGTCCCTGACCGCGATGCGGAGGCGGTTCCCGTAGTGGAGCGGGTCCAGCACCGGGTGAGCGGGTCGGGGGTCTGCTGGAGCAGCGCGGCGCAGCGGTTGATCCGGCCGAGGACGGCGATCGGGCCGGTGTCCAGGCCGGGGTAGGCGCGCTCCCACTGGCGCAGCACACCTGCGACGGACTCCCCCCCCCGGTGCTCCAGCAGGGCCGCCAGCAGGTGGTGGGCGTGCCGTTCGGTGTCGGCGGCGCGCCGGTGCGGGAGGGCCGGGCGGCGCCACTCGCCGGTCGCGGTGTCGGCGGCCTCGCGCAGTTGCATATCCCTCCGAGACGGCGCCCGCTCCCCCGGTTCACAACTCGTCGAAAGATTTTCCGCCAGGAGCGATGAGTTCTGCGACCAGTCCCGGTCTACCCCCGTGACCGACTCGAGCGACAGAAGGAACACCTCCGTGAACACCGTGGTCTCCCCCGACGGCACCACCCTCGCCTGCACCGTCACCGGCTCCGGCCCGGCCGTCGTCCTGGTGGACGGGGCGATCGGCCACCGCGGCTTCGACCCGGGCGTCGCGGTCGCCGAGCAGCTCTCGGCCCACCACACCGTGTGGGCCTACGACCGGCGCGGCCGCGGCGGCAGCGGGGACACCGCGCCCTTCGCCGTGGAGCGCGAGATCGAGGACCTGGCCGCCGTCATCGCGGCCGCGGGCGGCTCGGCCTGCGCCTTCGGCATCTCCTCGGGCGCCGCGCTGGCGCTGCGGGCCGCCGCCGCAGGCGTCGGCATGACCCGACTCGCCGTCTACGAGCCGCCGTTCAGCACCGAGGAGGGGCAGAGCGAACGCTTCGTCGGGTACGTCACCGAGCTGGAGGCGGCACTCGCCGAGGACCGTCGCGGGGACGCCGTCGCGGCCTTCATGACCTTCGTCGGGATGCCCGGGGAGATGGTGGACGGGATGCGCTCCGCCCCGGTGTGGCCGGTGTTCGAGGCGGTCGCGCCGACCCTGGCGTACGACGCGGCGGCGCTCGGCGCACGGACCGGCGCGACCGTCCCGGTCGACCTGCTGGCCGGGATCACCGTGCCGACCCTGGTGCTGGACGGCGGCGCCAGCCCGGAGCTGCTGCGAGCGCCCTCCCGCGCGGTGGCGGAGGCCGTGCCGGGCGCCGAGTACCGGACGCTGGCCGACCAGACGCACGAGGTGGCGGCCGAGGCGCTGGTGCCCGAGCTGGTGAAGTTCTACGCCTGAGGCCGGGAACCGAAGTGTCCTGGAGCCTTGGCACCGGGGAGTCCTTGGAGTCGGGGAGTCTTGCCGCCGGAGCCCGCGGTCGGGGAGTGCGTGAACCCGCGTTCACATCCGCGTCCTAGTCTGCTCGCAATCTGATCATCAGAGAACAGCGAGGGAGCAACGAGAAAGCATGGACCAGGACTTCACCGACTTGCGGGACATCCCCACCACCGCCCTGGCCGACGTCCTGGGCCGCGCCCAGGTCATGGACATCGGCCTGCGCCCGCTCTGGGCGGGCATGCCCCGGGTGGCCGGACCGGCTTCACGGTGCAGTGCCCGCCCGGCGACAACCTGATGCTGCACGCGGCGATCTACCGGGCCGAGCCCGGCTCGGTGATCGTGGTGGAGTCCGGCGACCTGGACTACGCCCTGGCCGGCGGCAACGTCTGCGCCGTGGCGCAGCGCCGGGGCGTCGCCGCCTTCGTGGCCGACGGCCTGATCCGGGACCTCGGTGAGGTGCGGGAGCTGGGCTTCCCGGTCATCGCCCGGGGCGTCATCCCGATCCCCGGCTCGAAGAAGCAGCTGGGCACCCACGGCGCTCCGGTGCGGTGCGGCGGGGTGCTGGTGGCGCCCGGCGACATCGTGGTGGCCGACGAGGAGGGCGTCGTGGTGGTGCCCGCCACCGAGCGGGCGAGGGCCCTGGAGGCGGTCCGGGCGAAGCTGGCCAAGGAGGCCGCCGAGACCCTGGACGACTGGGAGGCCGCCCACCGCGCCCGGATCGACCGGAGCCTCGCCGAGCTGGGCTTCACCGGCTGACCCCGAGGCCCCCCGAGGTCAGCCTCCGAGGCCCGTCCCCGGGACCCTTCCCCGGAGTCAGTACAGCCCGTTCAGCTCACCGAAGCCGAGCGCCCCGTCGAACTCCGTCAGCGTCCCGGGGCCGAGCAGTTCGACGGCGGCGCGGCGGGCCGCGGTGTACGCGAGCTGGGCGAGGCCGGTACCGACGCTGATTCGCCGCACCCCCGTGGCGGCGAGCTCGGCGACGGTCGGCCCGCCCGCGACGGCCATCGCGTTCACCGGCAACGGCGAGCGCTTGCACAGCTCGGTGAGGGCGTCGAGGTCCAGCAGCCCGGGGACGAACAGGCCGTCCGCGCCCACCTCGGCGTAGGCCTCGGCCCGCACCAGCACGTCCTCCAGCCCGCCCAGCCCGAACAGGAACACGTCGGTGCGGGCGTTGACCAGCAGCTCGGGCAGTCCGGCGACGGCCGCCGCCGTCCGGGCCGCGCGCAGCCGTTCGGCCTGCTCGGTCACCGGGAACAGCGGCCCGCCGACGGCCGTCGAGTCCTCCAGGTTGACCCCCACCGCGCCCACGCCGACCAGCTCGGTGACGGTAGCGGCCACATCGGCGGGCAGCGGCCCGTACCCGCCCTCGGCGTCGACGGTGACCGGCAGGTCCACCGCCGCGACGACCCGGCGGGCCGCCTCGACCGCCGCCGCCCGGTCCAGCCGTTGGCCGTCGCCGTGCCCGAGCGACCAGGAGACGCCGCCGCTGGTGGTCGCGATCGCCTGCGCGCCGGCCGAGGCGATCACCGCGGCGCTGCCCGCGTCCCAGACGTTGGGCAGGACGAGCACGCCCTCCGCTAGGAGCTCGCGCAGTCGCAGCGCCCGCTCGCGGGCCTCGGTGGTGGTGGACGGACGTCCGGTGTCGGACATGGGTGTACCGGCTTTCGTGCGGATCGGTGGGGACGGAGGCATCCTGCGCCCCGGCCGAGCGGGCCACCAGTGTTTAAGCTGGGGCTGAATCTTCCGAAGGGGGCCGCGGATGCGGACGGAACTCCACTTCTCCGCACAGGACTTGGCGCTGACCCGGTTCGCCGTCAGCCCGATGCAGGAGGTGGTCACCAGTCTGCGCGCCCTCGCGCACTCCCCCGCCCCCGCACTGCACCGCCGCTGGGCCGGGCAGGTGCGCGAGCGGCTGGCCGACGCCGGGCTGGACCGGGGCCGGCTGGCCGCGATGGTCCCGCCCGACGGCCATCTGCCCGACTTCCTCAACCCCGCCCCGGCCGCCTTCTCCCCCACGCTCGCCGAGGAACTGGCCACGGTCACCGCGACCGGCGAACCACAGGTCCGGGCCGACCTCGATGTCCTGGCCGCCGAGGCGGGCGGCCGGCTGCCGGCCGCCCTGGCACCGCTGCACCGCGACCCGGCTGCCCAGCTGCCCCGGCTGGCCGCCGAGATCGAGGCTTACTGGGAGCTGGCGCTCGCCCCGTACTGGGCTCGGATCCGCGCGCTGCTGGCGGCGGACGTCTTCCACCGCTCCCGGCAGGCCGCCGAGCACGGCACCGCCCGGATGCTGGACGAGCTGGACGAGACGGTCCGCTGGGACGGCACCGCACTGCGGCTGGAGCGACGGCACTGCGCCGTCACCCGGCTGAACGCCGGCGCCGGGCTGCTGCTCCTGCCGTCGGCCTTCGCCTGGCCCCGGGTGCTCACCCGGGTGCTGCCGCCGGACCCGCCGCAGCTGATCTACCCGGCGCGCGGAACGGCCACCCTGTGGGAGGACCGCCCGGGCACCACGGCGCGCACCGACGCGCTGGCCGCCGTCCTCGGCCGCTCCCGCGCCCGGCTGTTGGCCGAGCTGGACTCCCCCGCCTCGACCACCGAGCTGGCCCGCCGCACCGGGCTGTCCGCAGCCGCCGTCTCCCAGCACCTCACCGCCCTGCGCGCGGCCGGCCTGACCAGCGCGCACCGGGCCGGGCACACCGTCCTCTCCGCCCGTACGGCGGTGGGCGACTCCCTGTTCGACCGAAACGACCAGACGTTCGACACGCCGACGGCCGCCGGGCACCCCGGCCGATGACCCGCCGGTACGAATGGCCCCGCACGGCGCCCCGGGACACACCCCCTCCTCATATGATCGGAGCGACATGCGCCATGCTTGGTGATGCAGAACACTGAACGGAACTTGCGCCGGACGGCCCAATCGCCGGACGGCCGAGAAGGAGGAAGCACGTGGACGACGTTCTGCGGCGCGCCGCACTCTTCGCGGCACTCGACGACGAACAGGCCGGCGAGCTGCGCGCTTCCATGACGGAGGTCACCCTCGCCCGTGGGGAGTCACTGTTCCACGAGGGCGACCCAGGCGACCGGCTGTACGTCGTCGCCGAGGGCAAGGTCAAGCTGCACCGCGCCTCGCCGGACGGCCGCGAGAACATGCTGGCCGTGCTCGGCCCCAGCGAGATGATCGGCGAGCTGTCGCTGTTCGACCCCGGCCCGCGCACCGCCACCGCCAGCGCGCTGACCGAGGTCAAGCTGCTCGGCCTCGGCCACGGCGACCTGCAGCCCTGGCTGCACGCCCGCCCCGAGGTCTCCATCGCGCTGCTGCGGGCCATCGCCCGTCGGCTGCGCCGGACCAACGACGTGATGTCCGACCTGGTCTTCTCCGACGTGCCCGGCCGCGTCGCCAAGGCCCTGCTGGACCTCTCCCGCCGCTTCGGCGTGCAGTCCGAGGAGGGCATCCACGTCGCCCACGACCTCACCCAGGAGGAGCTGGCCCAGCTGGTCGGCGCCTCCCGCGAGACGGTCAACAAGGCGCTCGCCGACTTCGCCGGCCGCGGCTGGCTGAAGCTGGAGGCGCGCGCGGTGGTCCTGCTGGACGTCGAGCGGCTGTCGCGCCGCTCGCGCTGACGCTCCGGGCACCGCGAAAGGCCCGTCCGGGTCGGACGGGCCCTTCGGCGTTCGCGGATCAGCCCTGGTCCGGGATGAGCCCGTGCTCCTCCAGGTACTCCAGCTGGGCCCGCACCGAGAGCTCGGCGGCCGGCCAGAGCGCCCGGTCCACGTCGGCGTAGACCCGGGCGACCACGTCGGCGGCCGTCCGGCAGCCCGTCTCGACCGCGGTTTCCACCTGGGCGAGCCGGGTGGCCCGGTGGGCCAGGTAGTAGTCGACGGCCCCGAGCGCGTCCGCGAGCACCGGGCCGTGGCCGGGCAGCACGGTCCGTACGCCGTGGTGGGAGGCCATCGTGTGCAGGTGGCGCAGCGAGTCCAGGTAGTCGCCGAGCCGGCCGTCGGGGTGGGCGACCATCGTGGTGCCGCGGCCGAGCACGGTGTCGCCGGTGAGGATCGCGCCGTCGTCCGGCAGGTGGAAGGTCAGCGAGTCCGAGGTGTGGCCGGGGGTGGCGACCACCCGCAGGTCGAGGCCGCCGACGTCCAGGCGTTGACCACCCACCAGGCCCTCGGAGCCCAGCCGGTGCGCCGGGTCCAGGGCCCGCACCTCGGTGCCGGTCAGCTCGGCGAAGCGGGCCGCGCCCTCGGAGTGGTCGGCGTGGCCGTGGGTGAGCAGGGTGAGCGCGATCCGCTTGCCCCGCTCCTCGGCGAGCTCGACCACCCGACGCAGGTGGCCCTCGTGCAGCGGGCCCGGGTCGATCACCACCGCGAGGTCCGAGCCGGGCTCGGAGAGCAGCCAGGTGTTGGTGCCGTCCAACGTCATCGGCGACGGGTTCGGCGCCAGCACGCACAGCGCCCGAGGGGTGGCCTCGCCGCCGATCGCGGCGGCGGGGTCACCCGGCAGGAGTCCGCTCACCGGCCGCGCTCGCCGTCGCGATGCAGGGCCCTCAGCGGCAGGGCCCGGACGAGGGCGCGCTGGGCGACCTCGACGAAGGGGACCTGGCTGTCGCAGCCGGTGGAACGGGGGGTCAGTCGGCGGGCGGGCAGCTCCGGGGCCGTCCGGCGAGCCACGTCGTTGTGGTTCATCGGGTGTCGGTCCTTTCTGGTCGGCATCTTCGGATCGTTGGTGAGGTCGGGCAATCCCTCAGGTCGGGAAATCCCTCAGGCGGGAGTCCTCGGGTCAGGCCTCCTCCGGGAACTCCCCGTCGATGGTCAGC
Source organism: Kitasatospora sp. NPDC001159 (assembly GCF_053598235.1). Taxonomy (NCBI): domain Bacteria; kingdom Bacillati; phylum Actinomycetota; class Actinomycetes; order Kitasatosporales; family Streptomycetaceae; genus Kitasatospora; species Kitasatospora sp. NPDC001159. Next base: position 14,278 of record NZ_JBSFJV010000001.1, read on the forward strand.
TCGTCATACCCGGGCCAGCGGACCGTCATCCGGTCACCGCGGACCTCGGCCCGGCCCAGCACCGGCTCCAGCGCCCGGTCTGTGGCCGCGGCCACCGCCTCGGCGGCGGTGAGGACCGGCGACAGCTCGCGCAGCACCGTCACGGTCGGCGGCAGCATGCCGAACCGGCCCTCCCGGTAGCCCTCGACCGCCTCGGTCGGCGTCAGCCAGGCGACCCGGTCGGCCTCGCCGACCTCCAGGGCCGCACGCTGGCCGGCCGGCAGGGCCGCCACGAAGAACCAGGTGTCGTAGCGCCGCTCCTCGAACTCCGGGGTGATCCAGCGGGCCCAGCCGCCCAGCAGGTCGCTGCGCAGCACCAGCCCGTGGTCGCGGAGGAACTCGGCGAAGGACAGCTCGTGCGCCTCCAGCGCGGCCCGCTCGGCGGACCAGTCGCGCGGCTCGGCGACGCTGTCGGCGTCCGGGCCGGCCAGCAGCACGCCGGCCTCCTCGAAGGTCTCGCGCACGGCCGCGCAGACCACCGCCCGCGCCGTCCGGACGTCCGCTCCGAGCCGGTGCGCCCACTCCTCGGGCGTCGGACCGGCCCAGCCCGTCTCGACCTCGGCGTCCCGCGGGTCAACCCCGCCGCCCGGGTAGGCGTACATCCCGGCCGCGAAGGCCATCGAGGTGCGGCGGCGCAGCAGGTAGGCCTCCGGCCCGGCGGCGGAGTCGCGCAGCAGCACAACGGTCGCGGCGGGCCGGGGCACCGCCGGGGTCAGCGCGCCGGAGTCGACCGCCCGGATCCGGGCGGGCCAACCGGGCGGCATCGGGAGCGTCGTTGCTCGATGGTCCATGCCCGGATGCTAAGCGCACGAAGGCGGGGTTGGACAGGCCCGACCCCGCCTTCGCGATCACACTCAGCCGGTCTTGACGCGCACCTGGAGCTCGACCTCGACCGGGGCGTCCAGCGGCAGCACCGCGACGCCGACCGCGCTGCGGGCGTGCACACCGGCGTCACCCAGCACCTTGCCGAGCAGCTCGCTGGCGCCGTTGACCACCGCGGGCTGGCCGGTGAAGTCGGCGGCGGAGGCGACGAAGCCGACCACCTTCACGACCCGCTCGATCCGGTCCAGGTCGCCGATCACCGACTTCACGGCGGCCAGGGCGTTCAGCGCACAGATCTGCGCGAGCTCCTTGGCCTCCTCCGGGGACACCTCGGCGCCGACCTTGCCGGTGCTCGGCAGCTTGCCGCCGACGACCGGCAGCTGGCCGGAGGTGAACACGAACTCGCCCGACTGCAGGGCCGGCACGTACGCGGCGACCGGGGCGGCCACCGGCGGCAGGGTCAGACCCAGCTCGGCGAGCTTCGACTCGACCGTGCTCATGCGTTCTTCTCCCGCTTGAAGTAGGCCACCAGCTGCTCCGGGTTGGGGCCGGGCACGACCTGGACGAGCTCCCAGCCGTCCTCGCCGAAGTTGTCCAGGATCTGCTTGGTGGCGTGCACGAGCAGGGGTGCCGTCATGTATTCCCACTTGGTCATGGCCAGACTCTAGACGAGCCGTCCCGGCGATCGCCGCCGCACCGGGCCCGTCTTGTGGGCCGGGTCGGATCAGGTCGCGGCTCCGGCGTCGCGAGCCCTGGGCCGGCTCGCAAGACAGGCCCTGCCGGGCGGCGTGTGAGGTGGAGCACAAAGGGGGCATGATTCAGTCCCTGCACCCCAGGTGCTCCGGGCATCGGGCGTGGACCCTGGTTACCCTCGCGAGAGGGCACCCTCATGAGGGGCACCTCCGTCGGTAGGGGCACCCTCGTCACAGGGGCACCCTCGTCGGAGGGGAGGCCCGTAGGACGGAGACGGACGGAGACGGAGCGTGGCACGCACCCCCGGCCAGGCGGCCCGGCGCGACCCCGACTGGGAGGGTGTCCGGCTGCACGTGGTCAGCGGCAAGGGCGGCACCGGGAAGACCACGCTGGCCGCCGCACTGGCACTGGCGCTGGCCGCCGACGGCGGACGGGTGCTGCTGATCGAGGTCGAGGGGCGGCAGAGCATCGCCGAGCTGTTCGGCATCGCCGCACTGCCGTACGAGGAACGCCGGATCGCCTCGGTCGCCCGTCCCCAGCTCGGGCTGCCCGCCAGGGAGGGCGCGCCCGGCGAGGTCTTCGCGCTGGCGATCGACACCGAGCAGGCGCTGCTCGAGTACCTGGAGATGTTCTACAAGCTCGGCCGGGCCGGCAAGGCGCTGCAGAAGATCGGCTTCGTCGACTTCGCCACCACCATCGCCCCCGGCGTGCGGGACGTGCTGCTCACCGGCAAGGCCTGCGAGGCGGCCCGCCGCAAGGGCCCGGACGGGCGGCGCCGGTACGACGCGGTCGTCATGGACGCCCCGCCGACCGGGCGGATCACCCGGTTCCTGAACGTGAACTCCGAGGTCGCCGGGCTGGCCCGGATCGGCCCGATACACACCCAGGCGCAGGCCGTGATGCGGGTGCTGAAGTCGCCGGAAACCGCGGTGCACCTGGTCACCCTGCTGGAGGAGATGCCGGTGCAGGAGACGGTCGACGGCATCGCGGAGCTGCGCGAGGCGAAGCTCCCGGTGGGCGGCGTGATGGTCAACATGGTCCGGCCGCCGGTGCTGGACGCGGCGGCGGTGGCCGCGGTGGACGGGGACCACCGCGAGGAGGTGGCGCTGGCCCTCGGCGAGGCCGGGCTGGGCGGCCGCTCGCGCAAGCCGGAGACGGTCCGCGCGGCGGTGGACCCGCTGCTCGACCCGCTGCTGGAGCAGGCCCGGGAGCACGCCGAGCGGGTCGAGCTGGAGCGCGAGCAGCGCGCCGACCTGCAGCAGCTGAGGCTCCCGACGTACGAACTCCCTTTGCTCGGCGAGGGCGTCGACCTGGGCGGGCTGTACCGGCTGGCGGGCGAGCTGAGGCGACAGGGGGCGGCGTGAGCGAGCGAACCATCGAGAGGTGCGCGTTGCGCGAAGAGGCTGCCGAGCGCAGCGAACTGAGGCGACAGGGGGCGGCGTGAGCGAGCGAACCATCGAGAAGTGTGCGTTGCGCGAAGAGGCTGCCGAGCGCAGCGAGGTGGGCGCATGAGCGGCAACGGGGTACAAGGCACCGGGAGGCGGCTCGCGGTGGACGAGCTGATCGACGACCCGAAGACCAGGATCATCGTCTGCTGCGGCTCCGGCGGCGTCGGCAAGACCACCACCGCCGCGGCGATCGGCCTGCGGGCCGCCGAGCGCGGCCGCAAGGTCGTGGTGCTGACCATCGACCCGGCCCGGCGGCTGGCCCAGTCGATGGGCCTGACCGAACTCGACAACACCCCCCGGGTGGTCAAGGGCGTCACCGGCGACGGAGAACTCCAGGCCATGATGCTCGACATGAAGCGGACCTTCGACGAGGTCGTGCTGGCCCACGCCGAGCCCGAGCGGGCCCGGGCGATCATGGAGAACCCGTTCTACCAGTCCCTGTCGGCCGGCTTCGCGGGCACGCAGGAGTACATGGCGATGGAGAAGCTCGGGCAGCTGCGCGCCGCCGAGGAGTGGGACCTGATCGTCGTGGACACCCCGCCGTCCCGCTCGGCGCTGGACTTCCTGGACGCGCCCAACCGGCTCGGGTCCTTCCTGGACGGCCGGGTGATCCGGATCCTGACCGCGCCGGCCAAGGTCGGCGGCCGCAGCGCGATGAGGTTCCTCAACGCCGGAATGGGCCTGCTCACCGGGACCCTGGGCAAGATCTTCGGCGCCCAGCTGCTCACCGACATGCAGACCTTCGTCAGCGCGATGGATTCGATGTTCGGCGGCTTCCGCGAGCGCGCCGACCGCACCTACCAGCTGCTCAAGGCGCCGGGCACGGCGTTCCTGGTGGTGGCCGCGCCGGAGCGGGACGCGCTGCGCGAGGCGGCGTACTTCGTGGACCGGCTCGCCGCGGACCGGATGCCGCTAGCCGGGCTGGTGCTCAACCGGGTGCACGGCACGGGCGCACCGCAGCTCACCGCGGAGCGGGCGCTGGCGGCTGCCGAGGCCCTGGAGGAGAACGGCTCGGAGCACTCCTCGCCGGAGGCGGAGCTGCTCGCGGCCGGATTGCTGCGGCTGCACGCCGAGCGGATGCAGATCATGGGGCGGGAGCGCCGCACCCGCGACCGCTTCGTGTCGGTGTACCCGGACGTGCCGATCGTTGAGGTCCCGGCGCTGCCGGGCGACGTGCACGACCTGGACGGGCTGCGGGCCATCGGGGACCGGCTGAGCGGCGCGGCGTAGTCACCCCGGGGGCGCGGTCGGCCGGACTCAGCCCGCCTGGGCGTAGTCCGTCAGTATCACGCCGGTCGCGAGGGACTCCTCGTACTCGGTGCGGGCCGTCTCCAGCAGCTTCCGCCACGAGATGACCGTCGGGCGACGGCGCAGCAGCGCCCGCCGCTCGCGCTCCGTCATCCCGCCCCACACACCGAACTCCACCCGGTTGTCCAGAGCGTCCGCGAGACATTCCGTACGGACGGGGCAACCGCTGCACACCGCCTTCGCGCGGTTCTGTGCCGCCCCCTGGACGAACAGTTCGTCCGGATCACTCGTGCGGCAGGCGGCCTGCGCACTCCAGTCGTCAACCCAGCCCATGCCGGCGCCGTCCTCTCCCGTATTCGAGGCTCCCCCACGGCGGCAACGGCATATTCACCGTTGCCAGTTGAGGACGTTACGGAAGAACGACAGCTTGCAACAGCCCCGTCGGGCTCAATCTCGAATGACCCGATTGGACTATGGGTATCGGCCAGCTCACTCGTTGGAGTGATCGCAGGTCGCAAGCCTTGCCAAGTTCAGCGCCCCCACTCTCGCCGCAGGTGTTGTCACGGAGCGCTACCGTTCACTCGAACACAGCAGGCCACAGCCACCCCAGAAGCCGAACGAAGACGGGCAATTCGGGCAAGTCTCCCCACTCGCAAGAGTGAATGGTGTTGACGCACCGAAGCTGTCGCAAGCTTGTGACAAGCCTAGGCGAACACCTGCCCCTGTGTGCGGGATTCGGGGACGTAGGGTTCTCCCCATGGCACCGAAGCGCCCACAGGCATCCCAGCCCCCAGGCAACACCGGAGCTCCGCGCCGCACGAGCAGCGGATCACCGTTGGACCACGTCGGCAACGGCGTGAAGTTCCTGGGCGTCAGCGTGCTCTCCGGAGTCCTGCTGGCAGGACTCACCCTGCCCGCCGTCGGCGCCATCGGGCTGACCGCCAAGGACACGGCGGAGAGCTTCGACAACATCCCCGACGACTTCAAGACCCCGCCGCTCACCCAGGCCACCCAGATCTTCGACGCCAAGGGCGGCCTGATCGCCAAGGTCTACGAGCGCGACCGCACCGTCCTCACCGCCGACCAGATGTCGCCCCTCATGCGGCACGCCCAGGTCGACATCGAGGACGCCCGCTTCTACGAGCACGGCGCCGTCGACCTCAAGGGCATCCTGCGCGCGGTCGGCAAGAACGCGGAGAGCGGCACCGCCTCCCAGGGCGCCTCCACGCTGACCCAGCAGTACGTGAAGAACGTCAACGTGGAGAAGGCCGGCGACGACCAGGCAGCCGTCCTGGAGGCCCAGCGCAAGACCCTGGGCCGCAAGATCCAGGAGCTCAAGGTCGCGATCAAGCTGGAGGAGGACCTGACCAAGGACCAGATCCTCACCAACTACCTCAACATCACCTTCTACGGCCACCAGGCCTACGGGGTCGAGGCCGCGTCCCAGCGCTACTTCAGCAAGAGCAACAAGGACCTGACCGTCGCCGAGGCAGCCACCCTCGCCGGGATAGTGCAGAACCCGTCGTCCTACGACCCGGTGCGCTACCCCGACAACACGGTCAAGCGTCGCAACGTCGTCATCGACAAGATGCTGGAGAACAAGCACATCACCGCCGACCAGGCGAAGGAGGCGAAGGCCGCCCCGCTGGGTCTGAAGTTCAAGGACCCGCAGAACGGCTGCATCACCGCCCAGGCCGGCATGGGCTTCTTCTGCGACTACGTCCGCCACGTGGTCAAGCAGGACCCGGCCTTCGGCAAGAGCGCCGAGGAGCGCAAGAAGCTCTGGGACACCGGCGGTCTGAACATCTACACCACACTGGACCCGGACAAGCAGGCCGCCGCCCAGAACGCCGTCACCAAGAACGTCAACGTGACGGACCAGGTGTCGGCCGCGGCGACCATGATGGAGCCCGGCACCGGCAAGATCCTGGCGATGGCCCAGACCCGCCCGTACGGCCTGGACCAGAACAAGAACCAGACCGTCGTCAACCTGAACGTCGACGCCTCGATGGGCGGCGGCAACGGCTTCCAGACCGGTTCGACCTTCAAGCCGATCCTCGCCGCGGCGGCGCTGGAGTCGGGCATGTCGAACACCCAGGCGTTCCCGTCCCAGAACAAGATCGAATACCCGCAGATGACCACCTGCTCGGGTACCTGGAAGAACACCGACAAGCCCAAGGCCACGGTCAAGAACGAGCAGGACAGCGAGGTCGGCCCCTACGAGCTCAAGGAGGCCATGGCCCGCTCGGTCAACACCTACTTCGTGCAGATGGAGCAGCAGGTCGGCCTCTGCTCGATGAAGCAGATGGCGAACAAGCTGGGCATCACCCAGTCCGCCAAGGGCGACCAGTTCCAGGAGGTGCCCTCGATGGTCCTCGGCACCCTGGAGCTCTCCCCGCTGACCATGGCGAACGTCTACGCGACCTTCGCCGCCCGCGGCAAGTACTGCACCCCGGTCGCGATCAACAAGATCACCACGGTGGACGGCAAGGAGCTCAAGGTCCCGCAGTCCCAGTGCAGCCAGGCCTTCTCCGACCAGACCGCGGACTCGCTCAACGCCGTCCTGCTCAACGTGACCGAGAAGGGCACCGCGGCCGCCCTCGGCCTGGACGACGGCCGCAAGATCGCCGGTAAGACCGGCACCACCGACGAGAAGAGGGCCGCCTGGTTCGACGGCTACACCCCGTCGCTGGCCACCGCGGTCTGGCTCGGCGGCCCGGCCGGCGGCGTCAAGATGAAGAACATCAACATCGGCGGCAAGCACTTCGACGAGGTGTTCGGCGCGACGGGCCCCGGCCCGATCTGGCAGATGGCGATGAACCAGGCACTCAAGGGCACGCCCCTGGAGCCGATCCAGACCACCAACATCCCGGACCCGCAGCCGGCCACGCCCCCGGCGACCCCGCCGGCCGACCCGAACACCCCGCCGCAGCCGCCGGCCGGGAACCCCCCGCCGCCACCGCCTCCGGGCAACGGCAACCCCGGTGGGGTGATAGGAGGAGGGTTCACCCTCCCGCCGGGCCTCATCGGCGGTGGCAACGGGAACGGCAACGGCGGCAAGCACGGCGGCGGCAACGGCTGACGGGCCGTCCGCGTGACCGCACAGCGAAGGGGCGCCCTCCGGTCTTCCGGGGGGCGCCCCTTCGCGTGTCCGGGGCTCTGCGCCTACGGCGCTCAGGCCAGGGCGGCCTTCACGGCGGCGGCGACCCGGCCGCCCTCGGCGAGGCCGTCCACCTTCGGCTTGACCAGCTTCATCACGGCACCCATCGCCTGCGGGCCGCTCGCCCCGCTCTCGGCCACGGCGGCGGCCACGATCGCGGTCAGCTCCTCGTCGGAGAGCTGCTTCGGCAGGTACCCGGCCAGCAGCTCGCCCTCGGCGCGCTCGCGCTCGGCCTGGTCGGCCCGACCGCCCTTGTCGAAGGCCTCGGCCGCCTCCCGGCGCTTCTTCGCCTCGCGGGTGATCACCTTGAGCACCTCGGCGTCGGACAGCTCGCGCTTCGCCTTGCCGGCCACCTCCTCGGCGGTGACGGCGGCCAGCGTGAGCCGGATGGTGGACGAACGCAGTTCGTCCCGGTCCTTGATGGCAGCCGTGAGGTCCTCCTGCAGCTGCACCTTGAGCGTGGTCATGGGCACGAGTCTTCCACCTGCGACGTTCGGTCGCTCGCCATTAACCGGGCACGGAGCGGGAGTGGCGCCCCGGAACGCTCTGTAACCATTTATCCTGGTTACATGACCCATGGAGAGCGGGAGCCAGCGACCGGCCTGGTCCTCACCACCCCCGCCGGCAGCCGCTTCCTCTTCGACCCCGGCGCCCTCTGCCTTGAACTGCTCCCCACCGGCGGCCCCGGCGACTACGCCCGGTACGAGGTGCTGCACCGGCCCTCCGACCTCGCCAACTGGCTCCCGCAGTCCCGGCTGCGGCTGCCCGCCGACGCCGTACGGATCTCCGCCGACCAGCTCGCCGACGCCCGCACCCTCCGCGACGCCCTCTGGCGCCTGGCCGCCGCCAGCGCCCGCGGCGAGGACGGCACCGCCGAGGACTACACCGTCCTCAACCGGGCCGCGGCCCACCCGTCGCTCGCCCCCCAGATCGCCCCGGACGGCACCGCGGCGGCCCCGCTGCCCGCCGACGGGGCGCAGCTGGTCTCCACCCTCGCCCGGGACGCGATCGCCCTGCTCACCGGCCCGTACGCGGACCGGATCCGCGAGTGCGGGGCGCACGACTGCCGGCTGCTGTTCATCGACACCTCGCGGCCCGGACGGCGGCGCTGGTGCTCGATGGAGCGGTGCGGCAACCGCAACAAGGTCCGGGCCCTGCGCGCCCGGCGGGAGTCCGAGGAACCGGCCCCGGTCGCCGCCCCGGCTCCGTCCCCCGCTCCGTCCCCGGTTCCGACCCCGGTTCCGACCCAGGAGCCCGTTCCCGCACCGGGCCACCGGACGTTCACCAGCTGATCCACCGTCTGAGAGCATGGGCTGATGCGACCGCTGTACTCCGTTCCGCTCGGCTTCGCCGCCGCCGGCGCCGCCTGTCTCGCCTACTCCGTCGGGTACGAGGTACGTGCCTTCCGGCTCCGCCGGGTCGAGGTCCCCGTCCTGCCCCGCGGTGCCAGGCCCATCCGGATCCTGCAGGTGTCCGACATCCACATGGTGAGCGGACAGGGCAAGAAGCAGCGCTGGCTGAAGAGCCTGGCCAGCCTGCGCCCCGACCTGGTGGTCAACACCGGCGACAACCTCTCCGACCCGCTCGGCGTCCCCGCCACCCTCGACGCGCTCGGACCGCTCATGGAGTTCCCCGGCGTCTACGTCTTCGGCTCCAACGACTACTACGGCCCGGCCCGCAAGAACCCGGCCCGCTACCTCCAGGCCATGCGCAGCGGCATCCACGGCATGAACAACCCCGACGGCACCGCCAACCGCGGCATCACCGGCGCCGTCCACAACCCCTGGGAGAAGCTCCGCGACGGCTTCGACGCGGCTGGCTGGCTCGACCTCACCAACACCCGCGGCCGCCTCACCGTCGCCGGCCTCGACCTGGAGTTCACCGGCCTCGACGACCCGCACATCCGCCGCGACCGCTACTCCGAGGTCGCCGGCGGCCCCTCCGCCGACGCCGACCTCTCCCTCGCCGTCGTCCACGCGCCCTACCTGCGCGTCCTCGACGCCTTCACCGCCGACCGCTACCCGCTGATCCTGGCCGGCCACACCCACGGCGGCCAGCTCTGCATCCCCTTCTACGGCGCCCTGGTCACCAACTGCGACCTCGACACCCGCCGGGTCAAGGGGCTCTCCACCCACCAGGCTGGCGGCCACCGCTCCTACCTCCACGTCTCGGCCGGCTGCGGTACCAACCGCTACACCCCGGTCCGCTTCGCCTGCCCGCCCGAGGCCACCCTCCTCACCCTCACCCCGGCATCCCGCTGACCAGCACCGGACGCCCGCACGAAACCGGATTTCGTGTCTCGGCGAGCGTCCGGTAGAGTTCTACTCGTCGCGAAGGAGACGGAGCGACAAACCGCAGGACCGGGGTGTGGCGCAGCTTGGTAGCGCGCTTCGTTCGGGACGAAGAGGCCGTGGGTTCAAATCCCGCCACCCCGACCCAGTGCAGAGGCCCTGCCGGAGAAATCCGGTAGGGCCTCTGTCGTTGTGCGTGACTAACTGAGTGACTAAGCCTCAGGGTCCTGGGAGAACAGGTCGTCCATGACCGTCGCGCCGGTCTGGATCACTGGGCGGATCTGCTTCCGGTAGACCTCCTCGGTGACGGCCGTGCTGGAGTGGCCGACGAGCCGGGAGATTTCCTCCAAGGGCACGCCGCTGTCCGAGAGCAGGGACACGAAGCTGTGGCGTAGCTCGCGGGGCGTCCATTCGGCGGCGTTCACTCCCTCGGCTTTGGCGATGGCTGAGCGGAAAGCCCGGCGGACGTGGGACGGGTCCAGCTCGGTGCCCACAGCGGAGTGGAACACCAGGTTGTTCTCCTCCCACTTGTCGCCGGCGGCGAGGCGGTCCCAGCCCTGGTCCACCCAGTGATCCCAGAGCGCTTCGACACAGCGGGCGGGGAGTGCGAGCGTCCGGCGAGACTTGCGGGTCTTGGTGTCCCCGGTGGCCCGGACCGAGCGCCATACGGCGATGTGGGGCGGGATCGGCGGGTTGGCGCCGGGCTGGCCCTTGAGGAACACGTGGTCCCAGGTCAGCGCCCGAAGCTCCTCAGTGCGTGCCCCAGTGAGCAAGGACACCACGATGTAGGCGTGCATGGAGGACTTCTCCGCCGCCTTCAGAACGGCCTCAGCCTGAGCGAACGTCAGCGCCTTCGACGGCCGGCCGGGCTGGCCGGTGGGGACAGAGCACAACTCAACCACGTTGCGCTTCACCTTGTCCCGGGCCATCGCGCGCTTCACCGCCCGGTTCAGGCAGGAGTGGAGGCCCTGCAGCGTGCGCGTGCTCAAGGTCTTGGCCTTGGTCGCCAGCCACCTGTCCACGTCCTCGGCGCTGAGGTCCCGGAGCTTGCGGGCGCCAAGGGCCGGGATCACGTGGGTACGGCATAGGGTCGTGCAGGTGGTCACGGTCTGGTCGTCGCGGCCGGCGAGGCCGTAGGTCAGCCAGTCATTGACCGCGTTCGCCGCCGTGTAGTTGGTGGGCGCGATGGCCAAGCCGTCCTCGAAGTCCCGCAGGACCTCTTTCAGCTTGTTCTTGGCCTCGGTCTTGGTCTTGCCGCTCCCCCGCTTCACGATGCGCTTGCCGCTCGGGTCGAAGCCGAGGCTGGCCGTTGCTATCCAGCGCTGCCGCTTCTCGTCCCAGTGAAGGCCACCATCTCCCCTGCTCCGGCGCTTGGTCACTGACTCCCCTTTGCTTCGCGCTCCAGCAGCGCTACGTAGTCGGTGATGGCAGCCGCAGGGATGCGGCGAGAGCGGCCCTCGCTGACGGTGCGAAGGCGTCCGGTGCGGATCAGGTCGTAGATGACCGTTCGGCTCAGATTCAGGACCTGCACGGCGTCGGACACCCGGTAGAGAGCAGGACCGGCCAACAGCACGTCAGCCATGGGTCGGTTCTCCCTCCGTGCCGGGTGCGGGTTGGAGCGCTTGGGCAAGCCAGGATTCGCCGCGGGTGAGGCCGAGGCCGGCGAAGACCCAGTGGGCGACCACGAGCGTTGATTCCTCGGCTGCCCGGGTGTCGGGGCCGTGGAGGCGTTCGAGCGTCTGGGCGCGGCGCCAGGCGGCGCGGGCGTCTCGTAGCGCGCCGAGGGTGGTCGAGTACTTGCGGGTCTTGGTGGAGAAGTGGCCGCGGAAGCCGAGCATGTGGGCCCATGCGCGGAGACGGAGTTCCGCAAGCTCGGGGCGGGCGCCGAGGTGCCAGCAGGTACGGATGAGCCGGCGGGCGTGCTCGGGGATGTCGTGCTGGGCGATCTCGGCGAGCAGCCGGACAGGGCGGTCCAGGGTGCCGGTGGCGGCTTCGGCGCCCTTGGTCGCGTACTTGGCGATGTAAGCGGCGACGGCGCGCTCGGTGATCTGCACGGGGCCGGTGAAGTCGGCGTTGCGGATCGTCCGGATGTCGAGCTGTCGACCGAAGGCGAAGCGGTGCTGTCGGCCGTCGACCAACGGGCCGGGGATGTTGGCCCGGAGAGCGGCGGCGCGGATGGCATCAGTGAGCAGGTCAGCAGTCGCCCAGGCCGGCGGCTGTGTGTCGCCGCCTTCGGGGCCGTCGAGGCGCACGACGGCGTGGAAGTGGATCGCGCCGCGCTTCTGATACTCGGCGACCTTGCCGAACGAGATGCGGGCGATGTCCTTGAAGGCGCGTTGCGATAGTCCGGCGAGCTTGGCGATCTCTCGGCGCAGGTGGATCGTGAAGCGGGCCCAGATCTTGCCTGCGTGGGCATTCCACAGGACGGCGCCCTCGTAGTCGTACGTCTCGGGGTTGAGCGGGGAGCCGAGTATCGGGTCGTCGGCCGGGTGGGTGGTGCCACAGCGGCAGGTTCCGGAACCGGGCCGGTTGTGGACGGGGCCGAAGCTGGGTGCGGTGAAAGTGGCGAACACCCGGGGGTGCGCGGATACGGTCTCCGGGGTGCCCTTGCCGCCGACTAGTCCGGCGGTGATCAGGTGGTAGGTGTCGCGGCGGTACGTTTCGGCGCAGGACGGGCAGCGGGTGACGCGGCGGTTGCCGCAGCGCAGCAGCAGGTTCCCGGCGGGCAGGTCGGCGGACTCCAGGTGGTGGAGGACCTGTCCGGTGGCTTCGTTGATCTCAGTGCGCCAGCCGTCGAGGCGGACGGGCGAGGTGCAACCAGCGAGGCCGGAGAGCTGCCGCATGAGGGCGGGCATGGTGCCGAGCTGGGCGAGGCCGAGGAGATCGGCGACCGGCGGCGCAGTGGTGGTGGTCATGTGATTCACCTCCTGGGCGAGGGAGGGCCCCGGAGCCGAGGTGCAGACTCCGGGGCGGGCGGGTCAGGACGGGTTGGCGGGCTTCTGGTGGCGGTCGATCCACTCTTCGGCGCAGACCTTGTGGACGGGCTTGCCACGGTCGGAGCGGAGGTTGGTCGGCTTGTCGCAGACGCCGCAGGGGGCGGGTTTCTGGGCCCAGTGCTTGGAGTCGCGCCAGTCGAGGAGGGCCATCGGTCAGACCGCCTTGGCGGCGGTGGCGAGCGGGCGGGCGACGGTGCCGGCGCCGTCGCAGGTCTGGCAGGTGACCGGGACGGTGTCGCGGGAGCCGTCGCGGAGGCGGACGCCGGTGGCGATGGCGACGGAGGCGAAGCCGGAGCAGTTCGGGCAGATGCGGGTCGGGGCGTGGTTGTGCTGCGGCATGATGGTGGTCTCCTTCGTGGGCTTCGGTTCGGAAGGGGTTGCGGCCTCGGGGCGGCGGGATGCTTGGCGGCGTGTTGCCGCCCCGGGGCCGGTCTTGGAGTCAGCGGCGGCGGGATGTGCGGCCGTCGCGCTTGTGCGCGTACATGTCCCGGTCGGCGGAGGCGAGCGCGTCCGTGAGCGAGACGACCGGCAGCTCGGCGACGGGGCAGATGCCCACTGAGGCGGAGGCCGGAAGCATGAAGCCGGCGTACGGGACCGGCTGGTTGAGGGCCGCGCGGAGGTCAGGCAGGCGTGCGGGGGCGTCCAGAACAACGGCGGCGAACTCGTCCCCGCCGAGGCGGGCGGCGATGCCGGGGCGGCCACACCATGTGGCCAGGCGGGCGGCGGTGGCGGTGATGACCGCGTCGCCGGCGGCGTGGCCGTAGGTGTCGTTGGTGGCCTTGAAGTCGTCCAGGTCGATCAGCAGCACCGAGGCGCGGTTCGGGTGGCGCTGAGTCAACCGATGGGCTCGGGCGGTGAAGCCGTCACGGGTGTGGAGCCCGGTGAGCGGGTCACGGCGGGCGGTGGCGAGGCGCTGGCTCAGCCAGGTGCCGTGGGTGGTCCATCCGATCAGCGGTACACCGGCGGCAAGGATCGTGGGCACGTCCATGTGCGGTCCTTCGTGATGGGTGTGGTTAGGGGTTGCGATCTCCGGGGCGGCGGGATGCTGGCGGCGTGTTGGCCGTCCCGGGAAGGTCAGAGGCCGAGGCGCTGGGCGCGGGCGGCGGCCCGGTCGAGCAGCTGGTGAATGTCGGCCTGGCGGGTGGTGGGGCGGTCGTTGTACTCGTCCGGGGACCGGACGGGGCGGCCCGTGGCGTGGAGGATCTCCATGAGCTGGACGCGGGCGGTGGTGACGGTAGTCGGGGTGCCGTAGCCGTGGGCGAGGACGGCGGCTTGGGCGCCGAGGAGGCAGACGCGGCCGGCGGAGTCCCACATGGCGCCCTGGAGCCAGCCGAAGGCGTCGATGTAGCGGGAGGTGAGCCGGAGGTGGCCGGCGGCGCTCACCGGCACCGGGCGGGCCGGGCGGTGGGTGATCCGGTCGAGGAGCGTGAGCCGGGGCACCGGGTAGCCGGCGTTCCACGGCTGGAGGATGGAGCCGAGCGGCGAGACGTACGGGACCGCGATACGGGCCGGGGCGGGCAACGAGGCAAGGTACGCCTCGATCTCGGCGACGAGGCCGGAGCCGCCCACGGTGACCAGGGGCGGCAGGCAAACGGTGGTCTTCATGGGCAACTCTCCTTTCTGGATTGCTACTTGTTGGAGGTCTTGTTGATGACGCTCACGCCGTCGTGGGTCGTGTTGTCGATCAGCGGGGCGGCGGAGGTGTCGGCGAGGTAGAAGCCGAGGAGGACGAGCGCGGCGACGGCCCACCAGCGCAGTCGGAGGTGCCGGACGATGTGCCAGGCAACGATCGCGAGGACGACAATGAACGGCAGCTGGATGTTCACCAGGTGGGCCTTTCAGGCGAGTTCGGCGGCGAGCGCCGAGGCGAGCGGGTCCTTGACGCCGAGCCGGGCGCGGAGCGTGGCGGCGTCGATCGGGGTGCCGGTGCGGGTGCGGTGGTCGTCGGCGACCTTGCGGGCGTGGTCGAGGAGGAAGGCCGGGACCGGGGGCCCCGGAACCGTGGTCGGCACCGGGGCGGGAGCCGGCTCGATCGCTGGGACAGCCGCGGGCGGCTCGACGGGCGTCGGCTCGATGACCGGTTCGGTGATCGGCTCGGCGGCTGGGACGTAGAGCGGCTGGGTGTCGTCGGTCTCGGCGTCGTCCGGTTCGAGTTCCGCGACCGGGGTTTCCTCGACGGGCGGCGCGGTGGTCGAGTGTGCGAGCAGGGTGCCGCCGAGGAAGGCGGCGGCGGGCCAGCCGGCGACCAGGACGCGGAGCCAGGCCGGGGCGTTGCCGAGGTCGAGCAGTCCGGCGGTGCCGACGTTGGCGCCGAGTGAGGCCGCCAGGGCGATGACGAACCAGCACCAGGCGAGCCGGCGGGCGGTCCCGGAGCGCATCCGGCGCCAGGCGGCAACGAGCAGGAGGTCGACGGACACCGGGTAGGCCCAGGACTTCCATCCGGCCTGTCCGGCGGCCTCGGCGAGGTCGTGCAGGTGGGCGAAGGAGAGCGCGGCGGCGATCACCGCCTGTGCCAGTACGGCGTCCAGCTTGGGGAGTCGACGCATGGCTGGCCCCGTCAGACCTGGTTCTTGTCGAGGGCGAAGAAGAGGACCGCGCCACCGGTCAGCGCGGGCTGGCGCCGCGTCAGCTGCGCAATTGCCAGGTTGAAGATGTCGACGCGGGTCATCCCGGGCACGGGCTCGATGGTGTCGGAGAAGGTGCCGAGGGCGGTCTCCCCGTGCGTGGTCTTCTGCATCGTGAGAACGCAGTGGTACGTGGTGTGCTGCATTGCTGTCTCCCATGCGGGTTGGGGGCCGAGCGTGACGCTGGTCATCTACCGCCCGACCCCGGCGAGCGGGTGCTACTTGACGCTGGTCGATCGACGGGTGACGGTGAGGTAGAGGCGACGCTGGCCGGAGTCCTTGGCGGGGTGCTCCTTGACGTCGTGCACGTGCCACAGTCGGCAGAGGTCGGCGACCACGAACGGGACGTCGTTGACGTCGCAGATCACGCGGATCTGGATCACAGCGACACCTCCAGCGCGATGCCGGTGCCGAGGCAGTCGAGGCAGGTGGCCTCCTGCTCAGCGATCCGGCGGCGGCGAGTTGCCCTGTCGGCGTACACGGTCTCGGTGATTTGGCCGGTGCCCTTGCAGGGCTCACAGGGCGAGGGCTTCGGCGGCGCGGTGCGCTTGCGGGCGGCCACCGGGGTCACTCGCTGTTGCGCTGGGCGCGGTCGGCGGCGGCGCGGGCCTCGCGGGCGATCTGGGCGGCGTCGCGGTCGTCCGGGTTGGCCTCGGCGATGCGCTCCAAGATGTCGGCCTTCTCGGCGAGCAGCGGACCGGTGTCGTCGTGGCTGTTGCGGGTGGCCTTGAGGTGGCCGAGGAAGGCGCCGATCTCGGCGATGGACGGCTTGCGGGACACGGGCGAATCTCCTCCGGATTGAGGCAAGGCGGGGGTAGGGACTTGGCGCGAGACTGCCGCGCCAGCAGTTGGGTGAGGTGTCGCTACTTGCTGAGCGGGACCGTGGCGAGGTCCGGCGGCGTCGAGGGCGCCGGCGGGATGATGACCGGGTCGGCGACCTGCGGGCGGAAGGCCGCCAAGCGGTCCAGGTGGGGCGTGAGGTGCGCGAACTCGGCGCAGCGCTCGGCAACCTCGGTGAGCGATCGGTACGGCGTACGGATCTCGGACCACATGCCGGAGGTGTCGCCGGCGACCGCCATGCCGGGCATGTCCGGGCTGATCCGGGTGGAGGCCGCGACGGCGGCGTCGGAGATGTCGCCGAGGCCCATCTTCGCCGTCTCCAGGTCGTTGACCCGGTGGACGGTGCGGCCGGTGAGCTGGGAGCGGAGCAACGTCGCGCCCTTGCCCAGCTCCGAGCCGAAGCGCTGACCGGAGATCTCCAGGTAGATGCCGGCAGCGCGGGCGAGTTGGGCGAGCCGGATGAGCGCGGTGACGATCTGGTTCCGACGCTCCTCATCGGCCTTGCTGGCCACGAGGAAGAGTTCGGCGATCTCGTCCACCAGGACGACGATCGGCACCGGCCGGACCTTCGCGGGCAGGCCCCAGATGTCGGCGGTCAGGTCCTCGGCAGCGACCGAGCCAGGAACCCCCTGGTAGTCGCGGATGAGGTCGTACCGGTCGTCCATCTCGATCAGCAGCGCGAGCAGCAGCCCGAGCGCTTCGCCCTGGTCGGTGGCCAGAGCCGACAGCCGCGGCGCGAAGGGGCGCTGTTCGACGCCGCGCTTGCAGTCGATCCCGACCAAGGCGACCGGTTGCGGAGCGAGGCCATGGATCAGGTTGCGGGTGAACATCGACTTGCCGGACTGGTTGGCGCCGAGGTTCAGCCCGTTCGGAGCCTGCCGGAAGTCCCGGTGGTGCACGGTGCCATCGGCCCGGAGCGCGACCGGGACCCGCAACAGTTCGCGGGACTTGGCCATGGCCCGGCGCGGCATGCGCACGTTGTGCAGCACGTCGAAGCCGACTATCCGCAGTTCCACCACGCCGGGCTTGATCTCCGAGACGTGTACTGCGTGAACCTCCCATGCGTGCCGCAGCCGCTCGGCCGCATCGACCATGTCCTTCGTCTGCTGGCCACGAGCGAGCCGGAGCCGGACCCGCAGGCCGGTCGAACTCACCTGCATGCTGCGGATCTTCGGCATCGCGGGCTTGGCCGGCCGGTTGGTGGCGGACGAGGCCATGGCCCGCCAGAAAGAGGGCTCCACGGTCAGCCCGCAGGCCTCCATGACGTTCTCGTAGTCGTGCCGGATGCGGTGGATGGTCAGCGGGATGCCAACCGTCGCCCAGTACGTCCGGGGCATCTTGGCCCTGGCGTAGAGGGCGCCGGAGCCGAGGACCGCAGCGGGAGCGCCCAACTCCAGGAGCGCCGTCGTCAGGTTGTTCACGGCGATCAGGCGTTCGCGCCGGCGAGGACCGGGGCGGAAACCGTCACGGCGTCGGCCCGGAAGGCGATACCGGAGCGCTTCTGACCGTTGAACTCGTTCTCCCACGGACGGGCGATGAGCCGGGTGAGGGCGACCAGCATGCCGGGCGCCAGCCCCTCCGGGATACCCGGCTGCGGCACGGTCAGGGACAGGATGTCGGCCTCACCGTTGGCCACGAACGTGACGTCCAGGGTGACCAGCGGCGCACCGGTCTCGGCGTCCATGGCCATCTCACCGGTACGGCGGTCCTTGAGCTTCGGGCGGGGCGCCTGGGCGACCATCACCAGCGCGGCGGTCGTGTCGACGGGGATGAAGCGCATGAGCTGGGCTCCTTCATCTGGCACCGAGGGGATTCGTCGCCCTCGGAGCAGCCTCACCACGGCAGATACCGGGTGTCATCAGCACCTCCTGAGATCTTGTCTTCAAGTCCTCATTAGGAGTTGCCGTCCCGAGAACTATGACGGCTCATCAGCTAGTCGTCAACACCTCTTTAGGACTTAGGATGAGCCCGAGACCACGACAGGACGGTGACCAGCACCATGGCCAACCAGTACGAGCGGATCGCTGCTGATATCCGGCGCCAGATCGAGGCCGGCGAGCTGGGCCCGGGCGACCGGCTACCGGCGGAGACGGCGCTCGCCGATCAGTACCGGGTGAGCGTGCCGACCGTTCGCCAGGGCGTCGGAGTGCTCGCAGCTGAGGGACTGGTCGAGAAGCAGCACGGCCGGGGCACCTTCGTCCGCCGGCAGCCGACCCCCGTCAAGCGGGACAACCTCCGCCACCAGTGGGAGAAGGACCGTGCGCGCGAGCACGAGTCGGAGCGACTGAAGACCGGCGCCACCGAGCATGACACCGGGCTCACGGTGAACGACCTCGTGTTCGCGGCCAGCTACGAGCAGGTCCCGGCGAACGCCGATCTCGCGGCAGCCTTCGGGGTGACCGAGGGGACCATGCTGCTGGAACGCACCTACCGCACCCGGTACAGCGAGGAGCGCGCGCCGTTCAACGTGTCGCGGTCATACCTGCTGCTGGACCTGATCGCCGGGAACCCGGACCTGCTCCGCGAGGACCAGGAGCCTTGGCCGGGCGGGACGCAGAACCAGCTGTTCACAGTCGGCATCGAGCTGGACCGCATCGTGGAGACCTTCCGGGCCCGGCCGCCGACGCCGGAGGAGACGGAAGAACTCGGTCTGCCGGTGGGTGTGTCGGTGATCGTTCTCCGGAAGACTTGCGTCGACACGACGGACCGCGTGGTGGAGGTCGCAGACGTAGTACTGCCCGGCGACCGCACCGAGATGGTCTACACGACCAAGCTGAGCAGGTGGTGAGCATGACCAATCTCGTAACCGTGATCACGGCCGTCCATGGGCCGAGCGCCGAGTACCTGGCGGACGCCTACAAGTCGCTGCTCGACCAAGACCTCCCGGACGGCTGGGACTGGCAGTGGGTGATCCAGCAGGACGGCGAGACCGACGATGTGGCCCCGCATGTCCCGGACGACGCGCGCATCAGCTTCGGCCAGGGGCGGCACGGACGGGCGGGCATGGCGCGGACCATGGGCCTCTCGCGGGCCACCGGGCAGTTTGTGAAGGTGCTCGACGCCGACGACCAGCTGCCCGCGGGCACGCTCGCTCGCGACGTTGCGGTTCTGACCAGTCGACCGGACGTTGCGTGGACGACATCGCGTGTCCTCGACCTCCTCCCGGACGGCAGCACGGTCGGCTTCGACCAGGACCCGCCGGCGGGGTCGATCGAGCGGGGCGAGGTGCTGGCTCACTGGAAGGCCCACGACTTCCGTGCCCAGGTGCACCCGGCGACGCTGTGCGTCCGGCGGGACCTGCTGCTCGCGCTCGGCGGGTGGATGGCGCTCCCGGCATCTGAGGACACGGGGCTGCTGCTCGCACTCAACGCGGTCAGCCGCGGGTGGTTCATCGAGGAGACCGGCCTCCTGTACCGCAAGTGGCCGGGGCAGAGCACGCACCAGGCGGCGCACAACCAGGAGATCGAGCGTGCGGCCCGCATGGGAGTCATCCAGGCCCGGGCTGAGTCGCTTCTCGCCCTGGACACCTGGCGGTTCGAGGCGGCCTGACAGCTTTGACTTTCTCTGGCCCCGGCGACGGACGAACCCGTTGTCGGGGCCGAGCTGTCTCTACTCGGGATCGGCAGACGTCGAGGAACGAGAGGCCGGCAGGATCAGGCCGCGATCGGAGTGCCGGCGGTAGGCGAAGAGCCCGTTGACGCCGAGATCAGCGCGAGCTTCATCGTGGAACGCGTTGATCGCCCGGAACGCCTCGGCATGCAGCTCACGCCATTCCGCGAGGGTGCCGTCCACCAGTCCTCGGGCCCGCCAGTCGATCTCAAGCGTGGCGACGTTCACGGCGTGCCCTGCCTCGATGACGCGCTCTCCGGCCAGCATCATCAGCCGCTCGAAGGCCAAAGCCCGGTGGCGTTCGCATTCGGTGAGGTCCAGCAACAGCTCATGCTCGCTCCGAGGCATCGACCGAAGATCCTGGGTCACCTCGTATGCCAACACGGCCGCGTAGATGCAGGCCCGGACGGCAGCAACGTACTCAACGTAGGCGTCCAACTTCCGCTCGTCCCAGCGCGTTCGGAGTCCGTCCCGGCGCTTACTCCGCTCCACCAGGCTGTTCGTCGCCCACGTGGTCAACCCACCGAGCACGACAGCGGCGATGGTCACTAGCTGGGTGATCGTATCCATGGCCCCCGCACCGAGGATGTGAACAGCAGTCAGATCAGAGCCTGCCGATCATAGGCGGCCGGCGAGCCCGGAGGCAGGGAGCGGCGGGGGCGCAGGAGGGGACGGGAGTGCGTAAAAATCTTCTCTACGGGTTCAAGCACCTCGCTCCGCTCGGCGGGGAGGTGGGCGGAGCCCAAGGGGAAGGCACATCACGGCGGATCGGAGATCCGGCGTCGATTCCCGGCCTCCTGAACTACTGAAACAGCAGCCTCACACAAGGTTCGGGGTGACCGCGCAAAGCGCGGCGGCGCCGGCCTTCCTCCGGCGCGCGCCCCGCCTCCTGTCTTCGCCCCGGCTGGGGCTTCGCCGTCGTCGGCCGCGCCCAATGGGGCGGAAAGCTAAGGCCGGGGCGGTACGGACAAGACAAGACTTCCCCCGCAGCGGAGGAGGGTGCGCAAGGCGCAGCTCAGAACCAACCCCGCCGGGGCCGGGGCGGGCGGCTCCACGGTTTTACCCACCTCTCCGGGCAGGGACCCGCGTCGAGCAAGACCGGGGGGCCACTCGGCCAAATTGCGGTCAGGCCCAAAGAGCCCTGACCGAGTCGCAACAGCTTACGGCCCCCCGATCATGCTCGACCCCAGACCGGACAGGACACCGGCCAAAACCGCTCCACCGCCCGATGTTCTGGAAGCAGCGGCGAAGCCTGCTGGTCGGGCAGTAGTGTCTACCCAGCGTCACCAGTTGGCGGCTCTCAGGCGAAGTGTTCGACAGCGAGCGGAGTGAGCGTGCACCAGGACTACCGGAATCTCTCCAAGGATCAGCTGGAGGATATCGAAAAGCAGACACTTCGCACACTAGTTCAAGCGCTTCAGCAATACAGCAAGGAAGCCAAAGAGATCTTCGAAAATACGAAGGCTGATTCGGCTGGCGAAATTATCGTGCTCGCCGAGGATCTAACTCAATATGCACTCGAAGTTGCAGAGCTTTATCCAATTAATAAGCGCTTTGCTGGTTTTATTGACTACAAGCGGGCTCGGTGGCTACCCACGCCGTATGGCTTGATCCCGCAAGTTCTCCTGGTTGATGCGAAGGCTTCTAAAGAAAACTTTCGCGAAACGCTGCAAAAGTCACAGCTCCCAATGGATGCCGAATTCCGAAAGAAGGGAACTGGCGAAGTAGTGTTCCTTGAGGCTGGGGTGGCCCCTCACCTCCCCCTAGTCTCTGCAACCGGCAAAGAGCTGCCAGCAATCTCAACCTCGATGTTTGTTCATTTTCACTACTCGAACGCCCCCGAAGGGTCCAATCTTCAGAGGAGGCTGCTAGGGATATTCGCGCTGGCCATACCGCACGCCCGGCTCAAGGATCGCTATAATCCGAACCCCGATAAGACAATCTTCGGAGAGGGGAAACATTCCCCGAAGAGGGAAGAGGACGCCAGGATTCGCGTCTATTATAAGTCGCTCCGAGAGGCACAACCCTGGCGGCTTCAGGAACTTCACTACGACGATTCTAGTGACTATACAGTTCCATTGTGGCGTGACCGGGATCCCAGCGGGAAAGAGGTCACCACAGAGTTTCTGTATCTGGAGCGGTGATCCCAGATTCGATCAAGTAGTCTTCCATGTAGTGGGCGTTGACGTCGATTCCCACGAACCTTCCGCCTAGCTGTCGAGCTACCCGTCCAGTCGTTCCGCTCCCCATGAACGGATCCAGGCAGGATCCGTTCATGGGGAGCGTTGCCTTCAGGGCAAACTCGGCCAACCTGCGCGGCATTACTGCAAAATGATTTGAGTCGCTTGAAGCTACGGGGACGCTCAGAAGGTCACCAGGATTCTTGCCCTTGGGGTGATTCCTGAATACGTTGTCGCCAATTTCGACGGTCATCGCCTCGTCGTATGTTGCGTCGAGGTCAAGAAGATCCTTCAACTGCTCCCACACTTCCGGCGGGGGGAGTCGAGAGCCGATCTGATCAACGCGGAAGTAATGCCGAGTTCGTTCGAATGGGAGCCCAAGTTGCCCCGCGACCCAGTTGATCGAGCGCTTCTGATCTTTGAGCGCCCCTCGAAGATAAGCTGCCAATTCGACAGCCGCGGGCGCGTTGGGGCGGCGCTCAATCTCCTTTACGCCTTCAATAGTCGCGCGATGCCTGGGGGAGTTCAGCCACTTTCGAAGTTCTGGCTGATCCTGGGCTTTGCCTCGGGCTTTGCCAGATTCGGCGCGCTTTCGCTCTGCCGAGTCATCGGTTAGGTGGGGGACCCTAATGGCATCCAAGTTGAAGTAGTAGCGTTCAGACTTAGTTAGGAGAAACACCGGCTCCCAGGTGTTCGTGAGCCGATCGCGAACGCTTGCCGGCATGGCATTTGGCTTGTGCCACACGCCAACGTTTCGAATCCACCAGCCATCTTCTTGAAGTGCAAGGGCTACGCGAAATGGAACAAGACTAAGTTGTTTGGCGCGCTTCCATCCCAAGCGAGGCGGCTTGCCCCCCTCAGTGATCTGCTTATTAAAGTAGGAGTCGCCAATGTTTAGCCATGCGCTGCCATCATCGGCCAGTGTTCGATAGACCTCTCGGAATATCTTGACCAGTCGCTCTACGTAGTCAT
The DNA here is from genome assembly GCF_053598235.1 of Kitasatospora sp. NPDC001159. NCBI lineage: Bacteria > Bacillati > Actinomycetota > Actinomycetes > Kitasatosporales > Streptomycetaceae > Kitasatospora > Kitasatospora sp. NPDC001159. Next base: position 37,200 of record NZ_JBSFJV010000001.1, read on the forward strand.
CGACATCATCTTCTAGGCCCAACTGTCCATCATGCCCATAGTCGCGAGCAGCCCAGTATGGCGGTGAAGTTACTACAGTATTGATGGAACCATCAGCCAGGTTCGCAAGTCCGCCCATGGAGTCACCGACGAAGAGTGCACAGTCTGATGCCGAGTACGTGGCGGAGGCTCGCGTCTCGTCCCAAGTGTTGAGACCTGCCGGATGGCCAGAGGAAGGCTTGCGCATGGTTATAAAGACTACCTGTGTGGACTGACAGCGCCGTGGCCGATTGGCCAACGCAAAGGTGCATGATACATCGCAGCGGGCCACAGCCGCTGGAGTATGCCACTATCTGTGATCTCCTCGTAGCCAACAGTGGCGCTGCGGGCGCGTCGGTTGCATCGTGATCATAGGCAGATCTGGGGCTGTAGAGGCATGAACCGGCAACCTCCGGAGCAAGGTGCGGCACATGCAGTGCCAAAAGTTCGGGCAAGCAGGATCGGTCGGCATGGAGCCGGGACAGGTGCTTGCACCAATGTGCGTACGGGATGGCTACGAGCACTGAAATGGGCAGCTGTGACGGCGAGCAGCCACTGGACTGGTAGAGCGACCTTCAGGCGGCATGAGTGCCGAGCGGTGAGCGTGCAAGCTGCTGTAGGTACCATCTGGTCGAGCGACTCCCGACAGGCAAGCTGAGTGACTAACTGTGCTACAACGGGTGCGCACTTCGGCGGACGAGCACGGACGTTCGGGGACCGTTTCCGCAGGTCAGCAACACTGGCGATCGAGGTCAAGCGGATGCCCAGGTTGCTTCGGGACGAAGAGGCCGTGGGTTCAAATCCCGCCACCCCGACCCAGTCCAGAGGGCCCATCGGAGAGATCCGATGGGCCCTCTGGCATTTCCGGCTGCCACGCTTGTTGAGGCAGCGTCGGCCGAAGCCATCCGTTCGGGCCGCAGCCCCTGCCGTGTGATCCAGGCACACAGCAGGGGCTGCGGCGTTCCCGAGGTGACAGGACGTCCGCTCTGACCGGCGGGTCCGCGCAGAGCAGGGCGGGACCGAGGATGCCGCCGAATCGCCGTAGAGCAGGGGGACAGCCTTGCCGGGGTCGGTGCCGTGGGCCCAGCGAGGCCGAGCCGGTGGCGCCGTCGGGCCCGGGCACCTAGCCGACGGTGAGGCCGGTGATCTGCGGGGTGACCTGGATGGTCGAGGCAGACACCTCACGGGAGGGGCGCCCATCACTCCTCAAGGCTGCCTGGATGAGCCGCCGGGAGGACTTTGCGCGCCCAACCATCAGATAGACCGCGCACATCTGGCCTATCACCGAGAGCACTATTCGGAAGGCTGGAAGCACTCCACAGAAAACTCAGCAAGCGATGACATCGACGCCGAAGACTGAATGGACCGGGTCCTGCCGAACGTGTTTCGGCAGGACCCGGTCCATGTGGCGGCGTCAGAGCACGCCCGAAAGGTCTGCCCTGGAGGCGATGCCGAGCTTCGGGTAGGCCTTGTAGAGGTGGTGGGCGACGGTGCGGGGGCTGAGGAAGAGTTGGGCGGCGATGTCGCGGTTGGTGAGGCCCTGGGCGGCGAGGCGGGCGATCTGGAGTTCCTGGGGGGTCAGGGGGGCCGCGGGGTTCTGCGGGGAGTGGGGGGTGTCGGGGGCGGGGGTGCCGGTGGCGGAGAGTTCGGTGCGGGCGCGGGTGGACCAGGGGTGGGCCGAGAGGCGGTCGAAGGTTTCGAGGGCGAAGCGGAGGTGGGGGCGGGCGTCGGTGCGGCGGCGGGTGCGGCGGAGCCATTCGCCGTAGAGGAGGGCGGTGCGGGCGTGTTCGAAGGGGCGGTGGGTGGTGGCGTGGAGGTCGAGGGCGGCCCGGTAGGCGGGTTCGGCGAGTTCGTCGGGGCCGAGGAGGGCCTGGCAGCGCAGGCGTAGGGCTGCGGCCCAGGGGCGGTCGGCGGCGACGGTCCAGCGGGCGAAGCGTTCGTAGGGTTCGGCGGCGCGGTCCGGGGTGCCGAGGCGGACGGCGGCCTCGACCAGGTCGGGGACGGCGCGGGTGGCGCAGACGTGGTGGCGGTGCGGGCCGGTGGTGAGGGGGTGGAGGCGGTCCGCGGCGCCCGCGGCGCGGCCCTGACCGAGGTCGAGCAGGGCGAGGGCCCAGTGGGCCCAGGGACGGCCGGCCGCGGGGGCGGCGGTCTGCGGACCGGTGGTGGCGAGGGCGGTGGTGGCCAGTTCGGTGCAGCGCTCGGTGCGGCCGTCCAGGGCGGCCAGGTAGGCGAGCAGGGCGCTGAGTTGGCTGACCCACTGGTGCTGGCCGGTGTCCTGGGCGAGCGCGAGCGCCTCGGTGGCGGTGAGTTCGGCGTCGGCGTGGCGGCCGTGGAAGAGCTCGGCTTCGGCGAGGAAGAACTGGAGGGTGGGCATCACCCCGACGGTGCCCTTGGCACGGGCCTCGGCGACCAGTTCGCCGCCGAGTTCGACGGTCTCCTCGTCGCGGCCGAGGATGAGGGTGGCGCCGCAGAGTTGGACGAGGTCGACGGGGGTTTCGGCGCCGGCCTTGCGGGCGGCCTCGGTGCTCTCCCGGAGGAGCGGCAGGGGCGCGGCGGGTCTGCCGAGGGCCGGGAGGACGGCGGCGGGCAGGTGGCGGGCGAGCGGGGCCAGGGGGTGGTCGGGGGCGAGCGGGAGGGCGGCGAGCCGGTCGAGCACGGCGGTCACCGCCCCCTCCCCCGCGTACCAGGCGGCGTGGAAGGCCTGGAAGAGCATCCGGGCGGCGTGCGCGGGCTCGATGTCGGTACCGGCGGCTTCGAGCAGCAGCCGGTACGCCGTTGGGTAGGAGCCGCGCCAGAAATGCGCGGTGGCCCGGACCTGGTCCAGCAGGGCGTGTGCGAGGACGCTGTCGGTCCGGCCGGCAGCCTCCTCGGCGAGCGTCTCGGCCCGTGCCAACTCGCCTTCCTCTGTCGCGGCTTCGGCGGCCAGGACGAGGCGGCGGGTGGCGGCGTCGCGGTCGGGGGTGAGCCGGGCGGCGCGTTCGTACGCGGTGGCGCCGCCGTGGCCGCCGCGCCGTTCGGCACGGACGGCGGTGCGTTCCAGCGCCTCGGCGAGGGCGGCGTCGGGGACGGTGGCGGCGAGGGCGAGGTGCCAGGTGCGGCGGTCCCCCTCGGGCAGCGCCCCGGCGATGGTCCGGTGGACGGTCAGCCGCTGGTGGTGCGGGGCGCGTTGCAGGATCGCGGAGCGCAGCAGCGGGTGGCGGAAGGCGATCCGGCGGTCGGCGGTGACCGTCACCAGGCCGGATTCCTCGGCGGGGGTGAGCTGTTCGGCGCCGACGCCGAGCACGGCCGCGGCGGGCAGGACGACGTCGAGCTCGCCGCTCTCCTCGGCAGCGGCGACCAACAGCAGGGTCTGGGTGGCCGGGGGCAGGCCGGTGACCTGGCCGTGGAAGGCGATCAGCAGCCGGCTGGTGAGCGGCAGGCCGCCCCCGGTGTGCGCCTGTGGGCCCGCGGCGACCGGGAGTTCGGTGAGTGCGAGCGGGTTCCCGGCGGCCTCGGCGAGCAACCGGTCGCGGACGGCGGCGGGCAGGTCGGGGCCGGCCCGGTCGGCCAGCAGCCGGGTGGCGTCGGACTCGGCGAGGCCGCTCACCCGTAGTTCGGGGAGGCCGAGTTGCCGGTCCGCGGCGGCGCCGCCCTCGGTGCGGGCGGCGAGCAGCAGGGCGACCCCTTCGGCCTGGAGTCGCCGGGCGGCCAGCAGCAGCGCGTCCAGGGAGGCTCGGTCCAGCCACTGCACGTCGTCGAGCACGCACAACAGCGGCTTTTCGGAGGCGAGTTCGGCGAGCACTCCGAGGGTGGCGAGGCCGACCAGCAGTCGGTCTGCGGTAGCCGTCGAAGTGTCGCCGAGCCCGAACGCCGCTTCCAGGGACCGCCGTTGCGGTCCCGGGAGGGCGTCCAGCCGGTCCATGCCGGGGGCGAGCAGCAAGCTCAGCCCGGCGAAGGGCAGTTCGGCCTCGTACTCGACGCCCGCCGCCCGGATCACCCGGAACCCGGACCCGGCCCGCGCGACGGCGTCGTCCAGCAGCGCCGTCTTGCCGATCCCGGCCTCGCCCCGCAGCAGCAGGGCCCCGCTGCGTCCGTCCCGTGCCGCCGTCAACAGGCCGTCCACGGCGGCCTGTTCGCGTTCCCTCCCGTACAGCATGTCCCCGACCCTACCGAGCCGACCGCCGGTGCCCCACCACGAAGGCTACGTACGGCCATGCCTATACGTGACTGATTCGGCCGCGCCGCCCCGTCCATACCTTGGTTGAGCAGCGGGAACGACCCGCCGAACCACTCACCGGAACACGGGAGACAGCCATGACCGAGATCACCGCCGCCACCCTGCAGCAGCTCGCCGAGCGCTACCTCGCGGTCTGGAACGAGACCGACCCGGCGGCCCGCCGCAAGCTGATCGACGAGGTGTGGGCCGAGGACGGCCGCTACACCGACCCGCTGGCCGCCGTCACCGGCCGGGACGCGATCGACGCGCTGATCGGTGCGGCCCAGGCGCAGTTCCCGGGGCTGGAGTTCACCCTCGGCCCGGTGGACGCGCACCACGACACCGCCCGGTTCACCTGGAACCTCGGCCCGGCCGGCGCCGAGCCGGTGGTGATCGGCTTCGACGTGCTGGCGGCCACCCCGGACGGCCGGATCGGCGCCGTGTACGGCTTCCTGGACCGTGTCCCGGGCGCCTGAGCCCGCAGGCACGACCCACCCCCGAGGGGCGCTGCCGAGCCACCCGGCGGCGCCCCTCCCCGAAAGCCAACCCCCTTGAGGAGAGCCCGAGATGAGCACCGCCCTGGACACCCGGCGGTCGGCCGAAGCCGCGGCCGCCGCTGCGACGAAGGCAGCCACGGCCCCCAAGGGCCTGCTGCCGGTCATCCTGACCGCCACCTTCATGACCGCCCTGGACGTCTTCGTCGTCAACGTCGCCGTCCCCTCCCTCCAGGCCGACCTGGGCGCCGGCCCCGCCGCCGTCCAGTGGGTGATGGCCGGGTTCAGCCTGGCCCTGGCGGCCGGGCTGGTCACCGCTGGCCGGCTCGGCGACCGCTACGGCCGCCGCCGGGTGTTCGCGCTCGGCCTGGCCCTGTTCACCCTCGCCTCCGCGGCCTGCGGCCTCGCCCCCACCGCCGCCGCGCTGGTCGGCTCCCGGGTCGCCCAGGGGCTGGCGGCGGCGCTGATGGGCCCGCAGGTGCTGGCGATCCTGCGGACGGCCTTCAGCGGCGCGGCGCAGGCGCGGGCCTTCGCCCGGTACGGGCTGACCATGGGCGTCGGCGCGGTGTTCGGCCAGCTGATCGGCGGGCTGCTGATCCGCGCGGACCTCCTCGGCCTCGGCTGGCGCAGCTGCTTCCTGATCAACCTGCCGATCGGCCTGGCCGCCCTCGCCCTGGTCCGCCGCTGCCTGCCGGAGTCGCGCGCCCCGCAGCGGCCCGGACTGGACCCGGTCGGCGTCCTGCTGGTCACCCTCGGGCTGACCGGCCTGGTGCTGCCGCTGATCCAGGGGCCCGGGCTGGGCTGGCCGCTGTGGACCGGGCTCTGCCTCGCCGCCTCGCTCGTCCTGCTCGCCGCCTTCGCCGTCCACCAGCACCGCACCACCTCGACCTCCGCCGGGAGCAACACGGCTCCGCTGGTCGACACCCGGCTGTTCCGCAGCCGCGCCTTCAGCGCCGGCCTGCTCGCCCAACTCGCCTTCTGGCTCGGCCAGGCCTCCTTCTTCCTGGTGCTCGCCCTGCACCTGCAGCTCGGCCGCGGCCTGGACGCGCTCGGCGCCGGGCTGGTGTTCACCGCGATCGGCCTCGGCTACCTGCTCACCTCCAACACCACCCACCGGGTCACCGCCCGCCTCGGCGAGCCCCGCACGATCACCGTCGGCGGCCTGCTGATGACCGCCGGACTGGGCCTGCTCGCCCTGGCCGCCTACGGCGCGGCGGACGGCGGCGTCTGGTGGCTGGCGCCCGGGCTGTTCGTCGACGGCCTCGGCATGGGCCTGGTGATCGCCCCGGTCACCACCGTCGCCCTGGCGGCCGTCGAGCCGGGGCTGGCCGGTTCGGCGGCCGGGGTGGTGTCCACCGTGCAGCAGGTCGGCGGCGCCGTCGGGATCGCGCTGATCGGCCTGGTCTACTACGGCGCGGGCGACGCCACCGCAGCCTTCGGCCGCAGCGTGACGGCGCTCGCGGTGCTGGAGCTGGTGCTCGTCGGACTGGTCCGGCTGCTGCCGCCGGCGACCAGGCGGGAGGCCGGGCGTTCGTGAACACCGCGGGGACGGAACGGGCGGGCGGGTCGAACCCACCCGCCCGTTCCGTTCCCTCCCCCGGATCGGGTTGGATGGTCGGATGAGCGAGGAGAAGAGCGCCGCACCGGCGTGGGAGCAGCGGTTCAGGGCGGCCCGGGTGTCGCTGCCGGACTGGGCCGACGACGCCCCCGACCGGGCCCTGTACGTGTCCAACTCGACCGGCACCTACGAGGTCTACGCCTGGGACCGCGCCACCGGAACCCACCGTCAGGTCACCGACCGCCCGAACGGCACCACCGACGCCGAGCTGTCCCCGGACGGCGCCTGGGTCTGGTGGTTCGACGACCACGACGGCGACGAGTTCGGCGTCTGGCGCCGCCAGCCCTTCGCGGGCGGCCCGGACGAGGAGGCCGTGCCCGGCCTCGCCCCCTCCTACTCGGCCGGCCTGGCCCTCGGCCGCGACGGCACCGTGGTCGTCGGCCGCTCCACCGACGAGGACGGCACCACCCTGCACCTGCGCCGCCCCGGCGCGGCCGAGCCGGTCGAGATCTACCGGCACGCGGAGTACGGCGGCGTCGGCGACCTCAGCCACGACGGCACGCTGCTCGCCATCGACCACACCGAGCACGGCGACGCGATGCACTCCGCGATCCGCGTGGTGCGGCTCGGCGGGGACGGCGTCGGGACCGTCGCCGAGCTGGACGAGGTGACCGGCCGGGACGAGCCGCGCGGTGTCGCCTGCCTGGGCTTCGCCCCGGTCGAGGGCGACACCCGCCTGCTGGTCGCCCACCAGCGCACCGGCCGCTGGGAGCCGATGATCTGGGACGTCGCCACCGGCGCCGAGACGGCCCTCCCGCTGCGCGACGAGCAGGGCCGCGAGCTGCCCGGCGACGTCTCCGCGCAGTGGCGGCCGGACGCCGGGTCGCTGCTGGTCGAGCACGAGTACGAGGCGCGCAGCGAGCTGTTCTCGTACTCGCTCGCGGACGGCCGGCTGACCCGCCTGGACACCCCGCGCGGCACGGTCGGCGGCGCCACCGCCCGTCCGGACGGCACCGTGGAGTACCTGTGGTCCTCCGCCGCCGAGCCCTCGGCCGTCCGCTCCACCGCCGGTACGGTCGTGCTGCGGGCGCCCGGCTCGGTGCCGCCCGGTTCCGTCCCGGTCGAGGACGTCTGGGTGGACGGCCCCGGCGGGCGGGTGCACGCCCTGGTGCAGCGCCCGGCCGGCAGCACCCCGGCCGACGGCCCGCTGCCGACCGTCTTCGAGATCCACGGCGGCCCGACCCACCACGACAGCGACTCCTTCGCGGCCGGCCCGGCCGCCTGGCTGGACCACGGCTTCGCGGTGGTCCGGGTCAACTACCGCGGCTCGACCGGCTACGGCCAGGCCTGGACCGACGCGCTGCACGAGCGGGTCGGCCTGATCGAGCTGGAGGACATCGCGGCGGTCCGGGAGTGGGCGGTCTCCAGCGGCCTGGCCGACCCGCGGCGCCTGGTGCTCACCGGTGGCAGCTGGGGCGGCTACCTGACCCTGCTCGGCCTCGGCGTCCAGCCCGACAGCTGGTCGCTCGGCGTCGCCGCCGTGCCGGTCGCGGACTACCACACCGCGTACGCCGACGAGATGGAGGCGCTCAAGTCGCTGGACCGCACGCTCTTCGGCGGCACCCCGGAGGAGGTCCCGGAGCGCTTCACCGCCTCCTCGCCGCTGACCTACGTCGAGCGGGTGCGGGTGCCGGTCTACATCAGCGCCGGGGTGAACGACCCGCGCTGCCCGATCCGGCAGATCGACAACTACGTCGAGCGGCTGGAGCAGCTCGACAAGCCGCACGAGGTGTACCGGTACGACGCCGGGCACGGCTCGCTGGTGGTGGAGGAGCGGATCAGGCAGCTGCGGCTGGAGATCGACTTCGTCCGCCGGTACCTGGGTGTTCCGGGCGGGGCCCCGGGAGGGGATGCGTGAGGCGTCTGCTGACGCTCGCGGGAGCTGCGGTGGCGGGGGCGCTGGCGCTCACCGGCTGCACGGGCTCGCCCGGCGACGAGGCGGCCTGCCCGCCCCCGGCCGGTCCGGTGCTGCCCAGCCCCAAGGCCACTGTCCCGACCGGGCCCGCGCTGCCGTCGCCGACCGCCTCGACGCCCCCGGCGGGCGCGGCCGGGTCGGCTGGCTCGCTCGTCGTCCGGGCGGCTTACCAGCCGGACGGGGACACCGTCCAGCTCGCCAAGGGGTCGAAGGGGTCGAGCGGGTCGAAGGGGTCGAGCAAGTCCAAGGGCTCGTCCGGCTCGAAGGGGCGCACCGTGCACCACCACATCGACCACTACGACTCCGACGGGAACGGCAGCCGGAGCCACTGCCACAACGGGACGCCGGAGGAGGACGACGACATGTCGACGCCGTTCGGCGGCGCCAGCCCGGCCGTCCCCGCCCAGACGCCGACGCAGGCTCCCACCCCGGCCCTGTCGGCGGTCACGACCCCGACCAAGCCGGTGCCGGCGCCCGGCAAGCCCACGCGGTAGGACCCGGGAGACAGGCCCCGAGGTCAGTCCAGGACCGGGTCCAGCCCGAGGGCCCGGTCCTGCGCCGCCTCCACCTCGCGGCGCAGCAGGCGGAACCACATGAAGACCACGAAGCCCGCGAAGACGAACCACTCCAGGGTGTATCCCAGGTTCTGGAAGGCGCGCAGGGTGAGCCCGTCGCCGCCCTGCGGCTGCACGGTCGGTACGGCGGTCAGCCCGGCGGGCACCTGGTCGGCGGCCACCCAGCCGTCGTACCAGCCGTCGTACTCCAGCACGTTCAGCAGCGAGGCCCGGTTGATCATGCCGAGCTGTCCGGCGGGCAGACCACCGGCCACCGCGCCGTTGCTGCCCACGGCCTCGTTGGCCTGCAGCCGCCCGCTCACCGTCACCTGCCCGGTCGGCGGCGCCTCGGCCACCGCCCCGGACGGGGCCCCGGGCAGCCAGCCCCGCACCACTGCGACGGCGTGTCCGTCGGCGGTGCGCAGCGGGGTGAGCACGTAGTAGCCCTGCTTGCCGTCCACCACACGGTTGGGGACGAGGAGTTGGTGCTCGGTGTCATAGCTGCCGGTCACCGTGACGGGCTTGCCGACGGTCTCGGTGGTCACGTGCGCGCCGGCCGGGGTGAGCAGGGCGTCGATTGGCTTGGCGTCACCCGAAGCGGTGAGGGACTGCTTGGTCTCCTGGCGCGTGGCGACGCGGTCCTCGAACCGGCCGAGCTGCCAGGAGCCCAGCCAGACGCACACCGCCACGGCCGCCACGGCCAACGCGGTGCCGCCGAGCCAGCGCGGAGTCAGGAGGAACCGGTACACACCCCCCACGGTAACCATTCCTCACACCGTCCCGGACCACAGGGTCCGCCGGGGACGGGAGTCGCGGGAGGCGGGAGCCCCGTCGGGCGCCGCTCAGCCCGTCGTCGGCGTCCCCGACGGCTGGGCCGCCACCCCGCCGGCGGCCTGCACCCCGCCCCGGTAGAGCGTCCCCCCGCAGGCGACCGGCAGCGAGGCCGTCGCGGCCGTCGGGCTGCCCGGGGCCGGGGTGTGGGCGATGGTGGCGGTCGCCGGGGCGGTGGTGGGGTTGCCGGTCGGGGTGGCCGTCGGGCTGGGCGCCGAGGTGGGACCGGAGGTGGGCGTGGAGCTCGGTTGCGGGTTGGCGCTCGGGGCCGCGGAGTTGCCGGAGGCGGGGGCGGCCGAGGCGGCGGGGGCCTGGGTGGTCAGGGACACCTGGTTGGCCCCGGTGGGCGCGCTGGTCGCGGTGCCGCCGGAGCCGCAGCCCTGGTCGGGGATCCAGGCGAACGGCACCCGGTACCCGGCCTGCGGCGCCAGCACCGGCGGCTCGGTGTCCATGGCCGGCAGGCTGCCCGCCGGGTCGCCGGGGGCGTGGTCGGCCGTACGGACGCGGCTGCGGTCGGTGCCGCTGACCTCGGTGACGGCCACCGCGCCGGGACCGCCGAGGCGGCAGCTGTGCCCGGAGACGTTGTAGACCGTGAAGGAGCCGAGGATCCGCCCCTGCCCGTCGGCCGAGCCGACCTGCGCGGTGCCCTGCCCGAGGTCCGACCGGGTGCACAGCGGGATGATCCCGCCGTCCCCGGTGCCGGGGGCCCCGGTGGGAGTGATGGTGCCGCCGCCCCGGGTGGCGTCCGCGCCGGGGCTGGGCGAGGCGGCGACGGTGCCCGAGGACGGCGCGGTGTCCCCGGTACCGCTCGGACCGGTGCGCGAGGCGGCGCCGGTGCCGCCGACCCCGCCGGACGACCTGCCGCTGGGGGCCGCGGGGGCGGGGCTCTGGGCCTCGGTCGAGCCGGGTCCGCCGGAGAGCCCGAGGTGGTCCCCCTCGTGCAGGACGGGCAGCGCGATCGAAACGGCCAGCGCCAGCGCCGCCGCGCCGGTCCAGGCCCCGCGTCGGGCGGCCCGGCGCCGGGGGACGGCCTGACGGATGCGGGGCAGCGCACCGGACTCGGGCTGGATCCCGGCCACCGCGTGGTGCATCAGCTCGCGCAGCGCCCGTTCCTCGGAGGAGAGCCCCGAGAGGTCGTCGTCCCCGGGCCGCTGCCAGGCGCCGTCAGCCATGTCCGGCCTCCATCTGGGTCCGGAGGGCGGCTAGTCCGCGCGATCCGTAGGCCTTGACCGATCCGAGCGAGATGCCCAGGGTCTCGGCGACCTGCGCCTCCGTCATGTCCACGAAGTAACGCAGCACCAGAACCTCCCGCTGACGGCGTTGCAGACCACGCAGCGCGGCCTTCAACTGGTCGCGCTCCAGGGCATCGTAGGCACCTTCTTCTGCACTGGCCATGTCAGGCATCGGCTTCGGCAGGAGTCGCAGGCCGAGGATCCGTCGGCGCAGCGTGGAGCGCGACAGGTTCACCACCGTCTGCCGCAGGTAGGCCAGGGTCTTCTCGGGTTCGCGCACCCGCCGCCGGGCGGCGTGCACCCGGATGAACGCCTCCTGCACGACATCCTCACAGCTGGAGAGGTCGTCCAGGAGCAGCGCGGCAAGCCGCAGCAGCGAGCGGTAGTGCGCCTGGTAGGTCTCGGTGAGCAGGTCCTCGCTGGTACCCGCGTCGGTACCCGCGCCGGAATCCGCCGCACCGGGTGCGGCCGCCGTCATCTGGTCGTCTTCCGGCCTACTCGAAGACCACGGGGCGCGCGACGGGAAGGCCACCGCGGCTCTCGCCGGGCTGCCCGTCCTTGCCCCCACCATCACGTTCGCCACGCCCGTTGGACACTCGATCCCCTGTCATGGTTGCCCAGCCCGGGGGCCATTCTTCCGTATCGACGGAAGAGGCCTCCAGGGGATTCCCACGGGATTCCGGACGGATTGTGTCGAGGAGCGGACACAGGTCCGGACATCCTCGGGCACAAGGGACCCTCAGGTCCCGGACGTCGCGGGCCTATTCCTCCCCCGCCGTCAGCTCACGGGCCACCAGCTCGGCGATCTGCAGCAGGTTCAGTGCGGCCCCCTTGCGCAGGTTGTCGCCGCAGAGGAAGAGGTCGAGGGCGTCCGGCTCGTCCAGCGCCCGGCGCACCCGCCCGGCCCAGACCGGGTCGGTGCCGACCACGTCGTTGGGCGTCGGGAACTCCCCGGCCGCCGGGTCATCGTAGAGCACCACGCCGGGCGTCTCGCGCAGGATGTCCTGCGCGTGCTCCTGGCTGACCTCGCGTTCGAAGCGGGCGTGCACGGCCAGCGCGTGGGTGCGGACCACCGGGATGCGGACACAGGTCGCGGAGACCTTCAGGGCGGGCAGGCCGAGGATCTTGCGGGCCTCGTCGCGCAGCCCGAGTTCCTGGGCGGACCAGCCGCCCTCGCGCAGGCCGCCGGTCCAGGGCACGGCGTTGAGGGCGAGCGGGGCCGCGAACGGCCCGTCGTCGGCGATCACCGCGCGCAGGTCGCCGGTCTGCCGGCCGACCTCGGTACCGGCCACCAGCGCGGTCTGCTCGCGCAGCGCCGCGACGCCCTCGCGGCCCTCGCCGCTGGCGGCCTGGTAGGTGGCGACGACCAACTGCTCCAGCCCGTACTCGGCGTGCAGCGCGCCGACCGCCGCGACCATCGTGAGCGTGGTGCCGGCCGGGCTGGCCACGATGCCGCGCGGACGGATCCGCAGCGCCGCCGCGTTGACCTCGGGAACGACCAGCGGCACGTCCCCGGCGGTCCGGAAGGCGGCCGAGTCGTCCACCACCACGACGCCCTTGGCCGCCGCGATCGGCGCCCACTGGGCGGAGATCTGGTCGGGGACGGCGAACACGGCGACGTCGATCCCGGCGAAGGCCTCCTCCGTCAGCGGGACGACCCTGACCGCCTCCCCGCGCACGACCGGCTCACGGCCGGCCGAACGCGGGGAGGCGACGAGTCGGATCTCGCCCCAGATGTCCTGACGGAGCGAGAGGAGACCGAGCAGCACCTCGCCGACCGCGCCCGTGGCGCCGACGACGGCGAGGTTCGGACGCCGGGTCATCGCCCGGAGCCCCCGCCCGGCTTCCGGGTCATCGCCCGGTGCCGCCGTAGACGACGGCCTCGTCCGTCTCACTGTCCAGGCCGAAGGCACTGTGCACGGCGCGGACCGCCTCCGGAACGTCCTCGGCGCGGGTGACCACCGAGATGCGGATCTCCGAGGTGGAGATCAGCTCGATGTTGACGCCTGCGGCGGAGAGCGCCTCGAAGAAGGTGGCGGTGACGCCCGGGTTGGAGCGCATGCCGGCGCCGACCAGCGAGATCTTGCCGATCGCGTCGTCGTAGCGCAGCGACTCGTAGCCGATGCCCTCCTTGACCCGGCCCAGCGCGTCGATGGCCTTCTGGCCCTCGGTCTTGGGCAGGGTGAAGGAGATGTCGGTCAGGCCGGTCGACGCGGCGGAGACGTTCTGCACCACCATGTCGATGTTGACCTCGGCGTCGGCGATGGCGCGGAAGATGCGCGCCGCCTCGCCCGGCTTGTCGGGCACGCCGACCACCGTGACCTTGGCCTCGGAGGTGTCGTGGGCGACTCCGGAGATGATGGCCTGCTCCATCTCGCCCCCTTCGGGCTTGTTCGGGTTGTCGTTGCTGACGATCGTCCCGGGAAGACCCGAGAAGGACGAGCGTACGTGAATCGGGATGTTGTAGCGGCGGGCGTACTCCACACAGCGGTCGAGCAGCACCTTGGACCCGGACGAGGCCAGCTCCAGCATGTCCTCGTACGCGATCCAGTCGATCTTGCGGGCCTTCTTCACCACGCGCGGGTCGGCGGTGAACACGCCGTCCACGTCGGTGTAGATCTCGCAGACCTCGGCCCTGAGGGCCGCCGCGAGGGCGACGGCGGTGGTGTCCGAGCCGCCGCGGCCCAGCGTGGTGATGTCCTTGCTGCTCTGGGACACGCCCTGGAAACCGGCCACGATCGCGATGTTGCCCTCGTCCAGGGCGGTGCGGATGCGGCCCGGCGTCACGTCGATGATGCGCGCCTTGTTGTGGACGGAGTCGGTGATGACACCGGCCTGACTGCCCGTGAACGACTGGGCCTCGTGACCCAGGGATTTGATCGCCATGGCCAGCAGTGCCATGGAGATGCGCTCTCCAGCGGTCAGCAGCATGTCGAACTCACGGCCGGCAGGAAGCGGTGACACCTGCTCCGCGAGTTCGATGAGCTCGTCCGTCGTGTCGCCCATCGCGGACACCACGACGACGACCTCATGGCCGGCCTTCTTGGCGTCAACGATTCGACGGGCCACGCGCTTGATGCCTGCGGCATCCGCAACGGATGAGCCGCCGTACTTCTGCACGACAAGGCCCACGTGCGCTCCTCGACTTGTGTCGTTTTCCGGGGGCGACTGGCCCCCGTACCCCCGGGGGAGAGGGGGGTGCGGTCGGCGTCAGTCTACCGAGCAGGGGCCCCGCAACTGCGGCTTTCCATATGATGAGACGGCTGTTTCAGCACGTGAGCGGCAGCACGGGCGGTGCCACCGGCAGGTCTGCGGGGCGTTCGGCACGGTCCCGAAGAATGTCGGACGAATGGACGGTGCCGCGGCCGGATTTCTTTTCCGGGCGGATCGCTGAGGCTTTCGTCACATATTCGCGGCCCGCTACCGGATCCGCCACCCGACTGCCGCCGGATCCGCCGTCCGACTGCCGCTGTCAGCGCCCGAGACCGAGCTCGGCCGCCATCAGGTCGCCGGCCTGCTGCTCCAGCTGCTCGTCCGTGAGCCCGTCGTCGTCGGTGTCCGCGCCGTCCGGCACCGCCCCGATCGGGCTGTCCAACCGGACGTGGGCGATCAGCGACTGCAGCGCCCGCAGCACCGCGGTACAGGTCGTGCCCCAGTTGGAGAGGTACGAGAACTGCCACCACCACAGCGCCTCGCTGACCCGGCCCTCGCGGTAGTGGGTCAGGCCGTGCTGGAGCTCGCTGACCACGCCGGCCAGGTCGTCCGAGATCCGGAAGGCGTTCGGCTTCTCCGGCGGGCCGTACGGGTCGAAGACCTCGTGGTAGACGTCGATCGGCGCGAGCAGCGCGGCGAGGCGCTCGCGCAGCTGCTCGCCGTCCGGCTCCGGCCCGGCGTCGGGCTCGAAGCGGTCCTCGGGGACGACGTCCTCGATGGCGCCCAGCCGACCGCCGGCCAGCAGCAGCTGGGAGACCTCCAGGAGCAGCAGCGAGACCGCACTGCCCGGTTCGTCGCCCTTGGCGACCTCGGTGACGGCGAGCACGAAGCTCTCCACCGAGTCGGCGATCTGCACGGCGAAGTCGTCGGGCTCCGAGCCGTGACCGTGAATGTGCGGGGCGTGGGTCGTGGGCCCCTCGTGAAGCTGGGGGCCGGTGGGCTGCTGGTTGATCGTCCGGTCAGACATCGAGCAGTCGTCTCCCTTCGAAGGCGCGGCCGAGGGTGACCTCGTCCGCGTACTCCAGGTCCCCGCCGACGGGCAGTCCGCTCGCCAGACGGGTCACCTTCAGGCCCATCGGCTTGCAGAGCCGGGCCAGATAGGTGGCGGTCGCCTCCCCCTCCAGGTTGGGGTCGGTGGCCAGGATCAGCTCGGTGACCGTGCCGTCCGCGAGGCGCGAGAGCAGCTCGCGGATGCGCAGGTCGTCCGGGCCGACGCCCTCGATGGGGCTGATCGCGCCGCCCAGCACGTGGTAGCGGCCGCGGAACTCACGGGTGCGCTCGATGGCGACGACGTCCTTGGGCTCCTCGACCACGCAGATGACGCCGAGGTCGCGGCGCGGGTCCAGGCAGACCCGGCACTGCTCGGCCTCCGCGACGTTGCCGCAGACCACGCAGAAGCGGACCTTGTCCTTGACCTCCAGCAGCGCGTGCGCGAGGCGGCGCACGTCGGTCGGGTCGGCCTGCAACACGTGGAAGGCGATCCGCTGGGCGCTCTTGGGCCCGACGCCGGGCAGCCTGCCCAGTTCGTCGATCAGGTCCTGAACCACGCCCTCGTACACGTCGCGCCTTCCCTCGGATGGTCGGTGGTGCTCCGGTGCCATCATCCAACGAATCGGGCGCCGGACACACCGCCCGACGCCCGACTCCCGCAGAAATCACACGGGTCTGTCGTATGAACTTCAGACCGTCTACTTACAAACCGGGCGCTGATCGATGCCCCGGCCTGGCCCCTGGCCTGCGCTGACCCGGCCCTGACCTACGCCCTGACCTGCGTCAGAACGGCAGGCCGGGGATCCCGCCGCCCAGGCCCTGGGTGAGCGGGCCCATCCGGTCGGCCTGCATCTTCTGCGCGGCCTGGTTGGCGTCCCGGACGGCCGCCAGGATCAGGTCGGCCAGGGTCTCGGTGTCCTCCGGGTCCACGGCGGCCGGGGCGATGGTCAGCGCCACCAGCTCACCGGAACCGGTCACCGTGGCCTCGACCAGGCCGCCGCCCGCCGTACCGTTCACCTTCGCCTCGGCCAGCTCCTGCTGGGCCTTGGCGAGCTCTTCCTGCATCTTCTGCGCCTGCTTGAGCAGCTGCTGCATGTTGGGCTGACCACCACCGGGGAACACGGCTCACTCCTTGCTGTCATGCGGTTCGTCGTTCGTCGCCGCCGAGCCTACGTCTTCGCTCAACTGCCGGGAGTCAGTCGGCGGGGCTCAGTTGCCCCGGTGGTGGATCTCCTCCAGCACCGTGGCACCCAGCTCGCGGATGATCAGCTCCTGGCCGGAGAACGCCTCCTCGTTGAGGTCCGGGTCGTCCTCCTCCGGGATGTCGTCCTCCGGGGCCACCGACTGCACCGGACGGGCCTGGGGCACCGCCGCGGGCGGCGGGGCCTGCACCGGCGCCGGGGCCGGCGCCTGGACCCGGGGCTGCGGCTGGACCGGGGCGGGGGCCTGCTGAACCGGCGCCGGGGCGGGGGCGGCCATCGGCGGCGCGGCGGCCGCCGGACGGACCGGGGCTCCCCAGCCGCCGCCGGCCGGGGCCGCGCTCGGGGCCGCGCCGGCACCGCCGGACGGGTCCACGATGCACTCGATCCGCCAGTCCACTCCCAGCGCGTCACCCAGCGCCTGGCGCAGCACGTCGTCGCTGTTGCTGCCGACGAAGCTGTCCCGGGCGCCGGCGTTGATGAACGACACCTGGAGCGTGCTGCCGTCGAACCCGGCCACCTGGCCGTTCTGGCTGAGCAGGATCCAGGTGAAGCGACGGCGGTTCTTCACCGCCTCCAGGATCTGCGGCCACAGCTGCCGGACCTGCGCGGCGCCCTGCTGCGCGGCCGCGGACGGCTGGCCGCCGGGGGCGGCCGCCGCGGGCACGGGCGTGGGCACGGGGGCCGGTGCCGCGACGGGCGCCGGGGCGGCCTGCGGCTGCGGCGCGGGGGCCACGGCGGGGGCCGGGGCGCCTCCGGCGGGCGGGAAGCTGCGCGGGATCGGCCAGGCGCCCGGCGCGGGCCCGGCGGGGGCCGGGGGCGGCGGGGCCTGCACGGGGGCGGCCTGGACGGGCGGCGCCGCCATCGGGGCGGCCTCGGCCACCGGGGCCGGTGCCGTCACGGGCGCGGGCGCCTCCATCGACGGGACACCCACCGGCGCGGCCATGGGGGCCATGCCCGTAGCTGCGGCGAGCCCACCGGCCGCCGCCCGCCGCTCCAGCTTGTCCAGGCGGGCCTGCAGCGACAGCTCGTCGCTGTACGCGCCCGGCAGCATCACCCGGGCGCAGATCAGCTCCAGCTGCAGCCGGGGCGCCGCGTTGCCGCGCATCTCGGTCAGCCCGGTGTTGACGATGTCCGCCGCCCGGCTCAGCTCGGCCGCGCCGAACGCGTCCGCCTGCGCCTGCATCACCGCGACCCGGTCGGCCGGGGCGTCGATCAGCCCCTTCTCCCCCGCGTCCGGCACCGTGGCGAGGATCACCAGGTCGCGCAGCCGCTCCAGCAGGTCGGTGACGAAGCGGCGCGGGTCGTGCCCGCCCTCGACCACCCGGTCGATCACCTGGAACACCGTCGCCCCGTCGTGCGCGGCGAAGGCGTCCACCACCTCGTCCAGCAGCGCGGAGTCCGTGTACCCGAGCAGCGCGGTGGCCATCTGGTACGTGACGCCCTCGTCCCCGGCGCCGGCCAGCAGCTGGTCCATGACCGACATCGAGTCACGCACCGAGCCCGCGCCGGCCCGTACCACCAACGGGAACACCGGGTCCTCGACCTGGATGCCCTCGCGGCCGCAGACGTCCGCCAGGTAGTCGCGCAGCGTGCCGGGCGGGACCAGCCGGAACGGGTAGTGGTGGGTACGGGACCGGATCGTCCCGATCACCTTCTCCGGCTCGGTGGTCGCGAAGATGAACTTGAGGTGCTCCGGCGGTTCCTCGACCACCTTGAGCAGCGCGTTGAACCCGGCCGAGGTCACCATGTGCGCCTCGTCCAGGATGAAGATCTTGTACCGGCTGTGCACCGGCGCGAAGAAGGCCCGCTCGCGCAGCTCGCGCGCGTCGTCCACACCACCGTGCGAGGCCGCGTCGATCTCGATCACGTCGATCGAGCCGGGCCCGCCGGTCGCGAGGTCCCGACAGGACTGGCACTCCCCGCAGGGCGTCGGCGTCGGCCCCTGCTCACAGTTCAGACAGCGGGCCAGGATGCGCGCGCTCGTCGTCTTGCCACAGCCGCGCGGCCCGCTGAACAGGTACGCGTGGTTGACCCTGTTGTTGCGCAGGGCCTGCTGGAGCGGAGCGGTCACGTGCTCCTGCCCGATGACCTCCGCGAAGGTCTCGGGGCGGTAGCGGCGGTACAGGGCTAGGGACACACCACCGACGATATCGGGACGGACCGACAAACGCGTCGCCCCTCCACTCCCGGCCCCTCACTCCGTACGACCTCGCACGGTCCCGCACGGCCCCGGGAACGCAAAGACCCCCCGCGCACCCGCCAGAGCCCTCCTACCCTTGCTGCCTTCCGGCCCTGGGGGGGTTCAGAGAGATGACGCCACACGAGGGGCTGACACCCACACTACCGGATCCCGGCCCCGACGATCCACAGGCCACCCCCGCCCCTCCGCCTGCGGGATAGCTGGTCGCGACCACCCCAAAACATGTACTAAGCTCTCCCTCGGAGGATTCGCCTAGAGGCCTAGGGCGCACGCTTGGAAAGCGTGTTGGGGGCAACCCCTCACGAGTTCGAATCTCGTATCCTCCGCCTCTGCCCGCCAGGGCAAGTGAAGGCCCGGACCGCTCAGCGGTCCGGGCCTTCGTCGCGCTGTGGTCTCAGTTTTGGTCTCAGTTGCAGTTTCGGGCCTGGCCAGCCACCTCGTTACTGGCGCAGTCAATCCTCACTGGCGGTGCTCTTCTGCGAGCCGGCCACCAGCACCAGGTGGGCCGTCGAGTGCAGCGCCGAAGCCCGCCTTTCAGTGGCGCAAAGTGCTGCCTGCCCTCCTCCACCCAGCGATCTAGCAGCCGATTAGGGGGCCTCCGTCAGCCGTGGATCCAGACGCCCTTCGCGGCGCTCTAGGTAGGCATTGATCCACCCCGACGCACGCACCAGCTGTCCTGTTCGAATGAGGCCGTCACCGCCTCCCGGCTACCGTGACACCGGAAGCCGCTCGGAGGGAGGCATAGGTGGCAAAAGTGGCGCACACTCTATGCAAGGGATGCAACAAGGACATACCGGCGATCCCTGACGGTACAGGAAATCTGACGATTGCTTACCACGAGGCTCCAGGCGCGGAATCTCTGTGCCCAGGAAGCGGGTCACTGGCCCCTGCGAGCGCCGCGACAGACCCAGGAGAGGGCCGGACAACACGTCCATACCCGCGCATCCGTTGCGAGGCATGCAGGCGCGAAGTGGCTGTGCGGCCAATCGGAATCCATGGACCGGGATGGCGCACAATCGGTCTCCGCCTTCCAGGGGTTTGGGCTTTCGTCACCCATGGCCCAAGACCCCGCCGCCCGGTCGGCTCTGATCGCGCCCCAATCTGTGCGAGTTCCGGAAAGCTAGTCGTCCCAGAGGCTGAGCGGGGACGGACAGAAGCCCACATTCGCGAGGCGCTGGCCAACATCGGCGAGCAGCACATGCTCAACAGGAGTGCAGACCGAGAAGACCTGGACGAGCACCGCGAATTGGTCCGTCTCGCGGCGGCCAGCGGCATCTCCTTCTCGGTGATCGTGAACGAGACCGGGTACGGGCTCAGCACGGTGGAGAAGTGGGCGAGGTACCGCCGACGGAACGCTCCCACGATTACTGACCTCGCATCCCCGCTGGGAGCACTCCGCTTGATCGGTCGCCGCCGGAAGGCGTCCACCACCAGTGGGCGCAACACCGCACAGCGCGCGGCGAGGGCCGCGATGCTGGGGCGCCTCGTGGGCATCACCTCCGAGGAGTTCGCTACGGCCACTGGCTACGGCCCAGGGACCGTCGAACACTGGTATGCACAACAGGATTGGGGCACCATCGGCCCACCAGAAGACTAAGTGATTCACGTCACACTTCTGCGGTGAGAGTAGGTCGCTGACAGCCAGAAATCCTCGCGCGTGACGCGCGCGTCGCGCGTGCACGCGCGTAACGCGCGAGAGAGGCACCCCGCCGACTGGCCGCAAGCGCGCGGCACCTGGTCGGCGCTACCGTCGTTGAACCCGCACTCGCGGAGATCAACCGCCCACACTCATATGGGGATTCACCATGCGCGTGTTCGTGCTGCTCGCCCTCGCCCCGTACGCCACCGTCCGCGTCATTACCGGCCCCATCGCTATTCCGGCACCTGACCCCTGGGGCCGCTGGCGCCGCTGGGCCGACGTGGCGACCGTCGCACTGGCGACCGGCGTTGTGACCTCGGCCGGCGAGTACATCGGGCAATTGCTAGTCCACACCCTGGGCTAATCAAGATCCGCAGGACGGGTTTCGCGAGACCCACTCATAGGCCCCGGCTGCCGGTGGTGCCGACCACGGCTAGCCCAACCACCGCCGAGGCCACGCCGCGCTCGTTCCTGAGAGCCAAGGCCACTCCGACCTGATTGGCGATGGCTCCGACCGCGTCGCAGTCGGAGCCATCGGCTCGACCCGAGCTTCCGCTCAGGCGGCATCCTCGCCTGGCTCGCGGTGCTCACTGTCCGCTCCGCCCCAGAGCAGGCCGCCGATCTTCTTGCCAACGTCATTCAACATCGGCTCGGTGATGTGCTGGTACCGCTGAGCCATGGCGGTCGAAGACCAGCCCATGATTGCCATGACGATACGCTCCGGCACGCCGAGCAGGAGCAGGACGGTCGAGGCGGTGTGGCGGGCGTCGTGAAGGCGGCCGTCTCGGATGCCGGCCTCGCGCAGGAGCCGCTTCCAGTGGTGGTATTCGGTGCTGGGGTTGAGCGGCTCACCGATCTCCGAGGTGAAGACGTAGCCCTTGTCCGTCCAGAGGTCGCGCGCGAGGGCCCGCTCGCGGTCCTGCTCCTCCTTGTGCTGCCGGAGGATCACGACGAGCTGCTCGGGCAGCGGCACCGCGCGTCGACCGGCCCGGGACTTGGTGTCCTTGGTCTCGCGGCGGATCGGCTCCTTCTGCGGGCAGAAGCCGGGCTTGCGCCCGCAGCGGTCGTCGCAGCCGTGCCGGTACTTGGGCCGCAGCCGGCCGCGCTTGACCCAGGCGACACCGCGCTTGAAGTCAACGTCCTTCCACTGGAGCCCGAGCACCTCGCCCTGACGCAGGCCGAGGGCGAGCGCGAAGATCCAGCGGGCGGAGTTGCGGCGCTTGCGCGCCGTGTCCATGAGCGCCTGGACCTCCTCGATCTCGAACGGCTCGACCTCCTCCTCTTCGAGCTTCGGGGACTTGGCGATCGTGGCCACGTTGCGGGTGAGGTGTTGGCGCCGCACGGCCTCGCCAAGGGCGACCCGGACAGTGCGGTGGGCCTGGTGGGCGGTACCGGCGGCCCCGCCGTTGGCCTGCATCTTCTTGTAGAAGCGCTCCAGGTGCTCGGGCTCCAGCTTCTCCAGGCGGTGCGCGCCGAGGCCGGGAACGAGGTGCACGCGGACGGCAACCTCGTATCCGGCGTACGTGTTCTCGCTGACGGTGCCGGGGACGATCTCGGTGATCCAGTGGGTCAGCCACTTGCCGACCGTCCACTTCTGGCCGGCCTTGGGCACGGTGCCGTCGTCGCGCAGCTTCTCCAGCTTGCGGACCTTGGCCGTGACCTCGGGCCGGGTCTTGGCACTGACGTGGCGGCGGTCAGGGGTTCCGTCGTCCTTTACGCCGACCGTGACGCGGCCGTGCCAGCGGCCGTCGCTGCCCTCGTAGATCGAGGAGTCGCCGTTGGGTTTGCGGGTCTTCGCCATCTGCGCCCCCTCAGGCCGCAAGGGCGACGTTCGAAGCGGCGGCGGCCGTGCGGGCGGCGACATACTCCTTGAGCGCCTCGGCGGGCACTCGGCGGAGGCGGCCGATCGTCACGGACGGGACTTCGCCGGAGGCGACCAGAGCGTACATGGTCGTCCGGCCGACGCCGAGACGGCGGGCGGCTTCCTCGACGGTGAGGGCGACGAGCGTCGGGTCGGCTGCACCACCGCCCTGATCTGCGATCAGGCGGAGGAGGACGCGCTCGGTAGTGCCGAGAGCGCGGGCCACCCGAGCAAGCTCCAACGGTGTTTCGGGCATGGGTGTCCTATCCCGGCGGCGCTTTCGGCTATGCGCCGCCGTTGTCGATGTTCCAGGGATGGGCGGATTCGGTTGCACGGGTCCGCGTTGTGGCCTCCGGCGTTCGTAGCGCCGGGGGCTGCGGAGGGCACGACTGGTCGAGGCTCCATGGGCTGGCAAAGCCCGTGGTCGGACTGGCGGGAGGGGACGTTAGCGGTTGATTCCGGCCGCACCAAACCACCGGACGTCCAGCATGATGTCGGTCAACATCGGATTAGCGGCAGGAGTGACGTGCGGACCCACCAGCGTGCAGTAGGTCCCCTCAAGTGGCCAGGGCCGCTGTCGGGAGCGACGGGC
Organism: Kitasatospora sp. NPDC001159; assembly: GCF_053598235.1. Classification (NCBI taxonomy): domain Bacteria; kingdom Bacillati; phylum Actinomycetota; class Actinomycetes; order Kitasatosporales; family Streptomycetaceae; genus Kitasatospora; species Kitasatospora sp. NPDC001159. The sequence continues at coordinate 59,754 of NZ_JBSFJV010000001.1, forward strand.
TATGTCGCGGCTCCCGGGTCAGCGAGACCCTAGGCGTCGGACGAGCCAGACGGAGAGCTCGACGAGCGGTAATCGTCACCGGCCTCGTCAGCCACGACACGGGTGATCATCGCGCTGATGAGTTCGGCGAGGTTCGGGTGGGCGGTGCCGTAGGCGTCGAGCGCGTCACGGGCGCTCTCCATCTCCTTGCGCGCCGCGACGGACTTCTGCCAGCTCTCGGCGAACTCGGCCAGCAGCCGCTTTACGTGAGCGTTGGCGGCGATCTCGGGCGGACCGACCAGGTTGTCCAGGGAGATGTCGAAGACCTTGGCGAAGCCGATGGCCTCGTCCAGGTTGACTCTCCGGCGAGGTTCGCCGCTCTCGATGCGCCACACCGCCGACTGGTTGAGCGGGTAGCCGGCCTCGGTCAGCCGCTCGGCGAGCGTGGCAGTACTCCACCCGCGCGCCTCGCGCTCCATCTTGATGCGCCGGGCGACGTTCTCTTCCCCTTCCAGTCGCTGTCTCAGATCCGCGCCAGCCACGATCAACCCTCCATGCATCGTCATTAAGCCCATTTGCAATGCGTCGAGCACGACGTTAACGTGATGCAAAGCGAAACGCAACTAAGCCGAACCGCATCGCGGAGCCGGGCCAGCCACCCGGCATTGCGACAACACAAAGGCCCCCGGCGCTACGAACGCCGAGGGCCGAAGCAGAACCTCGAAACCGCCCATCCCTGGAACAGTCGACAACGGAGGAACCGGGTAGCCGCCCAGCGCCTCCGAGTGAGGACACCGCTGTGGACAAGCCTACGGCCCCGCCGTCAAAGCCGTCATCCAACGACCGGCGACGGCACGACGCGTCGAACGCTCGCGTCGGCCTCACCCCCGGAGAGCCGCCGCACAACGTCGACGCCGAACAGGCGGTCCTCGGCGCCTGCATGCTGAACCACCAGGCGGTGGAGAAGGTCCGCGGCACTTTGGACGCAGGCGACTTCTACCGGCCTGCCCACGAGACCATCTGGCGCGCGATCCTGGCCCTGCGCGCCGAGGATGCGCCCACCGACCCCATCGCCCTGACCGACCACCTGCGGGGATCGGGAGCTCTCTCCCGCATCGGGGGCGCGCAGTACCTCCACAAGCTCGTCGCCGTCGCACCGCCCTCTGCCGATAACGCCGACCACTACGCGCAGATCGTGCGCCGCGACGCCCAACTGCGGACCCTGCATGCCACCGGCATCCGCACGGTCCAGCATGCGCTGACTCCGGGCGCCGACCCGGACGAGATCCGTATGGCCGTCGAGACCGAGATCCGCGCCGAGCGCGAACGCGCCCTGGCCTCCGGCAGCAGCCGTCTGTCCCGCTACATCGTCAACGGCTGGGACTTCGTCACCAAGACCGGCGCGGACAAGGAACCCTTGTGGGGCACTCGCGAACAGACCGCCTGGGCCTCCGGCGAAAGCCTGATGATCGTCGGCGCGCCGGGCGTCGGCAAGACCACCATCGCCCACCAGGTCGTCCTCGCCCGCCTCGGCCTCCAGGCCGCCGTCCTCGATCTCCCGGTCGCAGAGGGCGAGCGCGTCCTCTACCTCGCCATGGACCGCCCCCAGCAGATCGCCCGCGCCATGGCCCGCCGCATCCTGCCTGCCGACGAGGCCCACCTGCGCGACCGTCTCGCCGTGTGGCAGGGACCGCTCCCCGCCACTCTCGACAAGGAACCCGACCTCCTCGCCGAACTCGCCGCCGCCCACCGCGCCGACACCGTCGTCATCGACAGCCTCAAGGACGCGGTCAGCACCCTCGTGGACGACTCCCTGGCCGTCGCCTTCAACAACGCCCGCATGCGGGCCCTGCGCGCAGGCGTCCAGATCATGGAGCTCCACCACCAGCGCAAGGCCACCGCCGACGCGCCACGCGGCCAGCGTCCCACCCTGGACCGGGTGTACGGCTCAACCTGGCTGACCGCGGGAGCGGGCAGTGTCTTGTTCATCGCCGGAGAGGCCGGCGACCCGGCGGTCGCCATTCACCACCTCAAGACCGTGACCGGCGAGATCGGCCCACTGCCGGTCGTCCACGACCACCAGCGCGGAACCACCTACGTCGAGCCGACCCTGGACCCGGTCACCCTCCTGCGCGCCGCCACGGACGGTCTGACCGCCCGTGACCTGGCGACCGCCCTGACCGGCGAGGCCAACCCCGACCGCGCCGACATCGAGAAGGCCCGCCGTCACCTTGACCGCCTGGTCAAGAGCGGGCTGGCGGTCAAGACCGAAGGCACCGCCGGCGGCGCCGGGGGCGGCCAGCAGGCCCGTTACCGCCCCTCCGCCCGGCACATCGCCGCCGTCTCCTGACAGCCGCCGCAGCGACAGGAGTGACCGGGGACAGCACAGTGACCGAGTCCCCGGTCAGTCCGTCGTACTGACCGACCGCAGTGACCGGAGCTCCGGTCACCCCGGTGGCTGCGACCGACCGGACTGACCGGGGTGACCGCGTCGGCCAGCGGGCAGCGCCAACCGTCGCAACCAGCCCTCCGGTGAACAGGCAGACGATCGCCATCACGGGGCACCTGCCGGGCGTGGACCGCACACGGGACCGTCCACGCACGCCCTCCGCATAGGGTCCTGCGAAAGCCGTTCACATCGTCCACGCCAGGCGAAGAAACCGCAGGTAGAGCGATCACGGAGGCGCACATGCCGTCCACGCGACCCGGCGTTCACGCGCGAGCCCCCCTCTAGAAGGGGGCTCGCGTGTACGCCCCGCCGTGAACGCCCTGCCTTCAAGCAGATTTCCGAGCTTCCACCGCACCCCGTAACGTCCCCTGACCTACTCTGCATAAGACCAGGAACAGCACTGCCAGCGCATCGGCAGCTCCTGGCTACACGAGATCACCTGTGACCGAACCCAGGTCAGACCGCCGGAAGCCGGAGCAAGTTGTGGGGTAAGTCATCCTTACCCCGGCTCGCTCCTGACGGAGCAAGTTGTCGCACCGGACGGTCTCACCGCCCTCCGCACGCATCTGTCCTCGCCCAGGGGTGCGAGGACAGGCCTCGAAGCCAAGCACCAGCGGGAAGGCCACAGAGGTGCTGCGCTGCCAGGCCCGTAGGAACAGATCCCCGAGGACTCAGCTCTCGTGATCGGCGGCGATTCCCAGCACGCCGTTCGGCGACCACTCCTGCTCCAGGATCGAGTAGGTGATCGAGTCGCGCCAGGCGCCGTGGACGAAGACGTGGTCGCGGATCCGCCCGTCCTCGGTCATCCCAGCCCGCAGGAGGGTGCGTGCGGAGGCCTCGTTGAGCGGTGAGCGGGCTGCCCAGATGCGGTGCAGGCCGAGGACGTTGAAGCCGAGCGCGCACAGCAGGTGGACGGTTTCCGTGCCGAGGCCCTTGCCCCACTCGGCCGGATGGAGGGCGAAGCCGATGGTGGCGGCCTGCTGCGGCTCGGTGGCCAGGCGCGCGTAGCCGATCAGCTGGTGCTCGCCGAGCCGGGTGATGGCGAGGCAGTACTCGGTGCGCGGGGTGGCGTTCGCGGAGGCGATGGAGCGGGCGGTGATCGCCTGGACCTGGTCGCGGGTGCGGGGTTCGAAGCTGAGGTGTCGGGTGGCCTCGGGGTCGCCGTAGATGGCGAGGAGGTCGTCGGTGTCCTCGGGTTCGACTTCGCGCAGTGCCAGGCGGGGGCCGGCCAGGTGGACTGGGGTCATGGCTGCGGAGCCTATCCGTGGGGTCACCGGACGAGGACTGAGGTCGGGGTGGCGGTGAAAGCCTCGATCTCCTCCCGCAGGTCGGCCGCCGCACCGACGCGGTGGCGGCCGTCACCGTGCAGGGCGGCGTGGACGCGCTGGGCGCTGCTGACGATGCCGAAGTTCCGCTGCTCGATGGGGAGGTCGAGCACCGGGCGGACTGCCTCGGCGGCACCTTCGATCTCGCCTCGGGCGATGCGGGCGAGGGCGAGGTCGGTCTGGGCGCCGGCCTCGTCGCCGAAGGCCCACTCGTCCTCGGAGGCGTCGCGGTAGGCGGCGACGGCGGCCTCGGACTGGCTCTCGCCGAGCGCGGCGTCCTCGCCGAGCTGCACGGTGGCCTCGGCGACGTAGTAGAGCTGCCGGGGCACCGGGAAGGTCATGATGCCACCGAAGGCGTCGAGGTCATCGGGTTCGACGGCCGCACGGGCGTCGTCCGCCTGCTGGATGGCGGTGCGCGTGGCCTCACCGTCGCCGAGGAGGGAATGGGCGCGGGCGGAGAGACAGGCCAGCCAGACGCTGGTGGTGCCGCGGACGTCACCGGCCACGCTCTGCCCGAGGGCGGCGTAGTCGGCGGCCTCGCCGGGGCGGCCCGCCCAGTAGGAGATGAGCGACTGGAGCGAGCGGACCCAGGCGCGCATGGCGTGGTGGTCGGCGTTGTCGGCGCAGACGAAGGCGGTACGGGCCTGCATCATCGCGGCGCTTGGGTTGCCCAGGTCGTGGCTGGCCTTGGCGAGCATGCCGGAGGTGACTCCGGCGAGCAGGTACAGGTCGCGGGCCTGCAGGGGCTTGACGCGGCCGTGTTCGAGGAGGTGGAAGGTGAGGTCCTGCACCTCGACCAGGTCGCCGAGCAGGGTCGGCAGCGCCAGCCTGGGGTAGGCGACGGTCAGTCGCCGCACCTCGTCGTGGATCTGTCCCAGGGTCTCCGGGCCGATGCTGCTGCCCTCCGCCATCGCGGTGAACCGAAGTGCACGACGAGCCGCCATTGCGACCTGCCTTTCCAATTCCGTGGTGCCCGCGTCGAAGCGGGTCTCGCTGTTGGACGGGCCGCCGGCAGGCGGCACCGCTGCCTGCTCGGAGGGGAGAAGGACAGGGGCCAGCCGTGGCGGCGGAACGACGAACGAGCCGGCGACCGCAGGCGCCGGCAGGGAAGCGGCCGGCGCAGGCGCGAGGAGCACGCCGACGCTGACGCCGAACATCGCCTCCAGGACCCGGCACTGGTCCGGGTAAGGGCGGGTCTTCACTGCGCCGCCGTACCAGCGCTCGAACTGCCGCTTGGAGACCGACAGGCCGCGAAGCCGGGGGTCGTTCTCCTGCTCGGCGGCCGAGTTGGCCGTCGCCTCGAACCGGAGACGGAAAGTCTCGTAGACCTGCCAGTGGCGCTGCAGCGTCAAGACCCTTAATAGCGTGGGGGTTTCGGCCACCGCAGATCCTCTCCGTTCCCGTTCGTCTGCTCTGACGATAGCCATGGTCCGTCGGCAGGAAACCCGTCAGGAGGGCTCTCGGGCCAGATGGCGGCAGCCATGACGGTGGTCATGACGCACGACGTCGTCGGCCACGCCAACCAGCGCCCGATGGCGACGCCACCATGACGGCAGCGACGTCGTATCGATGCCTCACCGCCCGCCGCCATGCTGACGACACTTCGCAATCCGCGCACAAGTGACAGCGAAGAGTGAGATCGGGGCGGCTTGCAGCACCTGCCGATCACCCCGTCCAGCACCACGGGCGCACCGCCCCGCGGCCGGCAATGGGAGAGATCCGATGGACAACGCCACGACCCGACGCACGGAGGAAGCGCAGTCCCCGGCGGATAGCAAGGCGAGCGCAACTGCTGAAGAGGACCGCGCCACTCGCGCCAGGCGCCGTCCGGGTCTGACCATCCGCACGTTCAGGGTCGCGCAGGACGGAACCCGCTACGACGACTCCGGCATGATCACCGCCAACCCGGGCCCCGACGAGTACGTCGCCCGAATCGAGGTCTGGCCCGACTGCGCCTGCCCGCGACACCGCGCCAACTGATCCGCCAACACTCCACGCTCACCACAGGAAGGGAACACCTCATGTCCCTTGAACAGCTCGCCGGGAAGACCATCCTGGTCACCGGGGCTGGCGGCCTGATCGGCAGCCGCATCACGGGCCAGCTCCGCCAACTTGGCGCACGCGCCATCTCGGTGTGCAAGCTCGACGCCTATCCGCCCGAGGTGTACCGCGAGCGCTTCGGCATCGACACCTTCAACCCGGACTTCATCGTCGGCGACATCGCCGAACCGGGCCTGATGAACCGAGTGATCACCGAATGCGACTACGTGATCCACGCCGCCGCGCTGGCCGACGTCGCCGCCTGCACGCGCCGGCCGCTGGACGCCATCGACACCAACATCATCGGCACCCCGCACGTCCTCGACGCCGTCGCCGCCTCCACACGGGTGCAGCGCATGGTCTTCGTCTCCTCGGCCAGCGTCTACGGCAACGGCAGCCCGCGGTTCGTCGAGGACGCGGCAGTCGCGCCGGTGTCGGTGTACGGGAACAGCAAGGTCTGGGGCGAGTACCAGACCGCCGCCGTGCTCGGGGAGGCCAGTCGCTCCTACGCGATCGTGAGGTACTTCTCGGTCTACGGTGAACCGCAGGTCGTGAAGGAGAACAGCCACTCCTGGGTGGTCGCCTGGTTCGCCATGCGGGCGGCACTCGGCCTGCCGCTGCAGCTCAACGGTGGTGGCCACCAGATCCGTGACCTGGTCCACGTCGACGACATCGCCACCGGCACCCTGCACGCGCTGACCTCGCCCCGCGCGCACAACGAGACGGTCAACATCGGCACCGGCACCGGGACGTCGATCCGGCAGGTCGCCGATCTGGTCCGCGCTCACTACCCCGACACGCAGCTCGTGGAGACGCCGATGCCGCCCGGCGACCCTGAGGGCGGGTACGCCTCCGTGGAGCGGATGGAGGAGCTTTTGGGCTGGCGGCCGGCGACCACCATCGAGGAGGGCGTCGCCCGGTACGTGGCCTGGCTGCGGGCGAACCCCGGCGCGATCCCGGATTGGATGCGCCGGGCGGCTGCGGCCTAGATGATCGGGGGCCGGCCGAGCCGGGTCATGGTCCACACCGTGCGCCAGCGCATCGGCTTGCGCCGACCGCACGGTGTGCGCCAGCCCTCGGCGAAGCCGGAGAACCACGCCTTCAGCCCGGCCGCATTCCGCGTGCGGGCGACCGTGAGCGCCACCCACACGCCGAGGTAGACCGGCACCAGCACAGCGGGCAGGTGCCGGCGCGCGAGGTACACGCGGTTGCGGGCGTTCACCCGGTAGAAGAACGCGTGCCGGGTCGGGCTGGTCCGCGGGTGCTGCAGCAGCAACTCCGGCGCGTACAGCACTCGCCAGTCCGCGTCGAGCGCCCGCCAGGCCATGTCGGTCTCCTCGTGCGCGAAGAAGAACGCGTCCGGCCAGTCCCCGACCTGCGCCAGCATCTTCGTCGACAGTCCGTGGCCGCCGCCGAGGAAGCTGGTCACCTCGCCACCGCGCATCGGATCGCCGGCCCGCAGCCGGGGAACGTGGCGGCGCTGGGTCAGCCCGGTCTCGTCGGCGATCCGAAAGGAGACGATGCCCAGCCGGGGGTCGGCCTCGTACAGGGCCTCGATCCTCGCGAACACGTCGTCGGCGACCAGAAGACCGTCGTCGTCCAGGTCGATCACCACGTCCACGTCACGCAGGTGCTCCAGCGCCACGTTCCGGCCGCCGGTCACCCCGAGGTTCTCGGCCAGCTCGACGCCCTCCACCCACGCCGGTAGCTCCGGCAGGGGGCAACCCTGGGCAACCACCACGGCCCTCGCGGCCGGGACGGTCTGCATCTCCACCGAGGCCAGCAGCTCGGCCAGTTCCTTCGGCCGCGTGCCCATGGTCAGAACCGCCACGCCCAGCTTCAAGCCCACCGAACCCATCCCTTCGGGGAAACAGACATGGCCCAACGAACACACCGCTCGGGCGCCGCGTCGCTCAGAGAACTCGCCGAGAACCGGATGCTTCCGGACCACCAGGTCATGGACCAATCCACACTGACCTGGATCACCGGGATGCGGCCCGAGGTCTCCGCCGCGCCGCCCACCCTGCCACACCCGCCGCTCATGCTGGTACCGGACGTCACCTGGTTCGCGGAGCCCCGGTGCGCCGACTCGGTCCACGGCGTCCGGCACAACGCCCGCGTCTCGCTGCTCTCGTCGGTCCTCGCCCAGGAGTACGGGCTCGACCGCGACCACAGAGCCGCGCTGTGCGTCGCCGCAGCCGTCCACGACTGCCAGCGCCACAACGACCGGGACGACCTCGGCCACGGCCTGCGGGCAGCTGCATGGTTCACCCGCAACCAGGCCGCCGTCACCGGCCTGGTCGGCCGGGAGCTGCCGCAGGACGCCCTCACGCAGGCCGCTACCGCCATCAGCCTCCACGACGTGCCGTACGAGCGCTTCACCGTGCAGCAGAACCGCGTCTACCAGCGAGCACCGCACCTGATCGACCTACTCAAGGCCGCCGATTGCCTGGACCGCTACCGGCTCCCCCTCGCCCGCTGGTGGCCCGACCCGTCCCACCTGCGGCTCGTGCCGCCCGCCTGGCTCCACGCCGTCGCCCACGACCTGGTCGTCCGCAGCGAACAGGCCCGCCTCGACGGCGCCAGCAACCACGGAGCGCTCATCCACGCCCGCCAGATCCTCGACCCCACCTGCTAGAAGGAGGCCGCGCCATGCACGCCGAATGGGATAACGCCCACACCGACCACACCACCACCCCCACCCGCCCCGGACCCGTCGGCCTCACCGAGACCGAAGCCGACTGGCGATCCCACCTCGAACACGACACCCCCAACGGCTGGCTCCTACGCGGCAACGCCATGACCGAGACGCTCGTCTCCAGCCGCCCCATCCACCTGATGCACACCACCGTCGCCCTCGACGCCATCCGCGCCAGCGGACACCTCTACGCCTCCAGCGGCTGCCTCGTGGCCGCCCTCTACTGCGCGCCCCTCACCCCGGAACCCGCCGGTCTGCGCCCCCACAACCTCGGCTCCTACCTCCTGGAGACCAAGAAGCACACCCGCACCCTTGTCTTCGAGATCACCCCCGACGCCCCGGCCCCACCCAAGGGCATCAACTACCTCCGCCTCGGCGCCATCCACCTGCGGACCTACTTCACCCACCGCAGCTTCCTCACCGAGCACGAGGACGCCAAGCTCCGCCGCGCCGCCCTGCAACGCATCCAGGCTGCGGCGCCCTTCCTCGACACTGCCCTCGCCAACGCCACCGGAACACCAACGCCGGACACCGACTTCATCGACCAACTCGCCGCCACCGTGCCAGCATTCCCGTTCCTCGGCTACCTCTACTTCGAGGTGCTCTCCGAGTACCTGATGCTCCACTCCACCAGCCACGAGACCAAGGCCTACGCAGAGCTGGGGGAGATGAACAACCGCCTCTACAAGCAGCTCGCCTTCACCGCCGTCCAGGGCATGGACAAACTCTTCGACCTATCCCGCTTCAACCCAGGACACGACCGCCTCCTTGACCTCGTCGGCCAGATCGAGACCGGCCTGACCGCCGGAGTCGCCCAGTACACGAGGAGGCGCCTGTCGCACCTGTTCGCCACCGTGGCGCTCGCCCCCGGTCAGGACGCGGCCTCCTTCACCCTCCACCACTCGGACTTCGACACTCTCACCAAAGCGGCGCCGGGGTTGCTGGGACAGCTCGTCTTTCGCGACCTACGGGTCATCGACCGCTACCCGCAGCTCTACCTCGCCTTCGAGCAGGCCAAGGCCATGGAGGCATGGGCCTATTGGAACACCGAGGGCGTCCCCGCCCCGTTCAACGGGACGGTCCCGAAGGGCGAGATCGGCATCAACCCCGCCTACCCACGAGCCAACTGCGCGATGTGGGTCGCTGAGACCTGCGACCGAGGTCTCCTTCACCCGGTCGAACAGCTCGACGTTCAACTCCTCCCGCGCCTCGCCGAGTTGTCGATGACCGCCATGCGCAGAGACGAAACGGGGAAGGCAGCAGGGCACCGCCGGTAGCGTGGATCAGAGGTCCGTTTGGCTTCGCGTCGGTCGCCGCGCCGAACAGGTGCTCAAGGTGCCTCCCAGCCAGCAGATGCAGTCCCTCGGCATCGTCCAACAGGGCACCCCCATCCTCAATCACCCGGCCGAGCCGTTCGACCTGCCGACCGAGGGCACCGCCGCCCAGACCGTGGTCGACGAACTGTTCACCGCCCTCGACCGGATCGGCCGCGTCCACTCCTTCGCCAAGGGCATGGGCCTCGCCGCCCCACAGATCGGTATCCCCCGCGCCGCTGCCATCGTCCTGCTACCTGCGCGGGACCTGCAGCGACCTGCGCCCTCAATCCTGGGTTAAGCCCGCCAGCGGCAGTGATCATCGCTACGGTGAAACTCGCAAGGTTTGATCCTCGGTACCGGGTCTTGTAGGGGATGTCATGGGCAAACGTCGCGGCTTCTTCGCGGAGATGAACTACCAGGCGCAGCAAGCGGAGAAGCGCCGACGCCAGCAGCAGGCCGCCGCCCATCGTGCTCATCTTGCAGCGCAGCGCCAAGCCGAACACGCCATGAGGGCATACGAACGCGCGCAGGTGGCGGCGGCGAGAGCCTCTGCCGCCGAGAAGAAGGCCGCGGAGCGTGAGGCTGCGCGACTCCATGTGGAGTCCAGGCTCGCCGAAGTCGAGTCCATGAACACCGATCTGGCCAGCGACCTTGCCGACATCGACAGTCTGCTTGCGTGGACCCTGGGCATAGACGACTTTGTCGATCTCGAATCATTGAAGATCTCGAAGGTCGAGCATCCTCCGTTCATTCCTCGTGGCCTGGCTGTCCCTGCGCCCAAGGTTACAGAGCCGCACTACGCGCCTGAGCCCGTGTATCAGGAGCCGACCGCACCCAGCGGACTCTCAGCCATGCTTGGCGGCAAAAAACGGCACCAACAGGCCATCGAGGAAGCCCGGGCCGCCTTTGAAAACGCGCATGGCTACTGGGAGCGCACCAGGAATGCTGTCCACAGCAGCTACCTCAAGGAAATGGCCCGCCGCGAGAGGTTGGAAGCCAAGCGCGTGGCGGAACTATCTGCCGCCGAGGAGAAATACAAGCAGGAATGCGAAAAGCGCGAGGCTGAGGCGTCGGCTCACAACGCCAAGGTCAGTAAGCTCATCAACGACCTTGCCTTCGATGTCGAATCCGCGATCCAAGAATACGTCGGCATCGTCCTGTCCAACTCGGTCTACCCCGAGGTCTTCCCGGTCGAGCACGACCATGCGTTCAATCTCGCATCCCGCGAACTCACGCTTACAGTCAGCGTTCCAGAGCCCTCAACCATACCCGCGGTGAAGGCGTACCGATACGTGAAGGCGAAGGACGAGATTGCCTCAACTGACCTGCCCGTTCGCGAAAAGAAGGAGCGGTACGCGAACGCGGTCTGGCAGGTCGCAGTTCGCAGTCTCCACGAAGTCTTCGAGGCCGACCGCGCCGGCAAAGTCCACTCGATCGCGCTGACGGTCGGCGTCGATACGATCGACCCCGCCACCGGCCGCCCAACCACTGTTCCTCTTGTCATCGTTGCCGCGGACCGCGAGACCTTCAACAGCTTCGATCTGGCCAAAGTGATCCCCCAGGCCACGTTGCAGCACCTCGGTGCCGCAATGTCGAAGTCGCCATTCGGCCTGGTCAAGGCTGACACCAGTCGCGGCATCCGCGTTCGAGGGCAGTGACAGTGCGATTCAACCCACCGCCGGGGTGGCCCACGCCGCCCGAAGGTTGGACTCCCCCGCCAGGATGGAAGCCTGACCCGACCTGGCCGACCCCACCACCTGGCTGGCACCTCTTCGTGCCCGACGACGAGTCCGAATCGGACAACGACTTCGACGAGTCCGCGACCGCGCCAACCACCGAGGCTCCCACGGACCCGGCGCAAGGGTCACCGGGAACTGGGCCAGACCAGACATCTGCCATCCCACCGACTCTGCCACCGTTCCGCGGAGTCGACCCCGCGCCACTGTTGGCCCGTATCGCCGATCTCGAAGCGGCACTCGCCGCCGCACAGAGTGGCGCCGACGTGATCGATCTCAGCGACCAGCGCGCTTTGCAGGACGTCGGCATCTACCGCTACCACCATCCTCTGGAGAACGCGGCGGCCTACAAAGACCGGCTGCGCAGTCTCGAAGGCCAGATCGACGACGTCATCAAGAGCAGCCGCGCGATCCTCGCCGCAGACATGTTCACGTTCGACGGATCTCTAGCCCGAGGACGGAAACTTGTCGGCGATCTGTCCAAGCTGATGCTGCGGGCCTACAACGCCGAGGCCGACAACTGCGTACGCTCGCTGAGGTCAGGGAACGTGCGCACCGCGCAGAAGCGGCTGGAGTCGGCGGTCACGGCGGTCGAGAAGCTCGGGGCAATCATGGAGATGCGGATCAACCCCGAGTATCACGCTCTGCGAGTCGCTGAGCTCGAGCTGACTGCTGACTTCCAGATGAAGGTGCAGGAAGAGCGCGAACACGCCCGCCAGGAGCGCCAGCTTCTCCGCGAACAGCGCCGGGCTGAGCAGGAGTTGGCCGCAGAGAAGGAGCGACTCGAGAAAGAACGAGCGCACTACATCAGCGTCCTGGCATCCCTCCGCGCCAACGGCGACGACACCGCCGCCACCGAACTCTCCGGCCGACTCGCTGACATCGAGAAAGCCATCGCAGCCAACGACTACCGCATCGCGAACATCCGCGCCGGCTACGTATACGTCATCTCGAACATCGGCGCCTTCGGTCCGAACATCGTCAAGATCGGCATGACCCGCCGCCTCGACCCGATGGACCGCGTCCGCGAGCTCGGCGACGCTTCAGTGCCGTTCCGGTACGACGTCCATGCCTTGTTCTTCTCCGAGGACGCCGTGGCACTGGAGTCCGAACTCCATAAGGCGTTCGCCGATCGACGGGTCAACTTCGTCAACGCTCGACGCGAGTTCTTCTTCGCCACACCATCCGAGGTCCGAGCTCTATTGGCAGACAGGGTAGGCGGCCTGCTTGAGTTCACGGAGGAACCCGCGGCTCTCGAGTACTTTCAGAGCCGCAGCCGCTGGCCGCAGCAGAGCTAAATGTGAATCGTGGGGAGCGCGTTGGGGGCAACCCCGCACGAGTTCGAATCTCGCATCCTCCGCCATGGCCGACCAGCCATAACGAAGGCCCCGACCGCTCAGCGGTCGGGGCCTTCGTCGTTCCGTAGTTGCAGTTACTACTGATCCCCAGGATGGCCGGAGCCGCACCAGCGATTCAGTCGGAGGCATCCGGGTCAGTTAGCTCGCCGAGAGTGATCAGCACCAGTGCGGCCTTGCACGCGGTGCTCTCGGGCGGCAGCCTCACTCCCTACCCATGAGTTGGGCCAGCAGCGCGACCACTGCAGTCGCCCCCACCATGGCGAACCCGAGGGTCGGTGCGCGCACGATGAGAACGACAGCGAGGATGCCCACCAGGAGGAGGACGACGGTGCGGACACTGAGCTGTTCCATAGGACTTGCCTTCCGTCGGTGACCGGCCTACTGCCGTTGCCACAGCCAGCGTGGGTCACCGGCAGCTGCCGCTGACGGCCCCGGACAGTCCCTGACGACATTGGCCAACCGGGGCCGCGAGCGCGCGGCCTGTGACAGAGTCTGACAATGGCCGGCGCCGTCGAGTGCCGGGCTGACGACTTATGAACTCTGCCCCGGGGGAGGAACCGTGAGTGCTCAGTTGTGGACGAGGCCGGACCTCTCCCATCAGCCCTGTCTGGAAAAGCTGAACGGCGATCTCCACGACCTCAGACTGGACGCGGGGCTCCCGTCCGCACGGGGCATCCGGGATCGGATCGGCAAGGACACTCAGGGCTTCTGGATCGTCAACCACCAAGCGGTCCTGGATGTCTTCCAGAAGACCGACCTGCCGCCGCTAGGCCGCCTCGACCTCATCGTCCGCGCCCTTGCCGAGATCGCCCGCCATGATGACGACACTGTGGCCGACCGGTTCAAGGAGCTGTGGAAGCTGGCCGTCAGCGAGACGGTCGCCCAGGCGCACGCAAGCCTCCAGGACGACAACACGGAGCCCGGCGAGGAAACAGACAACGACACGCAGGGCGACGCCGCATTGGAATCGCTGAAGTCCCTGATCATCAATGCGGCGCAGTCGCTGTGGGACGACAAGGACGCACTCAGGGTCTTCCTCGGCGTGGTTCGCCGTAGCGATGGATTCGCCAGGATGGCGGACGCGCTGGAGGAGCACCGCCCGGCGAATGCGACGTTCTACGGGGTGCAGAGCCACGAGTTCGAGGTGGCCCGCTCCCCCGCACGTCGGGAACTCATCGCTGTGCAACGCTGCCTCGAAGAGCACCGGCTCAAACACCATTGGTCCTTCACTGAGCTGGAACACCAGACAGGGATCTCGGCGGACAGATGGATCCGCTGGTACACCCATGACGAGCTGCCCGACCGCGAAGCGCTGATCGCCTTCTCCAACGCGGCGCACCTGCAATTGGAGGACCACACGCTGCTGCTGGGGCTCTGGAGCACGGCCCGTGAGGCTCTGGAGCGACAGCTGCGCTTCGACTCCCTACCGTCGGACATCGGCTTTGACGAAGCGTGGGCGATGCGACCCTCAGCGGTACCACGACTGTGGGCGCTCGCAGGTGTCGGAGGCGACCCCCTCTCCGCCCACGGTCCCGATCTAGCAGCCGGATCCACTCCCGCCTTCACCATTGCCGGACCAGCTGGATCGGGGCGCTCCACCGCGCTGACGACCGTCGCGCGCTCCTTGCTGGCGGGCGGCACGCGGCTCCTCCTAGTAGCGCCACGACCTTCCCCGCTGCGCGAACTGGCGGAGCGGCCGTCTGTGCTGGGTTGCCTCGTCCAGGACGACATCGAACGTCAGGAACTTGAGGAGGTGTTGGACACGGCTACGCGGGACGACCCCGTGGTGGTGGTGATGGACGACGCCGAAGTGCTGGCGGACTGCGGTGCGTCCCGTGTGCTGAGGCGACTGCTCCAAAACGGATCCAGCGAAGGTGCAGCTCTGGTCGCAGCCGGCGACGAGCGGGAGATCGACCACAGCATGAAGTGGCTGAGCGAACTGACCAAGGCGCGCCGGGGCCTCCTACTCGCACCGCAGGCCAACACGTCCGGCAAGTTGATCGGCAGCGCCTCGGCAACCTCTCTCGTCGGCGTATCGTCCACCCCAGGCCGCGGCTGGCTGCACCTCGGCGACGGCGACCTCATGGCTGTGGCCGTTCCCCGGTAGCCGGCCCCTCTGCAAGCGCGCCACCGCGCCGGACGCCTGCTGCAGCACCATCGCCTGAAGATCAGCCTGGGCCTATGCCCATGCCCACGGCGGCACCGCCGTGCCGGCCAGAGGCCGATGGCGGGTGGTCTCATTTCTGGTCTCATTCATTGCCGTCCGCCGAGGTTCAGCCGATAGCCCCAGACTCGCTCCGCCACAGGTCAGAACGGGTATGAACGCCCCCGAACAGTGCTGAGCAGAATTGGAAAGCGTGTTGGGGGCAACCCCTCACGAGTTCGAATCTCGTATCCTCCGCCTTCGCGAAGGCCCGGACCGCACCAGTGGTCCGGGCCTTCGTCGTTTCGCGATCTCGACCTCCGCAGCAGTTGGCCCGCCCGCCTCAGTTGCCGGCGCCCAACCGCCGGGCCAGCACTCGGCCGCGTTCGGCCTGCACCGCTCCGGCCTTCCCAGCCGCGTAGCGGAGCAGGCCGAACGGCGCGTGCAGCCGCAGCGTGTCGACCACCACAGAGCCACCGCCGTCCCGCGCGGTGACGGCGAAGCGGTAGTCCATCCGCACGCCACCAGGGCTGACCACCTCGCCACTGACCGTCGCCTCGCCCGGCAGCCGGGCGCTCTCGGTGCGCAGGGTGACCTGGATGATGTTGTCGTGGCTGACCAGTCCGAGGAACCGGAACCGCTCGACGGCCGCGTAGTGTGTCACCCCGCCCTCGCACCGCACGTCCCGCACGTCCACGAGCAGCGGGGAGAGACCGATGTAGTTCTCGGGCTCCGCAAGATGTGAGAGCACAGCGGCGGGGGTCGCCGCAATGTCGTAGCTGCGGCTCAGTTCGGTGCTGGGCACGTCCAACTCCCCCTGTCCGGTCCGAATCCGGTCATCGTCGTGGACCGGGAACGATCGGTGGATGATCGCACCATCCTGCTGGCTCCGCCAAGCCATCGCGGAAAGCTCCTCGACATGGGCCGGATCAGGGGGCTCAGCGGAAGCGCATTGGGGACACCCCCTCACGAGTTCGAATCCCGGATCCTCCGCCAGCTCAACCGTTGGCCCGGACCGCATCGCGGTCCGGGCCAACGTCGTCCTCCGTCTCGGTCGGCCCCGCCCCGCCAAGGTAGGCATGGTCAGTGTGCGGACGCCAGAAGCCGTCGCACCGCCGTCGGCGTGTGGCCCAGGTACTGGCGCATGGTCCGGGTCAGATGAGCCTGGTCGGCATAACCGAGGTCGGCGGCGAGGGTGCTGAGGCTCTGTTCGCCGACCTCCAGGCGGTCGAGGGCCCTGCCGATACGGACGCGGTGGCGGTAGCGAGTCACCGACACACCAAGCTCACGCGGGAACGCCCGGCTCAGCCGGTAGGGAGAGACGCCGAGCAACTCGGCCAAGGAGAACAGCGTGTCCGAGGCCGGGTCTCCTTCAGTGATCGCCTCGCGGGCCGCTGCCACGAGGTCCCGGCCGTGTCGGGCGCACGCTCCGGCGATCGGTGTTCGTCCGGTCGTGATCCGGCCGATGGCGGTCGACAGGAGAGCCAGCAGTTCCTCGGAGAGCGCGTAGTCGACATCTCCCGACTCAGCAGCGGCGAGGAGGCGACGGTGGGCCAGGTCCAGGCGCGGGTCGACGTAAACCGTCCGCGCGGCCTGCCCCGCGACGTCCCCGGCCAGGGAGCGCCACAGCTTCGGCGTCACGCTGATCGCCGTACAGAGATCACCACCGCCGGGGTGGGCGAAGCTCTCCTCCTCGGCCGGGGCTCCCACATAGGCCAGGGTCGCGTCGATGTCGGCGGGCACGCCAGCCGCCATCCTGCGGAACCGCCCGCGGCGCACGAGCACCACGCGGTAGTCGTCGCGAACTTCCGGTACCGACCAGCGAGTGTGGTCGTCGCGGCAGGCCACCGCGCTGATGCCGAAGTCGGGACGGGTGGCGACGGGAACGGCGGTGAGCACCCTTCGAACGCTACGCGGCCGGTCTGACAGCCGCGCAAGGATGTTCAAGACGGGGGCCTGTCGCGGGGGGCACGCTGGCGGGGTGCGAGGGCCGTTCCCTTCGCGCCTCGTCCAGCACCGACACTCAGGAGTTATCAGGATGCCTGTTCTCAAGCAGCTCAGCACGGTCGTCATCGACTGCGCTGATCCGGCCGCGCTCGCCGCGTTCTACCAGAAGGCCACCGGGCGGGAGATCACCTACAGCGACCAGGACTTCGCGTCCCTGGGCGACGGCACCCCGGTCCAGCTCGCCTTCGTCCGCGTCGAGGGTCACCAGGCGCCGGGCTGGCCCGACGGCGCCAAGTACATGCACCTCGACTTCACCGTCACCGACCTGGACGGCGCGACCGAGGAACTGCTCGGCATCGGAGCTTCCCGCCCCGCGTTCCAGCCGGGCGACGGCCAGTGGATCGTCCTCACCGACCCCGAGGGCCACCCGTTCTGTCTCACCGCCGACACCACTGGCAACTGAGCACCCCCACAGCGAGGAGACCCACCCATGGCGTCCATCCACCGCGACATCCTGATCGACGACACTCCCGAAAACGTCTGGGCCGCTGTCCGCGACTTCGGTGAGGTCCACAAACGCCTCGCGCCGGGCTTTGTCACCGGCACCCGCGTCGAGGGCGACATCAGGATCGTGACCTTCGCGAGCGGCACCGTGGTGCACGAGCTGATCGTCGACATCGACGACGAGGCCCGGCGCATCGCCTACTCGGTGATCGGCGGCTCCCTGAAGCCCAAGCACCACCACGCGTCCATGCAGGTCGTCAGCGACACCGAGAACCGCAGTCGCTTCGTCTGGATCACCGACGTGACACCGGACAGCCTCGGGGAGCCCATCGCCGAAATGGTCGACCAGGGCATCCGCGTGATCAAGCGCACCCTGGATCGAGAAGCCACCCCGGCCCACTGATCAGCAGGCCGTCGACACTCGGCACAGTTGCAGTTTCGGTTGCATTCACCCTCGTACAGCAGTGTCCGAAACCTGGCGAACGAGCCGCTCCGCCGCAGGTCAGGACGCCTAGGGCCGCCACCGGACAGCCGGGCGAACATTTGGAAAGCGTGTTGGGGGCAACCCCTCACGAGTTCGAATCTCGTATCCTCCGCCGGCAGAAGGCCCGGACCGCACCAGTGGTCCGGGCCTTCGTCGTTTCGCGATCTCGACCTCCGCAGCAGTTCGCCCGCCACCTGCCCGCCAGGGCAGCTCGAAGGCCCAACCGCTTCAGCGGTCGGGGCCGACGTCGTCTCTGGTCTCGGTTTGGTCTCCGTTGTGCCCGACCGGACATGCCCGGGACTTACACGACCTGATGACAGGTCCCACGGCCGGTCCCTTCGCCCCGGGTTTCCGTTCCTGGTTGCGTTCACCCTGTCCGACCACGTCCCGAAGCCTTCCCGGCGCGCTGGTGTTATCCCAACCCTCATCCGGGGGCGCTCCTCATGGACCGTCAGGGTGCGGTGAACGAGGCTGGCGGTACGAAATCGACGGCCGCCGGGGCGGCCCGCACCAGGGGGACGACCGCCATGCGCACAGTGAGAATCGGGAAGCGGGACAGGGGCCGGGCCGGGTCGCTCACCGCCCTCGCGGAGGTCGTCACCACCTGCCGTCGCGTCGTGGTCTCCCTGGTCCTGGCGTGCGTCGCGATGGTTCTGCTACCCGCGGGTCCCGCCGCGGCCAGCCCCGCGGATCTCACGACCAGCGAGGTCTCCTTCGCTGGGGCCGGTGGCGTCGAGTTGCACGGAACGGTCGTGGCACCTGCTTCGCAGGGCGCCACCGCGCGCCACCCGGGCCTGGTGATGCTGTCCGGAGCGGGGCCCGGCGGACGGGCGGAACTGCGGACCGCCGCGGAGGCGTACGCACGTCACGGTGTGGTCACCCTGATCTATGACAAGCGGACGACCGGGTACTCGATGGTCCACCGGGACTACTCGCTGCTCGCCGACGACGCCCTCGCCGGCCTCCATCTCCTCCGGGAGCGGCCGGACGTCGACCGCGACAGGGTCGGGCTCTGGGGCCTGTCCGAGGGAGCATGGCCGGCCTCCCTGGCCGCCAGTCGCTCCGCCGACGTGGCGTTCCTGATCACCGCCGGCGCGGTGGGGCTCACCCCCGCCCGGCAACAGGCATGGTCCTACGGCGAGTTCCTCAGTCACCAGCGGGTGTCCGGCTCCCTGCTGAATGCCCTTCAGGACACTTCCACCCGGCAACTGGTCGGCGCGGGACTGTTCCCGCAAGCTGACTACGACCCGGTGCCCGCCTGGGAAGGCGTGCACCAGCCCGTCCTGGCCCTCTGGGGGGAGCTCGACCGCGAGGCCGCACCCGCGGAGAGCGCCCAGATCATCCGGCAGGCGCTGGACCGGGGTGGCAACACTCACTACACGATCCACTTCGTCCCAGCGGTTCGCCACAACCTGCACCTGACCGACGGCGACGGCTTCGACCGGCCGTCAGCGCTTCCGGCCGACTACGCCGGCTACGAGGCGTCCTGGATTCAGCGGCTGAGTGACAGCGAAGGCCTTCCCCCGGTCAGCATCGACCCCGCTCCGCATCAGGACCAGCAGAGCCGGACACTGCCCCCGCTGAGCTGGTACGAGTCGTCCTGGCTCCAACTGGTGGCCATCGTGCTGTTCGCCGCCGGGTTCGCCGGTTACCCGCTGGTCGGTGCCGTGCGCAGGCTCCTCGGTGGCCGAACCCCCGCGCCGCTGGGCCGACCGGCCCGCTGGCTCGCCGGAGCCGGGCTGGCCGCCACGACAGGAGCGGTCGGCTACCTGCTCTTCTGCGTGATCACAGCGGCCAACATGCTGGGACCAGTGCTCCTGGGCCGACCGGCGGTCTGGCTCGCCGTCCAGTGCCTGGCCGTTGTCACTGTCATCGCAACCGCGTGGACCGTGGTCACATGGCGGCGCACTCGGCCTGTGCTGTCACCGCTGGAGCAGACCCGGCTCGGCCTTCTACTGGCCGCCGGCGCGGTGTTCGTCCCCTGGGCGGCCTACTGGGGTCTCCTCCTGCCCTGACAGCCCCTGCGTGCGCCCTCTCACCTCGCTACCCGCTCTGGTTGCAGTTCTGGTTGCATTCACGCCAGTCCGGCACCGTCCGACTACCGCAGGGCGAGCTGCTTCGTACCAGGCCAGGACCCCTGCGACCGCCCGCGAACAACCGGACGAACAGTTGGAAAGCGGTGGGGGCAACCCCTCACGAGTTCGAATCTCGTATCCTCCGCCTTTGCCCAGTAGGGCAGTCGAAGGCCCGGGCCGCTCAGCGGTCCGGGCCTTCGTCATGTCGTGGTCTCAGTTTTGGTCTCAGTAGTCCGCCCGGTTCTCACCGAACGGCGGGAAACACCGGGCGCTTCACGGAGTCGGCGCGACGGCGAGCAGGCCGGTGGCGCGGTCCGCGGTGAGTACGCCGAGGATGTAGCCGTCCTCGTCGACGACGGGCCAGACCGCCAGGTGCTTGATCCGCATCGTGAGCGCGGCCAGGGCCAGGCCCATGGTCGGCCAGGCGAACGGGCCGCGCTGGTGCGAGGTGATGCTGATCGTGGCCAGCTCGGTGTACCAGGAACGGGTCAGGAACGGACGGAGTCCGGCGCGGGTGACCAGCCCCTCGCACCGGCCGTCGTGGTCGCGGACGAGCAGGTACTCGACGTCGGCGCTGCGGAAGACGTCGTTGGCCTGGTCGACGGTGCTGTCGTCGGTTATCTGGTAGTCGCAGGGTTCCATGGCGTCGGCGACCGTGAGGCCGTGGCTGCGCCGTGCCGACTGCGGGGAGGGAGAAGTGGACAACGGCGTTCACCGTTCCCGTCTCTGGCTGCCCGCCGGGGGCTGCCGGGCTGTCCTTCACCCAGAACGAAGCCGGAACGGGTACCGGAATGCGGCATGCCCTGGATGCCTACGACTCTACTCCCGTGGCGAGCGGCCCGGAGGAGACCGCTGCGGAGTAGCGTGGGAGACAACCGAGGACATTCCGCACATCGGCATCAGCGCCGACGTCGCCCTGGGTCGTGATGGGTCCCTCGTGGACCGGACGGGCGGCTTCGCATGATGCCGATTCCTTTCCCCACCTCTTCCTCTTCCGGGCCGTGGTCGGTGCCCGGCACCCCGCTGCTGCCGCGGCTGGAACTGGAGCCGACGATGTCGCGGGACGGTGTCTTCGACGGCGCCTGGTGGCCCCGCTCGAACCACGTGCTCGCCGAACTGCCGGACCTGATCACCGCGCTCGGCGCCCACTTCGGGCGCATCGTCCGGGTCGGCCTCGACACCACGGCCTGGGACGGCGTGCCCCGGTCCGTCGCGGCGAACGGCCTGACGATCAGGATCAACTGGTTCGCCGGCAGCGACGCGACGGTCAGTGTCACCCGGGGCTTCCAGGACCACTTCCTGCTGCTGGTGGTGCCGCCCGGCACCAACCCGGCGACGGCCGCTTCGGCGATGGCCGGCGCCTCGGCGACCGGGAACCACACCCCAGCGGCAGAACTCCTGCTCGGCTGAGCGGTCCGGCACCGCTATGCCCGCCCCCGGCGCGAACCGGTCATGGCCGCTCGTCCAGGCAGGCGGCCGCGCCGGCGTCGCCCGATGATGGAAGTCCGGGGGCGCGCGACGTTCGAGAGCGGCGTATGGCTGTATGGCATGTTCGGGACTTCACACTGGACGACCTCGAAGCGGTGGTCCGGCTCGACGCCGAGAGCGCCACCACGGACCGCGCCGCCGTCTTCCGCCTCTCCGACGTGGTCGCCGCGTTGCAGGCACGGAATCCGAGCGTCGTCGTGGTGGCCGACGGACATCTCGTGGGCGCGGCGGTGGGCCGGGTGGACGGGGACCGGGCATGGGTGTTGCGCATCGCCCTGCACCCCGCCTGGCGGAACCTGGGCATGGGTTCCGCCTTGCTGTCCGCGCTGGAGCATCGTCTGCGGGACGACGGCGCCAGGATCGTCGCAGCGATACTGCCCGATGAGGAGACCGGCGCCACCGCACTGGTCAACTCCGGATTCCGCCCCCGCCGGGGGCTCACGTACTTCGAGAAGTCGGAGGCCGTCAGCGCCCAGGGCTCGACGGTCCTGGCCATGCTGGGCGCGGTCATGCCCGAAGCCCGCCTCTGGGAGCAACTCACGGGCATGGCCGACGAGAAGCGGCTCATCGAACGGCGCCTGGTGCTGCCCCTGGCGAATCCCGAGCTGGCGGACGCCCACGGAGTGGAGCCACCCCGCGCGGTCGTGCTGTTCGGTCCGCCGGGCACGGGCAAGAGCACGTTCGCCAGGGCCGTGGCCGGTCGGCTCGGCTGGCCGTTCGTCGAGCTCTTCCCCTCCCGGCTCGCGTCCGAGGACGGGCTGGCCACCGGACTCGGCCGCCGCTTCGAGGAGGTGGCGCAGCTCGACCACGTGCTGCTCTTCATCGACGAGGTCGAGGAGGTCGCCGGTACGCGCAGCCTCGCCGCCCCCGCGTCGGTCGGCGTGGTCAACGAACTCCTCAAGTCGATCGTGCGGTTCCGTGACCGCGACGGCCGGCTCCTCGTCTGCGCCACCAACTCGGTGACCACCCTGGACCCGGCGTTCCTGCGTCACGGCCGGTTCGACTACGTCCTGCCGGTCGGGCCACCCGACTCCGCGGCCCGCGACGTGCTGTGGGCCGGCTACACGGCGAAAACCGGTACCGCCGCCGACACCGCGGTCCTCGCCGAAGCCAGCGAGGGCTTCACTCCCGCCGACATCAGGCAGGTCGCCATGGCGGTTGCCCAGAGCGCGTTCGAGCGCACGCTCGACACGGGGGAGCGGACGCAGCCCAGCACCCAGGACTACCTGGACGCCATCCACCGCACCCGTCCGACCGTTTCCGAGGAGATGGCCCGGGAGTTCGCCGACCAGGCGGTCCGCTACGGGCGTGTCTGAGCGGCCGCCCTCGTTCCTCCGCCGTGGACGGGCGGCGGCGCGCAGGGGCCGGAGTCGCGTTCCGGCTTCCTGCCGTCGGCCGTCGCTCCCTCCGACGGCGCCGGTGAGGCCGGCAGGCGGGCGGATGTCGCCCGCAGCCGGGCCGCCTCCTGGCCGACACCCGCGTAGTCCGCGGAACGGGGAGCCGCCCGTACGGCCGCAGGGCCGGGTGTGTCACTCGCGTGACCATTCGGCCTCGGCCTGGGGCAGGCCGTCGGCATCGGCCTCTTCCCAGAGGCGGATCCTGATCGCCCGGGGGCCGGGAGCAGGCCGGGAGAGCGTGCGCACGAACACCTCCCGCAGGTGGTTGGCCGCCCGCTGGGGCGGCCCGTCGTACTCCAGCGGATTCTGGATGTGCTTGCCGTCCTGCCGGGACCAGTGGCCGTCGTCGTCCTGCGTCTCCAGAACCCATCGGTAGTGCCGCATCCTGGCCTCCCGTGCCGACGATCCCACCCCCGGACACGACGGTATGGGCGGGACGGGTCAACCGCGACCGGTGGACTCCGCCCGGCTACCGCTGAGCAGCCGGGCAAACCGCCGCCGACGGCCTGCGGTTCGCCCGGAACGGATCGCCGTCAGTACTCGGAGCCGCTTCGCAGGTAGGTGCCCACGACCTGGAGCCACGCCCCGGCGCTGAAGCACGCCTCGATCCGGTGCGGCGTGTCCTCGAAGACCCGCAGGACGCGCAGCGCGCCACTCGGATGCAGGTCGTACTCGAAGGTGACCCCGTCGGCGGCGTCCTCGTACTGCAGGTCCAGCGGCCCCTTCGACGGCTCCGCCGGCGCCCGGGCGTCGGCCGAGAGTTTCACGTAGACGGACATCTCTCTCCCGCCTTTCCTGTCTGCCCGAGGAGCCCGGCCCACGAGGCCGTCCCTCAGGACGCTTCGGCCGGTGGCTGGGAGCCGATGCCAGTGGCGATGAGGATCTGCCGTGCCGAGTCGCTTCCGCCGGCCTCGACCGCGCGGGCCATCGCGGCCAGGGCCGCCTCCTGGCTCGCCCGCGGGGGGACGACGAGCAGGCTGAAGTGGTCGCGGTCGCCCCGCGTGATGATCACGGTGTCGTCGCCGACCGGGTACCGGTCGATGTGCACCGCCCGGCCGTCGACGACCAGGCGGGCCGGGACGTCGTCCCAGGCTTGCGTGTCCAGGCCGACGCTCGCGATGGGGCCGAGGTGTTCGGTCAACGCGCGGACCAGGCCGGGAAGTTCGGCGCTGATGTCCCGTGAATGCGGCCACCACGCGCCGTCGAGCGCACCTTCGCGTGACTGGGTGGTCTCCAGGCGCAACAGGACCGTCCCCGGCTTCGCGGTCTGCCGGAACCGGTCCGGCAGAAGCCCGTGGTGCGAAGCACTGGTTTCATCCGACATGGCTCGCCACCCATCCGCGGGCGCGGGCCGAGCCAGCTGAGCGAGGGCCGACCCTCAGAGCGCGGCGGCTCGGGCCGCCCCGATATCCCCACGGTACTCCGCCCGCGCCGGACCGATCCGGCCGCTCAGGAGAGCCGCGGCGGGGGTGCGGCTGTCTCAGCGCCACTCGATCAGGAACAGGGTCGCGTCGTCACTCGTACGACCGCCCCGCTTCTCCTTCAGGACGTGGGAGAGAGCGCGCACCACGGCCCGTACCCCGGCCTGCGAGCGCTCGATGCGGTTGACCCAGTCGATGAGCTGTTCCTCCCCGAACTGCTCCCCGCCGGCCTCGCGCTCCTCGACTAGGCCGTCGGTGAAGCACAGGACCCGGTCACCGTGCCGCAGCACCCGCTCGCTGATCACCGGCTGCTCGCCGCCGAACCCGACCGGCAGGGTGGTGGCGCTCTCCAGCCTCTCGACGACGACGTGGTCGCGGATCAGCAACGGCTGAGGATGACCGGCGTTGACCCACTGAAGGTGGCCGGTTCCGGTGTCCAGGCGCATCATCTGCGCGGTGACGAAGTGGTCGGGCCCGAACTGCTCGGCGATGGCCCGGTCCATGAAGGCGTAGATCTCGGCCAGTCCGATGTCGGCGCGCCGGGCGTGCCGGTACGCGCCGATGGCGACGGTCGCCATGGTGGCGGCGTCCAGCCCGTGGCCCATCGCGTCGATCGTGGCCACGTGCAGGAGGTCGTCGTTGAGCGCGTAGTCGAAGCTGTCGCCGGCCACCTGGTAGGCGGGTTCGAGGATGCCGGCCACGGCGACCCGGGGAACAGTCATCGACAGCGGTGGCAGCAGCGACCACTGGATCTCCGCGGCCACGCTCATCGGTTCGAGGCGCCGGGCCTGGAAGATCCGGTCGGTGTAGCCGCTCTTGGTGATCAGCAGATCGGCGACCAGGGCGGCGAGGCGCCGCAGCTGCAACCGGTCGTGGTCGTCATCGACGGCGTCCAGTGTGAGGGCCAGGACCCCCATCTCGTCGCCGCCGTCCAGCAACGGCAGGTACACCCGCACCCCGTCGGCCTGCGGTTCCTCGACGGGGACACCGCGCAGGAAGGCCGCACCCGCGAGGGAGCCGTCGATCGGCATCGGCTCCCCGTCGGCCAACCCCCGCCCCGGAAGCGGCGTCAGCACCACCTGGCCGTAGTCCTGCAGCAGGAGCGCCGGGTCACGGCCGCCGAACCCGCGCACCGCGTCGGCGACCAGCGGAGCGATCAGCTGGGGCGGCAGCTCGCGGGACTGATCGAGCAGCGCGCCCAGCAGGCGTTCGCCGCGCCCCTCCGACCGGTCCGGTCCCGCTGCGCCGGACGGCCGCTCACCGCTCATCCCTGACTCACCGCCGACCTACTCCTGTCGCGGGCACTCGGCCCCGGCTTGGTCAACCCCGCCAATCGGTGCAGTTCGCCGGGCAGGTCCTTCCATTACGCCCGACGGCAGTGCATTGCGCCCCCGGGTCACGATTCCGCTCACCGGCCACCCGCCGGCGAAGCCCCGGGCGGGCGGAGCACAACCCCCACCGTGGTTGCAGCTCGGGTTGCATTCACCTCCGTCCATTGCCGTTCAGAGCCCGGCTGGCTGGACGCTCCGCCACAGGTCAGGACACGTGTGGACCTCCCCGGACAATCGGACGAACATTTGGAAAGCGTGTTGGGGGCAACCCCTCACGAGTTCGAATCTCGTATCCTCCGCAGGTAGACGGCCCGCACCGGGAAACCGGCGCGGGCCGTCCGCGTCCGTAGTCTCGTCCGCAGTCTCAACGGGCCGTTTCGGAGTCCTCCGCGCTGTCCTCGCCGGAGCCCTGCGAGCGACGTCCCGCAGGATGCCGCCGGTCACGGGTTGGCACCGCGCGGCCATGGCGGTGGACGACTATGCCATGATCTGCGTCACGACCCGCTCGGGGACGCAAGAATCAGCAGGACCGCCGCCGCAGTGTGCCGCGCGTCGTGCAACCGGCCGTCCCGCACTCCGGCGTCCTCCAGGAGGCGCTTCGGATAGCCAACCCTTCGGCTGCGGAGCCCCCGGGCGGAGCACGGATTACGCCAAGCCCCGCTCTCGTCGGTGACCGGTTGTCCTCACCTTGATCTGCCTGCTCGGAGGCCACGCCCGGACCGCTGCCGACGCCCCGTCCGGACGGTCGTTTTCCGACATCGCACACAACCGTTCGAACATTGCAGCGCCAGTAGGCGAAACCCCGTCCCGGGAGGGCCGGAATTGCGCTGGGATTGCCCGAAATCACCACCGACATCGAGGCGGTTGAGGTCGACATGGCAGAAGCGGGCAGGGCAACGACTGATCCGGCCAGACCCGACAGGGGTACGTCGGCGATCGGCGAAGAACTCTTCCGCGGGCTGCTGGAGGCGGCGCCCGACGCCATGGTCATCGTGGACGACACCGGGACGATCAGGCTCGTCAACGCGCAGACCGAGGCGCTGTTCGGCTACCGCCGCGAGGAACTCCTGGGAAAGCCGGTGGAGTTGCTGGTCCCCGGCCGGTTCCGCGGGCACCACGTCCGCCATCGCGAGCACTACGCCGCCAACCGACAACTGCGCCCGATGGGCGCCGGGCTGGAACTCCACGGACTGCGCAAGGACGGCACCGAGTTCCCGGTCGAGATCAGCCTCAGCCCGCTGGAAACCGTCGACGGGCCGCTGGTGTCCGCAGCTGTCCGTGACGTCAGCGAGCGGAAGGCTGCCGAGCAGCGCATCAGTGAACTGGCCGGACTGGTCGAGTCCTCCCAGGATGCCATCCTCGCCATGACCCTCGATGGGTACACCACTTACTGGAACGCCGCCGCACAGCGGATGTACGGCTATACGGCCGCCGAGGCCATCGGCCGGCACGTAAGTCTGTTGGCACCGGCCAACCGGACCGACGAGGTCGGTGCGATCCTCGACCGGCTGTGCGGCGGGGAGAAGGTCGAGCACTTCGGAACCCTACGGGTCACCCGGTCGGGTCGGCTACTGGACGTCGACGTCACGCTCTGGCCCACCCGCAGCGCCGACGGCACCGTCACCGGTGCGTGCGCCATCATCCGCGACATCAGCGACCTCAAACGGGTCGAGGCCGAACTCACCGCCCTCTACGAACAGCAGCGGCACATCGCCCTCACCCTCCAGCGCAGCCTCATGGGCACTCCCCCCTCCATCCCCGGGCTTGCCACCGCCCACCGGTATCGGCCCGCCACCCAGGGCGCCGGTGTGGGCGGCGACTGGTTCGACCTCATCCCGCTCGGCGCGGGCCGGGTGGGAATCATGATCGGCGACGTCATGGGCCGCGGCCTGGAGGCGGCCGCCGTGATGGGTCAGCTGCGCTCCGCCGCCCACGCCCTGGCAGCCATCGGGCTGGAACCCCGGCGGCTGATGCATGCCCTGGATACCTTCGTCGCCGGCCTGGACGTCCCCGATCAGCTCGTCACCTGCTGCTACCTCGTCATCGCTCCGGACACCCGGGAGGTGACCGTCTGCTCGGCTGGGCACCTGCCCGTCCTCATCACCGCCCCCGGCGAGCGGGTGCGCGGCCTGCCCGCTCCGGTGAGCGCGCCACTCGGCGTCGGAGGCGTACCGCACCAGCAGAATTCCGTCGTCCTGCCGCCCGGTACCACCCTCGCCCTCTACACCGACGGACTGATCGAGACCCCCGGGAGCGACATCGAGCAGCGGCTCACCGACCTGACCGCGATCCTGACCGGCGCTCTGGCTGCCACCAACGACCTGGAGGCCGCCGCCGACCACGTCCTCGGCGTCGTGCTCCCCGACGCCGCCGAGCACGACGACGACGTCACCCTGCTCCTGGCCCGACTGCCCCAGGCGCCCCTGGCCACCGCCGCGATCGACCTGCCCGCCATCGCCGCCTCCGTGCCCGAGGCCCGGGCCTTCGTCGGCAAGGTCATCGCGGCCTGGGGCGAGGTCCACCGGGCCGCGGACGCCCAACTCCTCACCTCCGAGCTGCTGGCCAACGCGGTCCAGCACGCCGAGGGCCCGGTCCACCTGAGCCTGTACCGGCACGCCTCCGAACTCGCCATCGAGATTGCCGACCGCAGCCCGCACCTGCCGCAGCCCCGCCTGGCCGAGAACGACGACGAGTCCGGCCGCGGCCTGCTGCTCGTCGACGTCCTCGCCGACAACTGGGGTGTGCGCCCCGCTGTGGAGGGGAAGACGACCTGGTTCACCCTGTCCCTGGACCCGGCGGAGACGCCATCGGACCGGTAGCGGCCGGTCCGACCGCCACCAGCGGCTGCGACCTCGCCCTGCCGCATCCAGTCGTCCGGTCCGCCTTCACCCGCGTCGTGCAGAAGCGCTACGGCGCAGAAGCACTACGGCGGACGGAACCGGCCGAGGAAGAACATGCCTCTGCTCGGTGTCAGTAATCCGCAGTAGCCCCGGCTTGCCCGCCGCCGTGTCCTCTGCCGGGCGCGAGGCACCGCCGACGACGGAGGAGCGGAGCAGCCGGGCCGCAAGCCCTGCGGGCGACCACGAGCGTGTCCGAAAGATCGGGTAAGTCCGTGATGTGACAGGCTGGCCGGGGCCTGCGTTCTGGGCCTTGATCGGCCGGGACGGGAGATGCACCGTGAAAGTCCTGCGACCCACACTGGCGAAGGTGCCGTGGATGCTCGCGGCGCTGGTCCTCGTGGCCGGCCTCCTGCTGGACCGTTTCGCGCCCCAGCCGTACACGGGGCTCCCGCTGCTGGCAGCCGCACCACTCATCGCGGGTGCCACACTGTCCTTCCGCTCCGCGCTCGCCGTCGTGTGCGTCACGTGCGTGGTCTCGGTGTTGGTGGACATCGAACGCGGGCGTCCGGCGACACCACTGATCGTCGATCTCGCCGTGGTCAGCGTGATCGGCGTGCTGGCTCTCGCGGTCAACCAGCTGATCGTGCGGCAAGGGCACGATCTGGCACTGACCAGGGACGTCGCGGAGAGGGTCCAGCGGGCGGTGCTCCCGGAGCCCCCGAGGAACGTCGGGCCGCTGGCAGTGGCTGCGGGGTACACGGCGGCGCAGGCCGAGGCACGGATCGGCGGTGATTTCTTCGCCGTGCAGGAGACGCCGTTCGGGGTGCGGATGGTCATCGGCGATGTGCGGGGCAAAGGTATTGCGGCTGTCGCCACCGTGTCGATCGCGATCGGAGCCTTCCGCCAGGAGGCCGAGTACGCTCCCAGCCTGGTCACGTTGGGACAGCGGATCGACGAGGCGGTGACCAGAGAAGCAGCCCGGAGCGACCCGCTGTCTTCTACGGAGGGCTTCGTCACCGCCGTGCTGGCCGAGGTCTCCGCCGACGGCGAGGTACTGAGCCTGGTGAACCGCGGGCATCCGCCCCCGTACCTGATGTACGACGGACAGCTCGCGCGGCTCGACCCGACCGTCCCACAGCTGCCCCTCGGCCTGGGACTGGGCGATCTCGCTCCTGCCGGCTCCGTGCCCGCCGATGTCGTGCGGCTGCCCCCGGGGGCCTCGCTACTGCTGGTGACCGACGGTGTCACCGAGGCGCGGGACAAGCGGGGGACTTTCTACGATCCGCTCGCCTCAGAGCGCATGCACAGGCAGTTCAGTGGCCCCGATGCGGTGGTGGACACCCTCACCGAAGACGTCGGCCACTGGACCGAGGGCAAACGCGACGACGACATGGCCATCCTGGTGGTCACCCGGCGCCACCACCCTTCCCGCGCCACCTGATCAGGAAGCGGACTCCCACGGCGCCGCCGCGCCGCCGGTATCGGTGCAGTGCGCCCACACCACCGCTGTGGCGTGCTCAACGGCGGGAGTTGCCCGCGTGGATGGCTTTCCCCAGGCGGTGGCCGGGGTGCGGAGTGGGCGGGCGGTGGATGGCGACGAGCGCGGCGTCGTCGTCGAGTCGCCCGCCGACGTGGGCGAGGAGGTCGCGACGGATGTGGTGCAGGAGCACGTCGGGAGAGCTGTCCGTCCAGTGCGCGGTCCGCTCCGCGAGAGGGTAGAAGTCGCCGTCGTGATCGCGGGCCTCGATGACGCCGTCGGTGTAGAGGAGCAGGGTGTCGCCGACCTGGAAGGCCACCACATCGGGGGCGTGGTCCGCCGCCGCCATCTCGGCCACGCCCAGTGGAGGCGCGGGGTGCAGGCTCAGGGGCGAGACGGAGTGGTCCGGCGTGAGGAGCAGAGGCGGGGGGTGTCCACAGCTGATCATCTGGGTGGCGGAGCCGCCGTCGGGGATCTCCAGCAGCAGAACGGTGGCGAAGTGCTCTCCCGCGTCGCCGTCCGGTGTCGCGAACTCGGCCTGGTAGCGGCTGATGCTGTGCTCCAGGGCTGCGGCCAGCGCCGGAAGGTCCGTGTGCTGGTGTGCAGCCTCGCGAAAGGCTCCGAGCAGGATCGCGGCCTCTCCGACCGCGGGCAGGCCCTTGCCCCTGACGTCGCCGATCATCACTCGGACCCCGTCTTCGGTGCGGGTGGCCGCATACAGGTCACCCCCGATCCGGGCCTCTTCCTCGGCGGCCAGATAGAGGCAGGAGATCTGCAGCGGGCCGATCTGCTCGGGCAGCGGCCACAACAGGACGTGCTGCGCGGCCTCGGACACGGACCGCACCTTGGCCAGCTGGCGGTCGCGCCGCTCGCGTACCAGACAGAAACAGACGACCAGGACCGACAGCACGGCGAGGGTGACGATCTGCACCAGGTGGTTCGTCGTGGTCAGTCCTCCGTGGAAGACCGCGATGATCACCTGCGCTGCCAGGGCCAGCGCTCCCATTGCCGCGGTCGACCGGGGACCGGCGAACGACGCGGTGATCGCGGGCGCGATGACCAGAGCCGGCCCCAGGTGGACGCCCGTGGGAGAACGAAGGTCCGCCACGGTGATCACCGCGATGAGCACGAGCGGAATCACCAGCAGCGCATGGCGCGACCGCCATGGCTGCCCCAGACCGGCGAAGCGCCGTCCGAGACCCACCCTTTTACTGTGCACCTCTCCCGCGTCGCCGACGAACGCGGAGCACGGGCGATGGCCGCCGTCACCGAGTCCGGTGGCACGTCGTGACCCGCTCCGGTTGAGGCGGGGGTGTGATCGATACCGAGTCGGACTCCCTTCGTGCCGTCCTCGCCGGTGCACCTGGTGTCAATGGGCGGCCACGGACTCCGGGCCGGCGTCCGCCACCCCCGCGCGTCCGCCGTCGACCCCGCGCAGCGCCTGCGCCTCGGCCAACGCCTGCGGCGAGAGCGGCTTGGGCCCCCGGCCGTCGCGGCAGGCCGGAACCCGGGGGTGCTCCAGGCGCGCCGGGCGTTCCAGGGTGTTCGTTTCGGCACCGTCGGCCATGGTTCGGGCCGACCCCGGCGGCGCGAACCGGTGGCGGGCGATGACCGCGCCCGTGGGGGTCGCGATCGACAGGTACGGCTCGTCCAGCCGGTGGTGGACCGTCACCAACGCGCCGACGAGGTCGGGCTGGACCGCGTAGAAGCTGTCGCGGTACGGCACCAGCCCCTCCGGGCCGACGACCCGGTGAGCGCACAATCGCGCGGGGAACGGGGTGACCGGCAGGGCCGGCAGGGCCGGCAGGGCCGGCAGGGCCGGCAGCCGATGGTCGTCCTGGGCGTCCTGGCACAGTGCGAGCCGATCGAGCTCGTCCTGGGCATCGGTCAACCAGGTGTCACGCGCGGCGCCGTGCCACCAGTCACGCAGCACCGCGCCCCGGGCCTCGTCCGGCGGGTCGACGTGGTCGGCCGGACCAAGCCGGACTGCCGCGCCGTAGTAGCGAGCCACCTGCGCGAAGGCCGGCTTCGGCTGGCCGGTCGCGACGCTGCACGCGACCGGCGTCCGGCCGAGCCACCAGCGTTCGGGGGTGCCACCGAACCGGCGCAGTACCCGGTCGATCGCCTCCACCAGGTGCGGAAGGTCGTCGCCGTCGCTCAGCACGCCGCGCCAGCGACCGGAGGTGGTGAGGGTGCCGAGCAGCAGGTGCGCGTGGGTACCACACCCCCACCACGCCGGCGGGGCGGGCAACCGGAGCCAGTCGAACCGGATCTCCTGGCCGCCTCGTGGCGCGACCGTCGGCCCGCCCGGGTACGCACCGGGCGGGCAGTGCGCACAGGGCGGACGCAGCAGGTGCCGACGCAGCGACCGGGTGAAGGTGGAGTAGGCGCCGCGGTAGCCGAGCTCGACCACCTCCGCGAACAGCCGGGTCGCCAGGAGGTGCGGGTCATCGGCCAGCCGCTGCCGGCAGTAGGGCAGGAAGAGCAGGAACACGTCCGGCGTCGCACTGCGCACGCCCGCGACCCGGCCGCCGCCGAGATAGGACCGCACCGTTTTGCGGTCGCGCCCCAGATGCCGGGCGATCGCCGAGATCGACCAGCCCTGGAGATGCAGCTCCCGCATCTCCAAGTATTCCTTTCCGGCGAGCATTCCAGTCCCCCTGCCGAAACCGACCAAAAAATCATGCCGGGTGCACGTGGATGGCGGATCCCTCCAACGAGCCAAAGACCTTACAGGAGTATCCGGAAGATGCGAAGCGGGCAGGATGTCTACACCAATGGCTCGTTGGGCATTACGGGGGAGGATGTGGTCTCCGCGTGCGCCGCCCGTCGCACCACTCGGGGAGGATCATTAAGCAGGTGCGGCCAGTTATGAACATATGACCACCACTCTGATGGGTGAGGAATTTTCGCGAGCATCATGCGGGATCCCTAATCCAGCAGCCCGGGTGGACCGACCGGGGAATTCCATGTAGCATGCCCGAAATGAGCTATTAAAGGTCGCTCGGATTGCGGACATTCGATGGGCCATCCCCGTCGTTGATCGGGGTATGAGTGTAATTCGTCAATGGCAAAATTTGCCCCCGGCAGACCGGGACCCCGTGTGCAGCGTCGGCACCTGGCTATTTGTGCCCGATCGTCGAAATCCTGCGGGAGACGTGCAGTGCGGCTACCTGTCGCGCAACGGGGAGCGCGTCGTCCTGGCGCACTGTTCCCGGTTGCTGGCCGACTTCCTGCGTACGATCCGCCACCTCCAGGAGAACCACGCCCAGCGCACCGGCTCCTCGGCCTCGGCCGAATGCTGACCCGCACGACTCGGCGGCGGGCGAGCAGGGCAGCGGACGGCACAAAGTTGGGAGTTGGCGATGTACGACCCGATGGGCGAGTCCTCCGCCTGGTTCCGGACCGGGGCCAGTGTCCTCGGCGTCCCGACCGCCGAGGAATGGGTCAGTTGGGACAGCGGGCAGCCCGGATGGGACAGCGGGCAGCCAGGGCCGCTCCACGCCTACGCGTCGCTGGACGACCTCAGCCTGCTCGACACCGTGCCGCACCAGGCGACGAGAGAGCCCGCTCCGGCCGTCCGGCACCGCCGCGAACAGCGGGTGACATCGTGGCCGCTGGTCTTCCGCAGGCTGTTCGGGGTACTGACGGCCATGACGGTCACCGCCGTCTGCGTGCTGGACTGGGTGCTCTGCTACAACCCGCTGCGCGACCTCGCCGGGTCCCGGGTGCCGCACGGAATGGACCACCTGTGGCCAGTGATCATCTACGGGCCGTGGCTGGTGGGCAGCCTCTCGACGCTGCGCAGCACGCTGGAGTCACGCAGGCTGGTGCACGCGTGGGTCGTGGTGGTCGTCTTCTCCGGCATCGCGACGGGGTTGTGTTCCTTCGAGGTGTACCGGACATCTCTCGATCCGCTCGACATCGTCGTCGCGGGCCTGCCGCCGATCACCTCGGCCGTCTGTCTGCACCAGTTGGTGCGGCAGATCGCAGCGACCTCTCGTCCCTCCCGCCCGTCGCCACGACACACCACCCACCGGGTGTCGCGGCGGCGAAGGCGCTGAGCCCGGGCCGGAGGCCCGTCCCCGTCGGCCCGCTCAGCCGTGTCGACAACGGCTGAACTGCCGAGAAGCCGTCGTCGCGCGCCCCGACGCCGACCGGTGGGTGCGGGAAACCCTGACGGCTCCCCGGCCACGCTTGCCCTCGACCTGCCGTGCCACCGACCCGGGCGGCAGACGGACACGAAGACCACCCGGGCCGTTGGGCTGCCGGCCGCGGTCACAGGGGCGGAACGCGGTCGACGGCCTCAGGGTGTCTCCGCGTTCCCGAGGGCCCCGACGGGTTCCGACGCTGTCGGTGAATCCGGAGTCCTGATCACTTCGCCCCGCCGAGCTGCTCGGCGGGGCGAGTGCTGCGAAGTGGCTGGTGCGGGTGCGGGCCGCCGGTAGGGCACGGGGTCGGGTTCGGGTGGTCAGCCGCTGCGCAGGGCCTTGAGGGGGTCGGTGCGGGCGGCGCGGAGAGCCGGGTAGAGGCCGGCCAGCAGGCCGACGACGGTGCCGATCAGCGGGGCGGGGAGGGTGGCCGCGGGCTGGAGGACGGCGGTCCAGGAGCGGGCCGCGGCCACCGCCAGCACGACCAGGACGCCCAAGCTGGTGCCGAGCAGGCCGCCGAGAGTGCCGAGGGCGGTGGACTCGGTGAGGAACTGGGCCGCGATGTGGTGGGTGCGGGCGCCGAGCGAGCGGCGCAGGCCGATCTCCTGGGTGCGTTCCAGGACGGCGACCAGGGTGGTGTTGGCGATCCCGACCGCACCGACCACCAGGCAGATCGCGGCGAGCGCGAGGAACAGACCGGTGAGGTCCGAGGTGATGTGGTCCTGCAGGCTGTGCGGGTCCGGCGGCGGGGTCACCGTGAACCGGGAGGCCGCGTCGGGGCGCAGGGCCACCGCCAGCTGCCGGGCGACCACCGGGGCCGCCCCGACCCTGGTCGCGGCCAGCAGGTGGGCGCCCTGGTCCTGGCCCTTGCCGGGGTTGCCGAAGCGGTCCAGCGCCGTGGTGCCGGGGATGATCACCCCGAGCAGGGTGTCGGGCAGCCGCTGCACGTCCGAGTAGACGCCGATCACGGTGTACGGCAGACCGTCGATGAAGATCGCCGGCTGGGCGTCGAGGCGGGTGACGCCGAGTCGGCCGGCCGCCGTGCGACTGAGCAGCACCACGGGCAGCCGGGCCTGCTGCGCGTACGGGTCCAGGGTGACCCCGGCGGCGAGAGTCGGCCGCATCGCCGTGACCGCGCCGGGCGTGGCCGCGAAGAGGGAGAGCCCCTGTCCCGCGGAGCCGTCGGAGGTCGGCGAGGTGCCGATCCGGTGCTGGTCGGCCGGGACCCGCCACCAGACGCCTGCGGCGGTGACACCGTTCACCCCCCGGGCCCGGGCGTCCGCGTCCTCCGGGAAGCTCATCGGCGGGTTGGTCCCGGGCGGCACGCCGTCCTCCACCGGGTTGTCGGCCACGGTCACCGTGGTCGCCTTGGTGAGGTCGAACTGCCGGCCGATCTGCCCCGAGGCGGTTGCGGTCAGGCCGAGGACGGCCACGAAGGCGCCGATGCCGAGCACGGTGCCGAGCATGGTCAGCACCGAGCGGCCCGGCCGCTGCAGCACCCCGGCCAGTGCCTCCGCGGCCAGGTCCCGCAGGCTCAGCCGAGAGGGCGGGTCACTGACGGCGCTGCGGCCCCTCGGCTCGCGGCTCCTCGGCTCGCGGGCCATCAGGCGGTCACCGGCTCGCTGAGGCGGCCGTCGCTGATCCGCACCGTCCGCTGCGCCCCGCCGGCCACGGCCGGGTCGTGGGTGATCACGACCAGCGTGTAGCCCTGTTCGTGCAGCTGCCGGAAGTGGTTCAGCACGGACTTCGCGTTGGCCGAGTCCAGGTTGCCGGTCGGCTCGTCGCAGAGCAACAGGCTGGGCCGGTTCACCAGCGCCCGGGCGATCGCGATCCGTTGCCGTTCGCCGCCGGAGAGGACGGTCGGCAGCGAGTCGGCCCGGTGGCCGAGGCCGACCAGGCTCAGGGCGGCCCTGGCGGCCTCCCGGCGCCCGGCGCGCGGGGTGCGGTTGTAGACCTGGGCGAGCAGCACGTTCTCCTCGGCCGTCCGGTTCGGCAGCAGGTGGAAGGACTGGAACACGAAGCCGATCCGCCGCCCGCGCAGGGTGGAGCGGTCGCGGTCGGAGAGCCGTGCGGTGTCGATGCCGTCCAGGGTGTAGCTGCCGGTGGTCGGGGTGTCGAGTAGGCCGAGCAGGTGCAGCAGGGTGGACTTCCCCGATCCCGACGGGCCGGTGATCGCCACGTACTCGTTCCGCTCGATCGTCAGATCGCAGGGGTGCAGCGCGACGACGGGCGGGGTGCCGGGGAAGCTCCGCCCCACCCCGTCGAGTCGGATGACCGGTGTCACTCGCCGACCACCACCTGGTCCCCCTCGGCGAGTTTCGCGCCCCCGGTCGGGGTGACGCCGACGAAGCCGTTGGCGTTGACCCCGGTCGTCACGGGAACGGTGGTGCGCTGCCCTGCCCGGTCGACCCTGGTGACGGCGGTCTGCCCGGCGGAGTCGGTGAAGACGGCCGCGACCGGGACGCCCAGCACCGGGTCCGCCGCGCTGCTCCTCAGCACGGTGATCCGTACGTTCTGCCCGCTGAAGGCGGCGGGTAGCGGGTCGGCCGGGGCGATCTGCAGGGGCACGTAGGCGGCGACCGGCTGGCCCCCGGGCGCGTTCGGCGCACCCGCGCCTCCGGTGCCGGTGCCACCCGCGCCGCCGCCGGCCCCGGCACCGGCACCGGCACCGGCCGCACCGCCAACCGCGATCACCCGGCCGGCCGGTGGGGTCGTGCTCTGCGCGCCGAGTTCGGCCACGGTGCCCTTGACCGTCGTCCCGCTCGCCTCGGAGAAGATCTCGACCGCCATGCCCGGCTTGATCCCAGCCGCCTGAGCCGGGGTGAGCTGCCCGGTGGCGGCCAGGCCGCCGCTGGTGAGCGAGAGCAGCGGACCGGAGACCGGCGCGCCGACCGCCGAGTTGACGGCCGTGACGGTGGCCGGCAGCGACGGCAGGAAGACCACCTCACCGGCCGGGACCATCGGCCCGTTGACCGCCTCCGCCTTGGCGAGGGCGTCCTCGTCCTCGGCCAGCTTCTTCCGGGCGTTGGCGAGTTGCTGTGCGAGGCCCGGCCCGGCGGGGGCACCCTGAGCCTGCCCTCCGGAGGTCGGACCTGTGGAGGTCCCGCCTGCGGCGGTGGCACCGCCGGGGGCGGTCGGCGCCGGGGTGCCGGCTGGCGCGGACGTGCCGGCCGCCTGCTGCGCCTTGAGCCCGTCGACGGTCTGCTGGTCGGCCTCGACGGTCTTCCGCGCGGTGTCGACGGCCTGCTGGGTGGTCGCGCCGGTCGTCGGCGCGGTGTAGCCGAGGTGGTGGTAGTAGTCAGCGACGGCCTTGGCCGTGCCGGGACCGTACGTCCCCGGCGCATCGTCGCCGCGCCCGTAGCCGAGCCGGTCCAGTGCGGCCTGGAGTTCCGTGACGTCCGGGCCGCTGGAGCCCGGCTTGAGATCCCGGTACGCGGGCACCGGGCCCTCCAGCACGAACAGCGGCTGGCCGGAGACCTCGGCGAGCTTGCGGCCGCTGGCGACCTGGTCGCCGGACTTGACCGAGAGCGCCGAGACGTAGAGCTGGGTGATGTCCGGAGAGGCCGCCGTCGGCGAGACGTTGTACTGCGTCGGCGGGTACACCTGGCCCCGGATGACGGTGGTCTCGGTGAGTACCTGCTTGGTCACCCGGGCGGTCATCAGGGTGCTGGGCGGCGGTGCGGTGTCCGCGGCCCGCTCGGCGGGCGACTTGATCAGCGAGGCGGCGCCCAGCCCTCCGCCGGCCACCACGGTCGCGGCCACCGCGACCCCCAGGAGCGCACGGCGGCGGCGCGCCAACCGCGGCCGCCCCGGCCCGGCCTGGCCGCCACCCGGACCGCCGGACAGCTCGTCCGGCTCCTCACCCCGGCCGCCCGACGGCTCGTCCGTCTCCACCGACACGACGTCGGCCCCTCCCCGTCCCGCGCGCCCTCGGCCCCGGGACCGTCCGTTCAGCACGTCCCGCCCGACCTGCTGTCCGTCACCATCCACTGACCGTCCTTCAACGCCAAGGTGTAGCTGCCAAGTTGGCTGGGACGGTCGATCAGCTGCCCGGACCGTTGGGCGCCCGTGGCGAGGTCGTACTGGATCCAGTTCTTGACATCGACGCAGTCCACCAGGGTGGCGACGCCGTCCTGCACCGAGATGCCGCGGACCGCGTGCCCGACGGCGCCCTTGGCCACCGCGCCCTGGCCACGCAGATGCGTCACGTTCTGCCGGACGAGGTTCAGCTGGTTGCTCGCCGCGGTACCGGCCAGTGCCGGGCTGTCGGCGTCACCGGTGGCGTTGGCCTGCAACAGCGCGTCCCAGTAGGCGAGATAGCGCTGCCGGACCTGCTCCTGCTGCGGGGTCCAGGCCGCGTCGCCGTGGGCGTCCGTGTCACTGCCGGGGCCGCCGACCAGGAAGCCGACCCCGCACGCGGCGGCGGCGAGCAGGCCGAGCGGCAGCAGCACCCGCTTTCGTGAGATCGCCATCAGCCCGCCCCGAGCGCCTTCTTGGCCGCGGCCACCCGCTGGGTCACCCGGTCCTTGACCGCCTGCAGGGCGGGCTCGTTCTGCTGGATGAGCTCGTTCTGGTAGCCCGCCTCGACCGCGTACCAGGTGCCCAGTAGCTGGGCCTGGGTCTTGCACGTCATGTCGGCCGCCGCGGTGTCCTTCTCCTGCTGCGAGGCCGGATCCGACCAGGCGGCCGAACTCGCCTGCGTCGGCGTGGAGTAGTGGTATCCCTGCCCGGTCATGCAGCCCGCCCACTTGGCGATCGCGGCCTTCACCCGGCTGTCCGCGGTGGCGTGGTCGTACGCCTTGGACCGCAGTCCGCCCACGACGTCGTCCTTGGCCGGCGCGGCGAGCGCTCCGCCGAGCTGCTGGTCGAACGCGGCCATGCAGCCCCGGTCGGCCGTCGGATCCCCGGGCCCCGGCGTGCCCCCGGCGCCCTCCAGGGCCTTCCGGTACTCGGGGCCGTCGTTGCGCTGCTGCTGGACGGCGCTCTGCCCGGGCGGCGGTGGCGGGCGGTGGTAGCCGGTCTGCCGGGCCGCCGTGGCCGAGAGGATGCCGAGGAAGTCGGGGTCGAGCGGCGAGGGCGGAGGCGCGTCCGGGAGCACGGCGGGCGTGTAGTCGAACCCCTTCGACTTCATGCACGCCCGGGTGGCCGCCTCCCGGGCCTGGAAGATCAGCGCCGAGTCCGCGCTGCTGACGGCGTATCCGTCGAGCGGCAGCGGAACCGCCGCCCCGTCGGTGGGCTCGGCCAGCACGGCGGGGAGGGCGGGCTCGGCCAGCGCGGCGTCGTGACCGCCGCCACCGCCGGAACCCCCACAGCCGGTGACCAGCCCCGCCAGGACGACAGCCGCGCCGAATCGTCGCAGCTCGCGGCCTCGCACCACGAATTCCACCCTCCCGGTCGGACGGTGATCGAATTCAGGCAATCACCGTCGAGGATCCTTGATCCGATTAGAGCAGGGACGGGCAGCCGAGGCTGCCGTATCCGCGATATTTCTGGAGAACTTCCGGCACGCCGGAGGCATCCGAATGCGCGCTGCGCACGGAGCGGGCGAATCCGCTCCGCGCGCAGCGCCCCGGTTCAGCACTTGTAAATGCTGCCGCCCCAGGTCATGTAGTTGTCGGCGCTGTAGTAGCGACCGTAGTACGACCAGTCGGCGAGGTAGTGATCGTGGTCCGCCCAGCCGGCGTCGCCATTGATGCTCTGGCCGATGACGTAGCAGTAGATGTACGCGTGCTGGTCGCTGTAGCCGCGGCCGTACAAGGTGCAGCTGGTCCACGCACAGTTGCGCAGCGCCACGCCGCCGTCGCGGGTGTTGTAGCCGCCCCACTGCCCGGCCTCGGCCACCCCGCTGCCCGCCCCGAGTGCGCCCAGGCTCAGCAGCCCCGCGGCGACCGTGGTCGCGATCTTGCGCATTTACCCTCCCTGGATCAATGCCTTACGAGCAGCCGAACGACTGTTCGCGGCAGCAATTCTGCAGAGTCGGCCGGAGCTGCAACATGAATTTGGACCCGAAATTCCACGGAAGATTGCCAGAAGATTTTCCCCGAAGCGGAGCGGAACGATATGTTCCGAATACCGCGACGTGATGCGCATCACACGATCTTCGCCCCCCTGATACTGCTTAGACTGCACACCTGCCCGAACAAACCTGCCTCGCCGCCGACCACGGGGGGATTCGTTGCCAGAGCAGGTAGAAAGCTTCGGCGCACTGCTGCGCCGCACCCGCGTACTCTGCGGACTCAGCCAGGAGGAACTCGGAAAACGGTCCGGAATCACGGCCCGTTCGATCAGCAACCTGGAGCGGGGCTGCAGCCGACCGAGGGGCAACACCCTGAGGGAACTGATCAAAGCCCTCGACCTCGACGAGGACCGCGCCTCCGGTTTCCGGTACGCGGCGACCACGTCCACCCGCTGCGGCATCGGCCCCCGGAACGGCTGCCACCTCCCGCGCGAGGAGGGAGCACCGTACGAGGAGGCGACGTCGCGCAAGGAGGCGGCGCCGCACGAGGAGGAAGGACTGCTGAGCGACTCCGAGGTGGTCTCGACCCTCCGCCGACTCAGCCTGGCCGATCCCGCCCGGTGGGAGCCGCGGATCACCGCGACCCTGCTGGCCGCGTGCTCAGGACAGCCGAGCGCCGTACGACTGCTCGGCGCCGTCCTGGCCGTGCAGCCCGAACTGCCGCTCGCCGCCCTGGCCGAGCGGCTCTCCCACGACGACCGACGGCACGCCCTGCTGCATCGCCGCCTCCTTCTCGCGAAAGCCCGGACTTCCCCTGAAGGCCTCAGCGCCTGCCGAAAGCCCTGACGCCTCCCGAAGGCCCGGCCGGATTCCGGTCGGGGCCTTCGCCGTTCCGCGGCCCGGTCGCAGCCGCCCCCTGCCGGTACGGACTTCTGCCCGGCCGGGCAAGTATGTCATCATGCGAAGACATCGTCTGATGACATCGCATGATGACAGTCGTTGGACACCCGATCTCCGACAAGGGAGGGCGCGTCCATGGAGACCCCGACGGGCCTGTCGACGCGACGTGTACGGGCCCTGGTGCCCGTACTGGTGTTCCTCAGTGCCGTGGTGGCGGTGATCAGCAGCCTCGGTGCGCCGATGATCCCGACCATCGCGGCCGTCGACCACGTGTCGCTCGCCGAGGCGCAGTGGTCGCTGACCATCACCATGCTGGTCGGGGCGGTCGCCACCCCGGTGCTCGGCCGCCTGGGCGACGGGCCGGCCCGACGTACGGTCACCCTCACCGCCGCCGCCATGGTGGTGCTCGGCAGTGTGCTGGCCGCGCTGCCGCTCGGCTTCGGCTGGCTGATCGCGGGGCGGGCGCTGCAGGGCGTCGGGGTCGGCCTGACCCCGCTGGCCATCGCCACCGCCCGGGACGCCCTGCCCGCCACGGCCTCCCGCTCGGCGGTCGCGCTCCTCTCCATCACCACCGTCGCCGGCGTCGGCCTCGGCTACCCGATCACCGGCCTGATCGCCCAGTCCTTCGGCATCCACGCCGGCTTCTGGTTCGGCGCCGTGATCAGCGCCCTGGCCCTGGTGCTGGCCGTCCTGGTGCTGCCCCCGGCCACGGACCGCGAGCGGCGCCCGCTGGACGCGCTCGGTGCGGTGCTGCTCGGGCTGGCGCTGGTCGGACTTCTGCTGGCGCTCAGCGAGGGCGAGACCTGGGGCTGGGGCAGCGCCCGGCTGTGGACGGTGGCGGGCGTGTCCCTGCTGCTGCTGGCCGGCTGGATCTGGCACGAACTGCGCACCGCCCACCCCCTGGTGGAACTGCGCAGCCTGACCAACCCCGTGGTGCTGACCGCGGACGTGGCCGGTCTGGTCGCGGGCGTCGGGATGTACCTGCTGATGTCGCTGGTGATCCGCTACGTCCAGACCCCGGTCAGCGCCGGCTACGGCCTGGGCGCCTCGGTCGTCGTCGCCGGCCTGGTGCTGCTGCCGTTCTCGGCGGTCAGCCTGCTGTCCAGCAAGGTGGTCCCGGGCCTCGCCCGGCGCACCTCGTCCGCCCTGGTGCTGCCGCTGGGCTGCGCGGTCTCGCTGGCCTCGATGCTGTTCTTCCTGTTCGCCCGCGCCCACCTGTGGGAGCTCCTGGTGGTGATGGGGATCGCCGGACTCGGCGTCGGCTGCACCTTTGCCGTGATGCCGGGGCTGATCGTCAACGCGGTGCCCGCCGAGGAGGTCGGCAGCGCGGTCAGCTTCAACCAACTGCTGCGCACCGTCGGCTACTCCACCGGCAGCGCGCTGTGCGGTGCCGTGCTCCAGGCGCGCACCGCGCCGGGACAGCTGCTGCCCGCGGACAGCGGCTACCGCGACGCCGCGCTGATCGGCTGTGCGGTGTGGGTGGTGATCGGCCTGACTACGATCGTCCTGCCGCGGCTCAGTGCCGCGACCGCCGCCCGCAGGGGTGCGCGCGTGGACGAGGAGCTGATGGTGGAAGAGAGCATCGCCGACGGCGTGGCCGGCGAGGCCGAGGTGCCCGCGCTGCGGGCCGGGGCCGAGCGGTGACCGAGGCGGCCCCCGGGTCCGACGGGACCACCGCCGCGGACAGCGGACGGCCGGAACCCGCGGCCCCCCGGCGCCGGGACGCCGCCCGCAGCCGGGAGCTCCTGATCCGGGCGGCGCTGGAACTCTTCGCCGACCGCGGCTTCGAGCGCACCACCACCCGGGAGATCGGCGACCGGGCCGGCGTGGACCCGGCGCTGATCGCCCGCTACTTCGGCGGCAAGACCCAGCTCTATCTGGCCACCGTCCGCATGGAGTTGGGCGACTCGGCACCCGCCGACCTGCTGGACGAGGACCGCCTGCGCACCCTGGTGGAGCGACTCACCCGCCGCGGCCCCGGCCCCTCCTTCCAGGCCGCGGTACTCCCCGGCGACAACACCGAGGTCCAGCAGGCCGCCCGCACCTACCTCCACGAACGCCTGGTGCAGCCCCTGCACGACCGCTTCGCCGCCGAGGACGTGGACCGCCCCCAGCTGCGCGCCGAACTCGCGGCGGCCGCCTTCGCCGGAATCATCCTGGCCCGCTCCAGCGGCGCCTTCGGCGAACTCGCCAAGGCCGAACCCGGGGAACTGCTCCCCCTCCTCCACGACCTGCTGGCCGCCAGCCGCCCCCCGACCCGGTAGCGGAGGTAGGCCTCACCGGTTCCCCGTGCGCGGAAGGGCCGCCCAGGCCGCGGCGAGGCGGGTGACCAGCTCGGCGGCGAGCGACGGGGTGAAGGAGTACGGCAGCCGCAGGTGGTCGTCGTGGGCGCCGGTGGGGTCCATGGCGCTGCCCGGGATGCCCTCCGCGCCGTGGCGCAGGGCGAGTTGGGCGTAACCGCGGGTGTCGGCGCCCGGCGGCAGGCGGATCCACAGGACCGAGCCGCCGTGCGTGGTCGGCCAGCGCCAGT
Source organism: Kitasatospora sp. NPDC001159 (assembly GCF_053598235.1). Taxonomy (NCBI): domain Bacteria; kingdom Bacillati; phylum Actinomycetota; class Actinomycetes; order Kitasatosporales; family Streptomycetaceae; genus Kitasatospora; species Kitasatospora sp. NPDC001159. The sequence goes on from NZ_JBSFJV010000001.1 coordinate 103,299, forward strand.
CCGGTAGGCGGTCGACCAACAGGCCGGCCATGGTGGCCAATTGCTGGCGGCGGAGGTGTTCGCGGGAGTCCGCGAGGGCGGGGATGTCCGGCTACGCCCTGCTCGGTGCCGCGCTGACCGGGTGGCTGCGCGGCACCCCGCGGCTGTCCCGGGCCGTCGGCGGCGTCTACCTGGGGCTGGCGGCACTGGTGTTCGTCCGAGCGGACTGTCCGGCGGCCCGAACCGCATCGACGAGGCGGGCTTCGTCCGGATCGGCGGCATCGACCAGTGGGTCTCCATCCGCGGCGAGGACCGCGGCAACCCGGTGATCCTGGAGATCCTGGGTGGCCCCGGCGCCTCCAACCTGGCGTTCGTCCCCCGCACCCGCAGCTGGGAGAAGCACTTCACGATCGTGCGCTGGGACATGCGCGGCGCCGGCTTCACCTTCGCCGCCACCAGCCCAGAGGGGCAGGGCGAGCTGAGCTACGAGCAGCTGCACCGCGACGCGCTGGAGGTCACCGAGCACCTGCGGGCCCGGCTCGGCGTCGACGAGCTGCTGCTGGTCGCCAACTCCTTCGGCACCGTCCTCGGCCTGCGGCTGGCCCGCAACCACCCGGAGCTGTAGTCGGGTTACGTCGGCACCGACCAGAACGTCATCGACGGCGGCCGGGAGCGCTCGGCATACGACGCGCTCGTGGGCCGGCTGCGCGCAGCGGGCCGGAAGAAGGGGAAGGAACTGGCCGCCGCCCTGGCGATGGGCGCCGACCGGTCCACATGGACCACCAAGGACGTCGGCGAGTACAACAAGCTGGTCCTCACCACCGACCCGCTCTCCTTCGACACCATGAAGACCGTGGTGGTGCGCTCGCTCTGGTTCTCACCCCTGCACACGCTGCGCGGCCTGCGGTCGTACATGAAGGCCATGGAGTTCTCCGAGCGCCTCCAGCTGGAGGCCGCCACCATCGACGAGCGGGCCGAGGGGACGGAGTTCCGGATCCCGTTCTTCGTCTTCCAGGGCGACGGCGACGTCCTCACCCCGCCGGAGCCGGCCAAGCGCTTCTTCGACGAAGTCACCGCGCCGGTCAAGGGGTTCGCCCTGATCCGGAATGCCAGCCACTTCGCGAGCTTCCGCCACCCCGACCAGTTCCTCGACCTGATGCTCACCAAGGTCCGCCCGGCGATCACCGCCCAGCCGGCCGCCCGCTGACCTCGGCGACACCGTCGCCCGGCACCCGGCACCGGTCACCCGGCGACGATGGTTATCTCATGGACGGCGTTCCGGTCGCCGGCGAGCGGCTGGACCCGCCCGGCCGAGTCGGTGGCCCGACAGCGGACGCGGTGCGGGCCCGGGGCGAGGTCGTACCGGAACCGGAAGCGCTGCCAGCTGGGGTCCGGACCGCGCCGGTCCAGCTCGGCGGGCTGCCAGTCGGCGTCGTCCACGGCGACCTCGACGGTCGTCACCTCGGTGGAGCTCCAGGCGTAGCCCGCCAGTTCACAGACTCCGACCGGGACGTGCCGCCCGTCGCGCGGGGTGAGCAGCTTGCTGCTGACGTCCTTCTCGCGGACCGGCCGGGACTCGCTCTCGCCGGGCAGGACGCGGGTGTACAACCGGGTCGTGAAGAGGTGCTCGGGGCGCTCGGCGGCCAGCACGATCCGGGTCAGCCACTTGACCGAGTTGGTACCGAACATCCGGGGCGCCACCGCACGCACCGGGTACCCGTGGTCGGGGCGCAGCGGTTCGCCGTTCATGGTGTGCGCGAGGACGACCTCGGCGCCCGCCTGGTCGAGCGGCAGGTCCTTGAGGTAGCCCACGCCGCTCTCCCCCGCGAAGTCGCCGCGGTCGGCGCCCTCCAGCCAGACGTGCCGGGCCTCCGGACGCGGGCCGGCCAGCTCCAGCACGGCGGCGAGCGGAACGCCGGCCCACTCCAGGTTGGTGACCGCGCGGGTCGGCACCTCGGGGCGCAGCGGGCTGCCGAAGCACTCGTGGACGGCCGTGAAGCGGGTCTGCGGCAGGCCCCGGAGGGTCCGGAAGTCCAGCCGCAGGGGCCGCGCCACCAAGCCCTCGACGGTGAGCGACCAGGTGTCGGGGTCGAGCCGCGGGTGCGGTCCGAGGTGGTTGCGGATGAAGACGTCCTCGACCGGAGTGAGGTAGAGGTCCGGTGTCTCCGGGTCGGTCCTGATCATTCGTCACACCCCCGTGCAGTGATCACTGTTCCGCGATCGACAGTACAAGGAGCGACTGACAGCGGGCCTTTCCGGTCGCCGCCCAGGCCCTGGAGGCCCGACGGCGCTGGAGGCCCCGAAGGCCCGCGCCTCCTGCTGTTCCGCGACCACCTGGGCCACCCGGAGGCGGCCGCCCGCTGCGCCCGCGCCGAGCGGGACGCCACCCGTGGACAGGCCCGCGAGGGTGGCGGCCACCGGCCCGGGTCGGCCGGACCGGATGTCCGATTCCTTCAAGACCGCCCGCCCGCACCCCGCCTAGCGTGACGACCATGAACAGCACACCCGCACCGCAGCTCGCCTTCTTCGGCCTCGCCGTCTCCGACATGGTCGCCTCGGTCGCGTTCTACCGGCGGCTGGGGATCGTCTTACCCGAGGGTTCCGAGCAGGAGCCGCACGTCGAGGCCGAGCTGCCCGGCGGGCTGCTCCTGGTGCTCGACGCCGAGTCCACCATCCGCTCGTTCGACCCCGACTGGCGGCCGCCGACCGGCAACGGCCGGGCCGCGCTGGCGTTCCGCTGACCGCCCGCGCCACCGCCCGTACGAACAGCCAACCTGCCCCGGCTGCGACGTGCAGCCGGGGCAGGTGGGGGGTCAGCCGACCGCCTCGACGGCGGGCTCGGCGGACTCGGCGGGGGTCTCCTGACCGGCCTCCTGCCCAGCCGCCCGACCGCCCTTGCCGCGGTCGCGCATCAGCACCAGGGTCAGCGCCGCGGCCGCCAGGACGGCGAAGCCGCCGGCCGTGAAGGTGGTCGAGGTCGCGGTGTTGAAGGCCTCGCGGGCCGCGCTCGCCAGGGCCCCGTCGCCGGTGGTGGCGGAGAGTGCGAGCGCGTCGGTGATGGCGTGCCGGGCAGGGGCCGGGGTGCCGGTCGGCATCGAGTCGGTGTAGGTGCCGGACAGCACGGTGCCGAGGATGGCCACGCCGAGCGCGGCGCCGGACTGCTGGATGGTGTCGTTGAGCGCGGAGCCGACGCCCGCGTGCTCGCCGGGGATGGAGCCCATCAGGGCGTTGGCGGCGGCCGGCATGCCGAGGCCGGAGCCGATGCCCAGCACCAGCATGGCCAGGGCGACCTTGGTGAAGCCGTCGTCGACCGACAGGGTGGCCAGCAGGGCGAAGCCGCCCGCGATGATCACCATTCCGATCGAGGTCAGCACCCGCGGCTGGAGCTTCTTGCCGAGCGCCGCGCCGATCACGTTGAAGGTGAGCGAGGCGACGGCCAGCGGGATGAAGGCCAGGCCGGTGTCGGTGGGCGAGAACTCCAGGACGAACTGCAGGTACTGGGTGAGCACCAGCATCAGGCCGCCGGTGGCGAAGGTCAGCAGGACCAGCGAGAAGCTGGCGCCGGTGAAGACCCGGTTGCGGAACAGCTTGAGCGGGACCATCGGCGAGTCGGTGCGAACCTGACGGACGCCGAAGCCGGTCAGTGCGGCGACCGCGACCGCGAGCGAGCCGAGGGTGCTGGGGCTGGTGAAGCCGTCCCGGGGCAGCACGATGATCGACCAGACCAGGGCCGTCATGCCGACCATCGAGAGCAGCATCCCGGGGAGGTCGGGCCGGCGCCACGGCCCCTTGGACTCCGGCATCAGCACGACCGCCGCGACGATCGCCACCGCCGCCACCGGCACGTTGATCAGGAACACCGCGCCCCACCAGAAGTGCGCGATCAGCGCGCCGCCCAGCACCGGGCCGCCGACCAGGCCGACCATGGCCACCGCGCTCCAGGCGGCGATCGCCTTGGGCCGCTCCTCGTCGTCGAAGACGGTGATCAGGATGGACAGCGTGCTGGGCATGACCAGCGCGCCGCCGACGCCCATCAGGACGCGTCCGGCGATCAGCTGGCCGGGGCTGGTGGCGACCGCCGCGACCAGTGAGGCCGCACCGAACAGCGCCAGGCCGGTGATCATCACTTTTCGCCGTCCGAAGCGGTCGGAGAGGCTGCCCGAGGTCAGCAGCAGCCCGGCGAAGACCAGGATGTACGAGTCGATGATCCACTGGATGTCCTGCGCCCCGGCCTTGAGGTCCTCCGCGATCGGCGGGATGGACACCGTGAGCACCATGTTGTCGATCACCAGCACCAGGCTGCTGAGACAGAGCACGACCAGGATGAGCCAGCGACGCGGGTGACGATCCACCGCGATCCCCCTTCGGTATCGGCGTGCCGACCGCAGCCGCGCACAAGTCCTCGCATCGGCGACAGCCGCGCGGAAGTCCGCGTGGGCACGCCGTCCGCCGTCCCCAGCCGTACGGCGTGCGCCACATCGAACAACGTACGGCCACCGTACGCTGTTCGCAACGCCGTACAGCGTGCGTCGCGGCTTATGCTGAATCGGGAGAACCCGGACCGAGAAGCGAGGAGGGCCGATGGCGGCCAGGTCAGAGGACACATCGTCGGACGGTCGACCGGACCCGGCCGGCTTCCAGTCGCCGTGGAGCCGCCCGCCGCGACGGCGGGACCAGCCCGCCCTCAGCCGCGAGCAGATCGTCACCGAGGCGCTCGCACTGCTGGACTCCGACGGCATCGAGGCGCTGAGCATGCGCAAGCTCGGCGCCCGCCTCAACGCCGGCGCCACCTCGCTCTACACCCACGTCGCCAACAAGGACGAACTGCTCGCCCTGATCGTCGACCAGGTCTTCGGCGAGCTCCCGATGCCGACGGCCGAGGGTGCCGAGGACCCCGAGGTCTGGCGCGCGGCCGTCGTTGACTGCGCCGGCAGCATGCGGGCGGCCATCATGCGCCACCCGTGGCTGGTGTCGGTGATCGGCGACGTCGGGATGGTCTACCTCGGCCCCAACTGGATGCGGCTCTCCGAGTCCCTCCTGGCCCTGATGGAGACCGCCGGTTTCGAACTCGCCGAGGCCAACGAAGCGATGAGCGCGGTCATGGGCTACACCATCGGGACCGCCTGCGTGGAGGCCGCCTGGCTGAGCGCGCTGACCAAGAGCGGCCAGGACGAGCGGGTGTGGATGGAGCAGCTGCTGCCCGCCGTTCTGGAGGCCACCAAGAGCCATCCTCGACTGCACCGGCTGTACACCACCCAGGTGCAGCAGGAGGTCAACGAGGGCAGCCGGGACAACAGCTTCATTCGTGGCGTCGGGGTGATCCTGGACGGCATCGAGGCGACCCGGGCCGCACAGGACAAGGGCTGAGCCCCATCACCACGGCCCGGGCAGTGCACTGCGAACGCCCGGGCCGTCGATCACCGTCGATCAGTGCCCAACTACCGCTCAGCGCTCAACTCCCGCTCAGCGCCCGCACGTCGGCGTACCCCGGCACCGGCCCGACCGCTCTGCCCGAGGCGACGGCGGCCGCCGTGGCCACCGCCGCCGCCAGCGCCGCGCGGTACAGCAGCGAGCCCAGACTGACCCGGGCCACTCCGAGCTCGGCCAGCTCGGCGAGGCCCGGGCCGGTCGGCGCCAGCAGGATGTTGAGCGGGACGGCGACCCTCTCGACCAGCCGGGCGATCGCCGCCGGTTCGGCCAGACCGGGGACGAACACCCCGTCCGCGCCCGCCCGTTGGTAGTGCTCCAGCCGCCGGACGGCCTCCGGCTCCGGGTCCTCGTGCCCGCACCAGTAGGTGTCGGTGCGGGCGTTCACGAACAGCTCCGGTACGGCCGCCTTCACCGCCGCGACCTTCGCCGCGTGAACGGCGGCCGGCGCCAGCGTGCCGTCCGCCCGGCCGTCCTCCAGGTTGATACCGGCCACCCCGGCCTGCGCCAACTCCACGGCCAGTGCGGCGACTTCGTCCGGATCGTCGGTGAAGCCGGACTCCACGTCGACGCTGAGCAGGAAGCCGTCCCGCCCGAGCCGGCGGGCCAGCCGTACGGTCTCCGACCGGGTGGCGGCGGCGCCGTCGGGCAGTCCGGCGGCGGCCGCCACGCCCAGGCTGGTGGTGCCGATCGCGGGGTAGCCCTCGGCGGCGAGGGCGACGGCCGAGGCGTGGTCCCAGGCGTTCGGGAGCAGCAGCGGGCGGCCGGGGCGGTGGTGCAGTGCGGCGAACGGGGTCATCGGGCCACCTCCGGGGCCAACTTCCCGACCGAGTCGGCGTAGTAGCCGGACCCGCCCAGGTGACAGACGATCTGACGGAAGCTCCAGCCCCGACCCGGCGAGTCGTCCAGGTGCCCCTCCGGCAGCGCGGCGACCCGCTGGGCCCAGATCCGCCCGAGCCGGGTGAGCCGGCTGCGGGCCTCGTCCAGGTCGGCGGCGGTGAACGGCGCGAGGTCGGCCGGGGTGGTGACGTTGGAGGCGTGCCAGTGGTCGGGCTCGGTCGACTGGCCGGCCAAACGGGCCTCCAACTCGGCCAGGTGGTCGAGGAGATGGTCGGCAACCCGGCGAACCGCCTTGTGCGGGGTGTATGTTCGGCCGTCGGCGTTGACGATCGGGCGGCCGTCCCAGGCCGTCCAGGTGGCGGCGAGATCGAGCACGTGATCCACCATCTCCGGTACCAGCGCGACGAGTTCGTCCTTTCCGATGTCCCGCGAGGATGGCCCGGAGGCGTCCGCCGGGTCCGAGGCGCCGTACAGGATGCCCCCGGCGAGGACCAGCGCGTGCGAGCGGCCCGGGCAGAGCCGGGGCTCGGCGCCGAAGGCCAGCGGCTCGCGGCCCGGCTGCTGGGCGGCGGCGACGTCCAGCAGCACCTGCGCCCCGGCGGGTACGGCGACCCCGCCGACCTCGGTCGCCCGGGCGGCGAACCGGCGCATCCCCCGCACTGGAGAGTCCTCCCGCAGTGCGCCGACCAGGCCGTCGGGATGCCGCCGGGCGTGCTCGACCAGGGTGGCCGTGGCATCGCAGGCCTGCACGAGCAGGCCGATCCGGTTCGCCGCCGTCTCCTCGTCGGCGTCCCCCATCGCGGGCAGCAGCCGGGCCACCGCGGCATCGGCCTCCGGGTCGTCCGGCGCCGGTTCGAAGTACGCCCGGGACACCGCCTTCACGTCCCGCGCGACGGCCTCCGGCTCGGCCAGCCCGAGCGCCGCCGCCAGCGCCCGGACCACCCGCAGCCGGACGTCCGTCCCGTAGCCGCCCGCCGCCGCGACCCGCAGCGCGGCCGGGTCCAGCCGTTCCAGATCGGCCAGCACCAGCGCCCGCCGCCGGGCGTGCGGCTCACCCGTGCTGAACCGGGCGACTGCGGCCCGCAGCCAGGCCACCGTGCCGTACCGGCCGGATGTCGCGGGCGGCGGGACCAGCGCCGGGTCGGCCAGGGCCGCGGTCACGTCCTCGTACCGGGAGAAGTGGAGTCGGATCTCCGTGGGGTCACTCATGCGCCCGCCTCGCTTCGCTCGACAGGGGCATTCGCCCACACGCACCTCTCGATGATTCGCTCACTCATGCCGCCATCGTGGCCCCGACTCGTTTCGGCCCCGGCCGAACTGTGCCGGGGCGACCATGGCGGTATGCCCGACCATGGACGCATGCCGCTGGACCACCGGGGCTCCTCGCTCGCCGCCCTCGCCGCCCTGCTCGCCGACCCCACCCGCGCCGAGTTCTGCTCCGCGCTGCTCGACGGCCGCGCCTGGACCGCCGGCGAGCTGGCCCGGTCGGCGGGCGTCGCGCCGTCCACGGCCAGCGAGCACCTGTCCCGGCTGATCGCGGGCGGCCTGCTGGCCGAGGAGCGGCAGGGCCGGCACCGGTACGTCCGGCTGGCCAGCCCGGCCGTCGCCGCTCTGATCGAGGACCTCACCGTCTTCGCCGAGGCTGGCGGCAAGCCCGACCGGGCACCCACCACCCTCCGTGAGGCCACCCGGCAGAGCGCCGAGGCCCGCGCCCGGACCTGCTACGACCACCTGGCCGGCCGCCTCGGCGTGGCCGTCGCCGACGCGCTGCTCGACCGCGGCCTGGTCAGCGACGACGCCGGACTCGCCGTCACCGAGCGCGGCCACGCCTGGCTGGCCGCGCAGGCGATCGAGCTGCCGCCGCGCGCCGGCCGCCCGGGCGCGCGCCCGGTGGTGCGCAGCTGCCTGGACTGGACGGAGCGCCGCAGCCACCTTGGCGGTGCGCTGGGCGCGGCGCTCTGCCGCACCGCCCTGGACCGCGTCTGGGTGGAGCGGATCGGCTCCGGCCGGGCCCTGCGGGTCACCCCGGACGGCTGCCGGGCGCTGCGCGAACTCCTCGGTGTCGAGGTGTCCGTCGAGGTGTCCTGAGCCCGCTCACCGTGTCCCGGGCCCGCTCACCCCATCGACTTCGCCCCGTCCAGCGACTCCCGGGTGATGTCCGCGTGCCCGGCGTGCTGCGCGGTCTCGGCGATCAGGTGCAGCAGCACCCGCCGGGCCGACCAGTTCGCCCCCTCGAGCCAGGGCTCGGGCGGCAGCTGGTGGGCGAGGTGTGGCGACGCGGCCGCGTGCCGGAAGGCGCGCGGCCCCCGACTCGCCAGCGTAGCCACGACGCGGCGCACCCGCGCGAGCCATCCCGCGCGGGTGCGCCTCGGGCGTGTGTCGGGTGCGCCTCGGGCGTCCCGCCTCAGTTCGCCGGGACCGCCCCGTTCAGCGGCGGGCGCAGCGAGCTCGTGCCGAGGCCGGTCGGGCCGAGCGGTACCGCGCCGGTCACCGCGGCGGCACTCGGCTCGGGGGCCTGCGAGGCGGGTACGGGGACCGGCACCGACGGGACGGGGGCGGCCGGGGTCACCGGCGCCTCGGGTGCCTCAGACGCCTCAGGGGCCGCCGCCCGCGCCCGGACGGCGTCCGCGAGGTCCCGCTCGGCGCCGAAGTGCCGCTCCAGGTCCACCGTGCGGTAGCGGCGGCAGTCCTGGTGCCACTTCAGGACGCCCGCGAGCCAGTTCTCCAGCTCCGTGACGTACCCGGCGAGCAGCTTCCGAGCGGCCCGGTTCAGCCCGAAGTCCTCGCACATCACCGGGAGTACCTGTTGCGCGACGTGCTGGAACTGCTCCAGCCGCGAGTGCATCAGGTCGTCGACGATCCGGACCGCCGCCGGGTAGTCGCAGTTGAAGAAGTTCTGCACCACCAGCACGATGTTGTGCAGCTCGCCCTCGTACTCGACCTCCTTCTGGTACGAGAAGACGTCGTTGATCATGCACCCGTAGTCCATGGCGGAGTTCTCCAGCGCGCGCATCGAGCCGTGCCGGTACACCTCCTCCGGCACGGTCTGCCCGTGCGACAGCCGGCTGAGGCCCGTGGTGAGCTCGGAGCCGAAGGTGGTGCGGCGCATCTCCAGGTAGTCGACCGGGTCCGGGATCCGGTTCTGGATCTGGTTGCTGAGCTCCCAGATCCAGCTGGCCGTCATCACCTCGACCGATTCGCGGAACCGGCCCCGGGCCTCGACGGTCATCGTGCCGGTGGTCCGCTCCCAGAGATCGGCGAGGGCGCGCTCCAGCGCGTTGGCCGGCTCGGGCACCGGGCCGCCGTCCAGCGGCATGAACAGCGACAGCCGCGCGTTGGCGGCCTTGGCACCGGCCAGGTCGCGGGTGCGTCCGAAGACCTTCGGATAGTAGTCGTCGGCCCAGGTTCCCCAGGCCAACCACGCCGAGGAGATGTCGAGTTGGTCGACGGTGGCGTCCGGATCGATGCCGGCCGCGCAGAGCGGGAGGTCGTAGTCCCGCATCGACTCGGCGTCCCAGATGCCGGATCCGGGGATGCCGGGGTGATCCGACAGCAGGCCCATCCGCTCGGCCCACTCGATCACCCGCTCCCGGGCGCCGTCCAGGTGCGGGCTCAGCGAGAGACCGAACGGCAGCTTGAACTCAGGCAGTTGGGACGGGCCGACGGCCTGGAACGGCACATGCCCGTGCGAGCGCGCCCGCCGCTCGGCGGGCGCCGCGTGGGGCACCGGGGCCGCCGGGGGCCCGCCCGTCACCGCACCGCTGCGCAGGATGTCCAGCGCCGAGGTGCCGATGCCGCCGATCGCGTACTGGTCCCACCAGTTGCCGGAACCGGGCAGCCCGGGCAGCCCGCCGCCGGAGCCGGGAGCCACCTCGTCGGCCGAACCCGCCGTCGCGCCACCGCCGTTCGTGCCCCTTCCGTTCATGTACCGACTGGACCGCATGTGCCACTCGTGCCCGCCGGACTGCCAGTCCTGCAGGCCCTTGACGTACGCCATCACCCGGGCGCGGCCCTCGGCGTCGAGCCCGGTCTCCGCGAACAGCACCGGCAGTTCGGTGAACACGGTGTTCTCGAACTGCTGGAGCCGCGAGGTGAGCAGGTCGTTGACCGCCTCGGCGGCCTCCTGGGTGGAGCACTCCAGGAAGCGCTCCAGCACCAGGATGCCGTTGCTCAGCTCGCCCTCGTCCTCGACCTCGCGTTGGTACGAGAAGATGTCGTTGCGCAGGTGCACCCCGTCGGAGAAGGCGTCCATCAGCACCCGCAGCGCGCGCGAGCCCGACACCTCCTGCGGTACCTCGGCGCCGGCCGCGTACTCGACCAGCTGGGCGGACCACGGCGCCCCGCCGACCTTGCGCCGCATCTCGATGTACTCGACCGGGTTGGCCACCCGGCCGGCGTTGATGTTGGAGAGCTCCCACAGCGATTCGTTGAGCAGGTTGCGGGTGCTCTCGGCGAACCGGACCCGCCAGTCCTCGCCCATCGCCGGCACGGTGCGCCGCCACAGGTCGGCCAGCCCCGCCTCGACCGGGTTCTCCGGCTCGGGCACCGGAGTGGTCGGGTCGGCCGGCATGAACAGCGGCAGCCGGTCGAGGTGCGCCTTGCCGGCCTCGCGATCGTTGGTGCGCTTGTACATGTCGAGGAAGTGGTCGTCGAAGAAGAAGACCCAGACGTACCAGTCGGTGACCAGCGACAGCGCCTCGGCGGAGGCGTCGGGGTGGGTGTACGCGCAGAGCAGGCCGTAGTCGTGGGCTGCCAGGTCGGCCTGGTCCCAGATGCCCGATCCCTCCAGCATGCCCATCTCCCGGGCCCAGTCGGTGGAGTGGGCCCGCGCCTCGTCCAGATGGGGGTTTAGGCGTGCCGGGTGCGGCACGTAGAAGGACGGCAGTTCGAACGGCTGGGTCACGGCGGGGCGAGCCTTTCTGGACGCGTCGATTGGACCAAGAATGACCCGCCGTCGGGTCACCGCACCGGCACAACAGGAACAGTCATATGAGATGACCCACCTGCTCGAATCCCCTCTCGAACCCCCGCCCGAAATTCAGGCCCGAACTCCCGCCCGATCGATCGGTCGGCCCCGGATCGCCCGCACGAGGCTCGGATCACCACCCCACCAGCGATTTCGCCCCCCACACTCACCCCACCGCAACCACCCGATCAGCCGAGCGCACACCCCCTCCGACGCACGCCCCACCCCAACCCGCACCACCGCGATCGCCCCCAACTCCCCACGGAAGCACCACGGCAGGGACGGACCACCGAAGTGGTCCGCCCCTGCCGCAGTCGACCCCGGTCAGGCCGCGAACCCCAGGACGAGGGAGGCGACGGCCGGCGCCATGTAGATCAGCGGGAAGGGGATGTGGGCGTAGGCGCGGGCGCGGGCGACGGTGATGACGGCGCCGAGGAAGTAGAGGATGATGCCGACGGCGGCGGCGTAGCCGAGGGCCGGAACGGCGAGGCCGACCAGGAGGCCGAGGGCGCCAGCGGCCTTGGCGATGCCGAGCCAGGTCCACCAGGCGCGCGGGACGCCGTACTCGGCCAGGGGGCCCACGACGTACTCGGCCTTGGCGAAGACGGAGTAGGCCGAGAAGCCGACCATGAGGGCGCCGAGGACGGTGACGATGGTGTAGGCGACGGACATTGTGTGCTCCCCATTTCAGTGGCTGGTCGGTCGGACACAGCACTGACCCGGCACGCGTCGCGGGTGTGACAGGCGCGGACAAAAATTTTTCCGCGCTCCCTACGAAGGGCCCCAGCAACCATTCCGCCAACGAACTATGCAAGCCTGGCAAGGCCGGGACTCCAAGACTTCCCCAGATGCGGGCGTGTTGACGGCGTCCGCCCACGCCGCGTCCATAAGACTGGGCGCCGACCCGACGTCAACTCCGAGGAGGGCAAACCCCATGAACGTCACCGTCCGGCTCGCCCAGCAGCCCGAGGCCGACGAACTGCTCGGACGGAGTGCGCTCGCCGCGCTCGTCGGCATGCTGCTGGACCAACAGGTGCCTATGGAATGGGCGTTCACCGGCCCGCTGACCATCGCCCAGCGCCTCGGCCGGGACGACCTCGACGCCCACGAGATCGCCACCTACAACCCGGAGGAGTTCGTCGCCCTCCTCTCCGCGAAGCCGGCCGTCCACCGCTACCCGGCCGCGATGGCCAAACGGGTGCAGCAGCTGTGCCAGTTCCTCGTCGCGCAGTACGACGGCAATGCCGCCGCGCTGTGGAAGGACGCCCGCACCGGCAAGGAGCTGCTCAGCCGCCTCAACGCCCTCCCCGGCTTCGGCAAGCAGAAGTCGCAGATCTTCCTGGCCCTGCTCGGCAAGCAGTACGGCGTGCGGCCCGAGGGCTGGCGCGAGGCGGCCGGTGCGTACGGCGAGGAGGGCGCGTACCGCTCGGTCGCCGACATCACCGGCCCCGAATCCCTCACCCTGGTAAGGGAGTTCAAGCAGGAGCTGAAGCGCGCCGCGAAGGAGGCGAAGGCCGCCGCCAAGCCCCGCACCACGTCCCGGACGACCGCCGCGGCCGCGACCGGCACCTGCTGAGCCGGCCGCAGGACGACGACGCCGAAAACCGCTTGCCCGGCCCCGCCCCACCGGGCGACGCTTCCGGCATGACCGCATCCACCTCCCCACGCCACGGCGTGTCCGCGCTCTTCACCCCCGATGGGCGCCTGACCGCCGTCCCCCGCAAGGCGGTCCGCCGGGAGCAGCTGCTGGCCCATCTCGCCGGGACCCTGTTCGAGCCGGGCCGCAACTACACCGAGGCCGAGGTCAACGACGCCCTGCACACCGTGCACGACAACGCCCCCGCCCTGCGCCGCGACCTGGTCGAGGCAGGCCACCTGGCCCGCCCCAGGGACGGCAGCAGCTACCAGCGGGTCCCGGCACCCGGACACCCGTAGCGGGCGGCCCGGCCCGCGGTGCACCGAGGGCCCCGGCCGCAGGAGCGCGACCGAGGCCCTCGCCGGGAACCACGTCAGGAACCAGGTCAGACCAGTGCGGTCTCCCGCTCCTGCGCCGCGTCCTCGGCCGCGGCGACGACCCCCGCCGCCCGCTTGCGCGGCAGCGCGAACATCAGCAGGAACACCACCAGCAGCACCCCGGCGACCCACCACAGCGCGTTGGTGAACGCCCCGCCGAAGGCCGCCCCGACCGCGTCCGGCGCGACCACGTCGTCCATCGCCCCGAAGAAGGCCACCGACACCAGCCCGAGCCCGAGCGCGTTGCCCACCTGCTGCACGGTGTTGATCAGACCCGAGGCCGACCCGGCGTGCCGGCGCGGCACCTCGGACAGCACCGCGTCGGTGATCGGAGCGACGATCAGCCCCATCCCGAGGCCCATCACCACCAGCGGCAACGCCATCTGCCAGGGCGCGATCGACGTCCCGTACCGGTCCGCCTCCCAGATGTAGGTGAGCACGCCCGCCGCCATCACCAGCGCGCCCGCCTGGAGCACCTTCCGCCCGAACCGCGGCACCAGCTTCTGCACCGACAGCCCGGCCGCCGTGGAGACCGCGAGCGAGAACGGGATGCCGGTCGCCCCGGCCTTGAGCGGGCTCCAGCCCAGTCCGACCTGCATGTAGAGCGTCCAGACCAGGAAGAAGATGCCGAGCGCCACGCCGAAGGCCAGCTGCACGCAGATCCCGGCCGCGAAGCTCTTCACCCGGAACAGCGACAGCTCCACCAGCGGCGAACCGTCCCGCCGGGTCTTGGCCTTCTCGTACACCACGAACAGCACGAACACCGGCAGGCTCCCGGCCATCGACGCATAGCCCCAGAGCGGCCAGCCAGCCTCCCGGCCGTGGGTCAGCGGGTAGATCAGCATCAGCAGGCCGAGGCTGGCCAGCGCCACGCCGACCAGGTCCAGCTTCAGCGCGTGCTCGGCCTTGGACTCGTCGATGAAGCGGCGGCCGAGCAGCAGTCCGGCGATGCCGACCGGCAGGTTGATCAGGAAGATCGGCCGCCAGGCCAGGCCCAGCAGGTCCCACTCGGTGAGCAGCGCGCCGATCATCGGACCGGAGACCGCGCCCAGCCCGACCACCGCGCCGAACATACCGAACACCTTGCCGCGCTCCTCCGCCGGGAAGGTCGCGTGGATGATCGACAGCACCTGCGGCACCATCAACGCCGCCGTACCGCCCTGCAGCAGCCGCATCCCGACCAGCATCTCGGGGCCGGAGGCCAGCCCGCACAGCGCGGAGGCCAGGGTGAAGCCGCCGATCCCGATCAGGAACAGCCGCTTACGGCCGTGGATGTCACCCAGTCGGCCGCCGGTGATCAGGCCGATCGCGAAGGCCAGCGCATAGCCGCCGGTAACCCACTGGATGGCGCCGAACGAGGCGCCGGTGTCCTGCTGGATGCTCGGAATGGCGATGTTGACGATGGTCACGTCCACCAGGTCCATGAAGGAGGCGACCATCACGATCGCCAGCGCGATCCACCTCCGCCGGTCGGTTCCCGCCGTGGTCATTGCGTACTCCTCGCTCGTCTGCTGCACGTCCACGACGGTAACGGCCATGTAGGTCAGAACCTGTCCCAGTTCATCCGGCATGCTGGACGGCATGAGCGAGCGAACTGATCGAATCAATCAAGGGTGCGCGCGGGCGAATGCCCCTGCCGAGCGAAGCGAGGCGGGCGCATGAGCGAGCGCAGCGAGCGAATCAATCAAGGGTGCGCGCGGGCGAATGCCCCTGTCGAGCGAAGCGAGGCGGGCGCATGAGCGACACGCCGGCCCGACTGCTGAACCTGCTGTCCCTGCTGCAGACCCCCCGCGAGTGGCCCGGCAGCGAACTCGCCGAACGGCTCGGCGTCAGCCCCCGCACCATCCGGCGCGACATCGACCGGCTGCGCGACCTCGGCTACCCGGTGCAGGCCACCATGGGCGCGGACGGCGGCTACCGGCTGGTGGCAGGCACCGCGATGCCACCGCTGCTGCTGGACGACGAGGAGGCGGTGGCCATCGCGGTCGGGCTCCGCGCGGCCGCCGGACACGCGGTGGTCGGCATCGAGGAGGCCTCGGTACGGGCCCTCGGCAAGCTGCTCCAGGTGTTGCCCGGCCGACTGCGGCACCGGGTCGGCACCCTCAACACCGCCACCGTGCCGCTGCTCGCCGGGGACGGCCCGACCGTCGACCCGGAGGACCTCACCGTGCTCGCCCGCGCCGTCACCGCCCGGGAGCGGCTGCGCTTCGCCTACCGGGCCCGCGACGGCGCCGAGACCCGACGCAACGTCGAACCCGAGCGCCTCGTCTCGACCGGTCGCCGCTGGTACCTGATCGGCTACGACCTGGACCGCGAGGACTGGCGGCTCTTCCGGATCGACCGGCTGAGCGAACCCTTCGCCACCGGCGTCCGATTCACCCCGCGCCCGCTCCCCGCCGAGGACGCCGCCGTGTTCGTGGCGAGCAGGCTGCGCGGCCAGTCGCCGACGCACACCATGGTGGCCACCGTCCACCGGTCCGCCACCGAGGTCGACGGCTGGATGCCCTGGACCGGGGACTACGAGATCGAACCGATCGACGACCACAGCTGCCGCCTGCGCTCCCGGGCGGACTCCCTGAGGTGGCTGGCGGCGGGGCTGCTGATGCTGGACTGCGCCTTCGAGGTGCACGAGCCGCCGGAGCTGCGCGAGCACCTGCGCATCCTCGCGGAACGTGCCAACCTGGCGGTGGGAAAAGGGAGCTAGACCGCGACCCGGTACCACCCGTTCCCACAGCGGAACCAGAGCACACCGTCCCGCCCGTACGCATGGTGTCGGTCCAACTCCCCTGGCAGGTCCAGCCGATCCCGGCTGACCTCCCGCCACTGCTTGCCCTCCAGTGCGCACCGGACCAGCTCGCCGTCGGGCTGCAGGAAGACGGCCCGGTCCTCGACGACCGCGATGCCGACCGGCTGCCGGGCCGGGAGCCGCATGCCGGTGGACGACGCACCGCCCGGATCGACGGCGGTGAGGAAGGTGCGATCCCCGTACCAGGCCAGCCACACCCGCCGCCCCTCGGTGGCGGCGGCCAGGCCCTCCAGCGGATCACCGGGCAGCTGCTCGGAGTCCGGCTCCCAGACGGTCCGCCCGGCGTCGTCCAGCCCCAACAGGCCGTGCCGGGCGAGCGGGTTGTCGCCGTAGCAGCCCTCATCGCCGAAGGCCAGCCAGATCCGGCCGTCCCGGTCGGTCACCAGTGCCTGGATGTCGTCGCCGAGCTGAAGCTTCCGGATCAGCCGACCGTCCGGCGCGAACACCAGGCCGTTGCGCTCCCAGCCGTCCGACGACTCCTCCGCCCGGCCGTCCACCACCAGCGGCCGACCGCCCGGCAGCAGGCCGAGGTACATCGGGCGGTGGAGGGAGACCTGCGGCAGATCGAGCCGCTGCTCGCCGCCCCGCGCAACGGTCACCAGACTGGCGTCGTAGGGCGGCTGCGGTTCCAGGCCGACCGTCAGCAGAACCAGCAGCTCCCCGCCCGGCCCGACCGTCCAGGCCGGGGCCCGGCGGCCCGCCCGCCGATCCTCCTCGGGCAGTCGCCAGACCTCGACCGGACGTTCGGGCGCCAAGGTGCTCAGACCCCGTACTCGCCCGTCAGCAGCGCCCGCCCCAGCGTGTGGAAGGTCAGGTTGAAGCCCACCTGGGCCGGCGGGGTGTCGGCGGTGACGTCGAGCTTCTCCACGTCCAGCGCGTGTACCGCGAACACGTACCGGTGCGGGGCGCCGGGCGGCGGGGCGGCGCCGTCGTACTTGTTGCCCGGGAAGTCGTTGCGCCCGTGGAAGGAGGCGGCACCCGGCAGGCTCTCGTCCGACGAACCGGCGCCGCGCGGCAGTTCAGTGGTGTCGGCGGGCAGGTTGAGGGCGAGCCAGTGCCACCAGCCGGAGCCGGTCGGGGCGTCGGGGTCGTAGCAGGTGACCGCGATGCTCTTGGTGGCCTCGGGCAGGCCCGACCAGGCCAGCTGCGGCGAGAGGTTGCCGCCGGCGTAGATGAACTCCTTGCCCAGCGTGGCGCCTTCGGTGATGTCCTGGCTGCTCAGCGGGAAGGACGGCACCTGCGGCAGGAACTCGTAAGGCAGCGGCGGACGAACACTCATGGGGTGGTCACCTCTCAACGGGCCCGTGACGGCCACGGACTGACCGTCTCGAATCACTGTAATGGGGTGCACGTCCGATTCCGCCGCCCCTAAAGTCGAGGTCATGGCCTCGGAACACCGCAGCAGCACGGCTAGCACGCTCGACCCCGTCCAGATGATCGCGGACGCCCGGCGGGCGCTCTTCACCATGGTCGGGGTGCTGGCAGCGATCTGGCTGATCCAGTTGGTGAACTGGATGGACGACTACGAACTCGGCAAGCGCTTCGGGATCATCCCGCAGGACCTGGGCCGACTGCCGAACATCGTCACCGCGCCGTTCCTGCACTGGAACTGGGCCCACCTGGAGGCCAACTCCGGCCCGCTGTTCGTCTTCGGCTTCCTGGCGGCCTACCGCGGGGTCAAGAAGTTCCTCGGCCTGACCCTGCTGGTCGCCCTGACCAGCGAGTTGACCTCCTGGGTCTTCGACAGCCCGAACCGGATCGGCGCCGGCGCCAGCGGCGTGGTGTTCGGCTACTTCGGCTACGTGGTGCTGCGCGGGATCTTCGACCGCAACCCGATCGACACCCTGATCGGCGTGGTGCTCGGCGCCTCCTACGCCTACATGGTCACCAGCGCCCTGCCCGGCGTCGCCCCGGGCATCAGCTGGTCGGCCCACCTGGGCGGCCTGGTCGGCGGCCTCGCCGGCGCCTGGATCTTCCGCAACCGCGCCCCGCGCCCGGTCGCCGACCCCAGGTCCAACGCCAAGGCCAAGGCCAGGTCCAACGCCAAGCCCGCCACCGACCCGAGCAGCCCCAACGCCGCCCTGCTCAAGGAGCTCGACGACCTCGGCCTGTAGGCCCACCAGGGGAGCCCGGCGAGCTAGGTATAGACCATTCCCAGCTCCCGCGGCTAGCGTGAACAGCGCATCCGCCCCCCAGCTCCGGAGCCGCACCGTGGAGTCGTCCGTCCTCGCCTTCGCCACCGACCTGCTCGACGAGGGCACCGACATCTTCTTCGGCAACCTCACCGACCGCGCCGGGGTCGGCGGCGTCACCCTGGCCTCGGTCTACCACGAGGCGCGCGACGTCTTCCCGCACAACCCTCGCCGGGTGATCCGCTACCTGGAGCCGGGCGCGGCCTACTTCCGCCCCGACCCGGCCCGCTGGCGGGGCCGCCGCCTGGCGCCCGTCCCGTCCACCGCGATCGGCGACCGCGACCCCTTCGCCGAGGCCGCCGCCGAGGCCGGTCGGCGCGACCTGAAGCTGCACGCCTGGACGGTGTTCTGCCACAACGACCGGCTCGGCTTCGCCCATCCCGACTGCGCCCCGGCCAACGCCTTCGGCGACCGCCACCTCACCGAGCTCTGCCCGGCCGCCCCGGAGGTCCGCGAGTACGCACTGACCCTGGTCGCCGAACTGGCCCGGTACGGCGTGGACGCGATCCGCGCCGAGTCCCTGCACTTCCACGGCCTGCGCCACGGCTACCACCACGAGCGCTACTTCGAGGAGTTGGGCCCGACCGCCGAGGCCCTGCTCGGCGTCTGCTTCTGCCCGCACTGCCGCGCCGCCGCCACCCGCTCCGGTGTCCCGGCCGAGCAGGTCGCCGGGGCGGTACGGACCGAGCTGCGCCGCCGGCTGGCCGACCAGGAGGCCGCCGCCGAGCCCGCCGACCTGAGCGCCCTCGCCGACGGCGCCTTCGCCGCCTACGTGGACGCCTCCGCCACCACCGTCACCGCCCTCGCCGCCGACCTCACCGAGCAGGCCCGCCGGCACGGCATGCGGCTGAGCTTCATGGACGGCGGCGGCCCCGGCAAGGGCTGGCTGTCCGGCATCGACCTGCCCGCCCTCGCCGAGGCCACCGACCAGATCGAGACCCTCGGCTACGCCAGGACCCCGGAGGCCGTCCGGGAGAAGCTCGCCGCCTTCGCCCTGCACGGCGTCCGCCCGCAGCGGATGGCGGTGATCCTGCGCCCGATGGCCTCGGACTGCGACGGCCCGGAGAACCTCGCCGCCAAGATCGCCACCCTGCGCGAACTCGGCGTCCCCGAGGTCGAGTTCTACAACTACGGCCTGATGCGGCTGTCCTCGCTCGACCGGATCGGCGCCGCGCTCTCCGGCTGACGGCCCTCCGGATGGGGGCTCACCGCCGCCGCCTGGACGTCCCTCGGCCGGGCAGCCCTGCGGCGTCCGCTGCTGCCCGACCTCGGCGGCACGCGAGCCGGTGCGCTCGCCCGACGGGGCGAGGGTGGAGGACATCGGTGCACCCTCCTGGGCGGATCGGGACGCGGGACCGGAACGCTTCGGATTCAGGACCGGAACCCGATCGAAACCGGACCGATGTTCGCGACATTTCCCACCAAACAGCCGCATTCGTCCATCCGCGGCTCACACCCGTGCGCGTGGCGGTGCCGCGGCTGCTGCGCCATCCGCCGCCCAAACGGTAGGCTTTCCGTGTGATCTTCAAGCGCATCGGCAATGGGCGGCCGTACCCGGATCACGGCCGGACGAGCACCCGCCAGTGGGCTGACGTCGCCCCACGTCCGGTGCGGCTCGACCAGCTGGTGACCACCAAGGGCCAACTCGACCTGGAAACCCTGCTGGCCGAGGACTCGACCTTCTACGGGGACCTCTTCGCCCACGTGGTGAAGTGGCACGGCGACCTCTACCTGGAGGACGGGCTACACCGGGCCGTACGGGCCGCGCTGCAACAGCGCCAGGTGCTGCACGCCCGCGTCCTCGAAATGGACTGACGGCGCCCCACCTCGGGACACCCGCCCAGGACATCCACACAGGCTTCACGGACCGCCCCCTCGCCAACCGGCGGAGGGCGGTCCACGCGTACCCGGGTACCCCCTTTCGGGTACTGGAGTGCTCCAGATGATGATCGTTTAGTACCTTCACAGCCGTACGGCACTAATCTGCTGACTACGGCCGCGACCAGGGGATCCGCCCGCACCTGGGGGACACCTCTACCCGGCCCGCCCGTCATCCCGACCCCGCCCTGGCACGAGGGGGAGACAAACCGTGAGCATGTTGACTCCCCAAGGTCTCAAGGGGAAGCAGTACCGCATCACCGGCAACGCCTACCCACGGCTGGGCCGGCCCCCGAAGAAGAGCCGCAAGGTCATCGCGGCGCTCGCCGGCCTGCTCGCGCTGGCCCTGATCGCCCTCGGCGGCGTGCAGCTCTACGACATCTTCAGCGGCAGGGACAAGCACACCTCCGCACAGGCCTGCGCGAGCCCGTCCGGCAAGGCGCTGGCCGCCCCGACGGCGGGTGCCACCCCGGGCACCCCGGCGGCCTCCGGCGCCCCGGCCGCGCCGGGCGGCGACCCGCACACCATCCCGCAGGCCACGGCGGTCACGGTGAACATCTACAACGCCACCACCAAGGCCGGCCTGGCCGGGCGGACCGCCGAGGAGTTCAAGAAGCGCGGCTTCGTCATCGGCAAGGTCGGCAACGCCCCGGCCGAGCTGGACAAGAAGGTGCCCGGCACCGCCCAGGTGATCGCCGGCCCGTCCGGTGCCGGGGCCGGCACCCTGGTGGGCTCGCAGATCGCCGGGGCCACCGTCACCGCCGACGCCCGCACCGACGCCAGCGTGGACTTCGTGATCGGCGACAGCTACAACGCCCTGCTGGACGAGACCCAGGCGGCCGCCGCCCTCGCCCTGGCCGTCAAGCCCTCCCCCACCCCGAGCGCCACCGGCAGCTGCTGACGCCCGACGGACACGGAAGAGCCCCCGGCAGACGCAGTGCCGGGGGCTCTCGGTCGTTCGGAGTCGTGCGTCGAATCAGCCGCACGGAGAAGGGGACTCAGCCCGCGGTGCCGTACAGCCGGTCGCCCGCGTCGCCGAGGCCGGGGACGATGTAGCCGTTCTCGTTCAGCCGCTCGTCCAGGGCGGCGGTGACCACGGTGACCGGCAGGTCGGCCAGCTCGCGGCGCATCACCTCGACGCCCTCCGGCGCGGCCAGCAGCACCACGGCGGTGACGTCGGTGGCGCCGCGCTCGATCAGCATCTTGATCGCGGCGACCAGGGTGCCGCCGGTGGCCAGCATCGGGTCGAGCACGTAGACCTGGCGACCGGAGAGGTCGTCGGGCATCCGGGTGGCGTACGTGGAGGCCTCCAGGGTCTCCTCGTTGCGCACCATGCCGAGGAAGCCCACCTCGGCGGTGGGCAGCAGGCGGGTCATCCCGTCCAGCATGCCGAGGCCGGCCCGCAGGATCGGCACGACCAGCGGACGCGGGTAGCTGAGCCGGGTACCGAGGGTGACCGCCACGGGCGTGGTGATCTCCACCTCGTCGGTGCGGACGTCCCGGGTGGCCTCGTAGGCGAGGAGGGTCACCAGCTCGTCGGTCAGGCGACGGAAGGTCGGCGAGTCGGTGCGCTCGTCGCGCAGGGTGGAGAGCTTGTGGGCGACCAGGGGGTGGTCGACGACGTGGAGACGCATGTATCGAGGTTAGCCCGGTCCTGGACGCCTGTACGACACGCCGTGCCACGGCTTCCCGCCGACCGGCGTCACGGTGCCGTGACACACCGCGACGTACCGCGAACGTCCGGACGGAACCGGCTGCTGTGGTATCAACCCGCCCGTTCTGGGAATGTCGTGTCTTATGACGAGCAACCCGAAAGCCGGGGACGGCTCGGCGGACGAGCCCGTCGGGTCGGCCCTTGGCGCCGGCCCGCCGCACGACCCTCCCGAGACCGAGACGGAGCGCCGCAGGCGGCGGGCCGTCTTCCTGCGCGAGCTCGCCGAGGCCCGCGAGCTGAGGGAGCGGGTCCAGCCCCGTCGGACCAAGGAACGGCGGATGCGCGAAGCGATGCGGATGCGAACATTCCGGATCTGACGCAGGCCTGATGTCGGCCTGACGCTGGCCTGACCCGGATCCGGGGCCGGCTCGGATGCCGGTCCGCGACAGCAGCCGAGTCGGCCCGACCCGACCCCAACGGGCGTTCGGACCAAATTTCGACCGGTGTCGGACCGTCCCGGCCCGACTCCGCCGTCCGCCACCCGGTCCTTCCGACACGACCTGCAAAGACGCGCTGCCGAACACCCCCCGCAAGGGCGGGCTTTCTGTCACGATTCCGATGGGACGGTCCGAACAAGCGGACCGCCTCTGGCGCGGGGGCGGCCAGATTTCCGCGTTGCCCGAGCGCGCCGACAGCCGAGACCGATGATCTTGGGAGTGTCCCTGGTGGCGTACTTCGCTGCAGTGCTTGCTCGCACCGAGGACGGGTGGGATGTAAGCGAGACGGAACTCGACGATGTCGAAACCCTGGCCGATCTGACCGACCTGGCCCGCGACTCCGCGCAGGACGACGACAGCGTCCTGATCTTCATCGAACAGGAGGACGCCTGGTTCGCCATCGTCCGGGTGGACGGTGAGGAGGACCCGCGGATCTTCGTGTCGGACGGTGCCGCCGCCGCCCGCAGCTCCTACGGCTCCGTCCTCACCGACGAGCTGGTCGACCAGGCCGGCGAGAGCGAGTTCGGAGACCTGGACCACCTGCTGGACGAGGCCGAGGAAGCGCAGGACCAGGACGACGAGGACGCGGACGCCCGCGGCGGCGTCCCGGTCGGCCCGCTCGGCGACGCCCACCTGCTCACCGAGTTCGGCCTGGCCTCCGAGGAACTGCTCGCCCTCAGCGGCGAGGGCGCGGTGCCGGGCGACGCCCTGGAGGAGATCGCCGAGGCCCTGGGCTGCGGCGAGGTCCTGGAGGCGGTCCGGTAGCGGACCGATGCCCGACACTGGATGCCATGCAGCCCGCATCCACCCCGCTGACCGTCCCGCACATCCCCCCGCTGCCCGCCCCCGTCCGCCCCGACCCGGTCCGTGACCGCTGGGCGGCGCCGATGCGCCTCGCCATCGCCGAGGCCGCCCTGGCGCCGGCCACCGGGGACGTCCCGGTCGGGGCGCTCGTCCTGGGCCCGGACGGCGAGGTGATCGGCCGCGGCCACAACGAGCGCGAGGCGGTCGGCGACCCGACCGCGCACGCCGAGGTGGTGGCGATCCGGCAGGCGGCCGAGAAGACCGGGGAATGGCGGCTGAGCGGCTGCACCCTGGTGGTCACCCTGGAGCCCTGCACGATGTGCGCCGGCGCCATCGTGCTGTCCCGGATCGACCGGGTGGTCTACGGCGCCCTCGACGAGAAGGCCGGCGCGGCCGGCTCCCTCTTCGACGTGATGCGCGACCGCCGGCTCAACCACCGCCCCGAGGTGATCTGGGGCGTCCTCGCCGAGGAGTGCGGCGAGCAGCTGCGCGCCTTCTTCGACACCCATCGCTGAGGCCCCCGGTGACGGCCTTCCCGATACGGATTTCGTGACCGCGCCACCCGTCCGGTAGAGTTCCCCTCGGTAGCGTGTCCGAGCGGCCAAAGGAGCACGCCTCGAAAGCGTGTGTGGGGGCAACTCCACCGTGGGTTCGAATCCCACCGCTACCGCTGGAAAGCCCGAGGGCCCGTCCGATCCGGACGGGCCCTCGGCGTTTCCGCGCACCCTCGAACGCGGAAAGGGCTCCGCGCCTCCGGGCTAACAACCACCGCTGCCCGGCCCGTACGGAGCCTGGAAGGGGAGGGGGAGCGGCTCGGGGGACTGACCGCTCCCCCGGCGGAGTCCCACAACCGGCGCCGCGTCGGGGGGAAGCCGCGGCGTCCGGCCCCACAGCGGGGAGCTCCGGATCCACGCACCGGAGATTCCTGCCAGATCCTCGGTACGTCATCCATCCTGCCGCCCGGCCCTCGTCCGGGCACCCGGAGAAAGGCCCCCCTCGCGAGGACCTTCGTCCCGCCGGACGAACGCGTCGCACACTTGATAGCCCGTCCGGTGGATAAGCTGCCCTGCAGGGCCGTTCGGGGACCCGAATGGCGGCGGCCCACCGCAGGGAGGAAGGTCACGATGGCGCAGGCGAAGAAGATCGGCATGATCCTCCTGCTCATCTTCGTGCTCTACTCGATCATCACCTCGCCCGCCCGCTCCGCCGAACTGGTCCAGCTCGGCTTCGAGGGCATCTCCAATGCGGCCAAGGCGGTCGGCACCTTCATGACCGGCCTGATCAAGTAGCGGTCCGCCCGACTGCCGGACGGCCCGCGACAACCCCGGCACCCGATACCGTGGGCGGGACCCTCTACCCCCGTCCGCGAGGAGCGGCAATCGTGATCCGGCATCTGGTCCTGTTCAAGCTCAATGAAGGCGTCGCCAAGGACGAAGAGCGCGTGCTCGCCGGCGCCAAGGCGTTCGATGAGCTCGGCTCGCTGATCCCCGAGCTGCGCGAGTGGGAGTGCGGCTGGAACACCACCGAGCGCGACATCGCGTACGACTACGCGATCAACAGCCTGGTGGAGAACCGCGAGACCCTGCAGGCCTACCTGACCCACCCGGCCCACCAGGCCGCCGCGGGCCAGTGGCGCGAGTTCGCCACCTGGGTGATCGCCGACATCGAGGTCTGATCCCCGCCGGCCCGTCCCCCGGACGGACCGCCCCGCCCCGCCCTGCCCCCGGGCGGGGCGTCTTGATCTGTCCGGGAACGATCCTTGCGGCGCTTCGCCCGCGGGGCCGGTGAAGGCCGAACGCCCCACCAACACACCTCCATCGGGTGCTTGCCCGACCTGCGCCCACCTTGTGATGCTATGACCGGTTTTGCCGGACATGGCGAGGTGGTGAACCAGCCGCGACACCCGATCCGCAGGGCCCGCCGTTGTCGACTTTGGGAGGGGTGACGTGTCCGTGGACGAGGTGCTGGCTGCGATCATCAGCCCGGCTGGCGAGCTCCGCCCGGACGGGCTGCGCGGCACCGGCGGCCGGCCCGCCGTGGACGTCCGGACGCTGACCCGGGTGCTGTTCGAGCGGCTCACCGAGCTGCCCCCGGACGCCCCCGAGCGGGAGCGGGTCCGGGCCGCCCTGATCGAGGTGAACATCCCGCTGGTCCGCTACGCGGCCACCCGCTTCCGCAGCCGCAGCGAGCCGATGGAGGACGTCGTCCAGGTCGGCACCATCGGCCTGATCAACGCGATCGACCGCTTCGACCCCAGCCGCGGCGTCCAGTTCCCCACCTACGCGCTACCGACCATCCTGGGCGAGATCAAGCGCTACTTCCGGGACAACGTCCGCACCATGCACGTCCCGCGCCGGCTCCAGGAGCTGTGGGTCCAGGTCAGCGGCGCCATGGAGGAGCTGACGGTGCTGCACGGCCGGGCCCCCAAGGTGCCCGAGATCGCCGCCAGCCTGCGGATCCCCGAGGAGGACGTCCGGGCCTGCCTGGACGCCGGACGGGCCTACAACGCGGCCTCCCTGGAGGCCGCCCAGGAGCACGAGGGCGGGCTCGCCCTACTGGACCGGCTGGGATACGAGGACTCCGCGCTGGCCGAGGTCGAACACCGCGACATGGTCCGCCACCTGCTGGTCCAGCTCCCCGAACGGGAACGGCGGATCGTGATGCTGCGGTTCTTCGCCAACCTCACCCAGTCGCAGATCAGCACCGAGTTGGGGATGTCCCAGATGCACGTCTCCCGGCTGCTCTCGCGGATCCTGACGAGGCTTCGCACCGGCAACTCCTGGGAAAATTGAGATTGCAGCGCGTTACCTCGGCGTGACATCTTGCGACGTTCGGGTTTGCCGTGCACCGTGTTCCGGTATGGAGGGGGTTGGGCCCTCGCCGGGAACCTCCGCGTGTCGGCCCCCGTTCAACTGTCAGTCACAAGGGGGTGGGTGCATGTCCGGAGAGCTGGGCACTGCGGAGATCCACGCTGGTCAGGCCAAGGGCACGGCGGTCGCCGAGGACCGGATCCCGCAGCAGCGGGCCAGGTCCCTCGAAAAGCCCGTCCCCGAGACCCCCGGCGCCGGCGCTCCGCCCGAGACGCCGCCCGGCTCCGGGCTGGACACCCGGACGCTCTCCCGCTCGCTGTTCCTGCGGCTCGCCGCGCTGGAACCGGGCAGCGAGGAGCACACCTACGTCCGCGACACCCTGATCGAGCTCAACCTGCCGCTGGTCCGGTACGCCTCGGCGCGTTTCCGCAGCCGCAACGAGCCGATGGAGGACATCGTCCAGGTCGGCACCATCGGCCTGATCAAGGCGATCGACCGCTTCGACCCGGAGCGCGGGGTGGAGTTCCCCACCTTCGCGATGCCGACCGTGGTCGG
Source organism: Kitasatospora sp. NPDC001159 (assembly GCF_053598235.1). Lineage (NCBI taxonomy): Bacteria > Bacillati > Actinomycetota > Actinomycetes > Kitasatosporales > Streptomycetaceae > Kitasatospora > Kitasatospora sp. NPDC001159. Next base: position 129,720 of record NZ_JBSFJV010000001.1, read on the forward strand.
CGAGATCAAGCGCTTCTTCCGGGACACCAGCTGGTCGGTCCGGGTGCCCCGGCGGCTCCAGGAGCTGCGGCTGGCGCTCACCAAGGCCGGGGACGAGCTGTCCCAGCGGCTGGACCGCTCCCCCACCGTCGCCGAGTTGGCCGTCTGCCTGGGGGTCAGCGAGGAGGACGTGGTCGAGGGCCTCGCGGTGGGCAACGCCTACACCGCGAGCTCGCTGGACTCCAGCCCCAGCGAGGAGGACAGCGAGGGGCCACTGGCCGAGCGGCTCGGCTACGAGGACCTCGCGCTGGAGGGCGTGGAGTACCGGGAGTCGCTCAAGCCGCTGCTGGCCAAGCTGCCGCCGCGCGAGCGCCGGATCATCATGCTGCGCTTCTTCGGCAACCTCACCCAGTCGCAGATCGGCGAGGAGATCGGCATCTCCCAGATGCACGTCTCCCGGCTGCTCACCAGGACGCTCACCCAGCTCCGCGAGGGGCTGATCAGCGAGGGCTGATCAGCCCGCTCACCTCCCGTCGCCGTCCAGCAGGTTGGCGCGCAGTCCGGCCAGCACGTCGTCGTCCAGCCCGAGCCCCTCCCGCCAGAACGCGTCGAAGCCACTCCAGCTGGCCTCGACCTCCGCGAATGCCGCGTCCAGATAGGCGCGGTCGGCCCGGAAGACCGGCAGGAGGAGATCGGGCTCGCGCATCAGGCCGCGGCTGCCGAAGTCGTCCAGCACCCTCGTCACCACCGGGGCCGAGCGCTCGTTGGTGAGCAGGTAGTCGGCGAGCACGGTCTCGCGGTCCACGCCCAGGGCGGTCAGCACCACCGCGGCGGCCCAGCCGGTGCGGTCCTTGCCCGCCGAGCAGTGGAACAGCAGCGGCACCCCGTCCGGCGCGGCCAGCAGCCGCAGCAGGGCGGCGAAGCGCTCGCGGGCCTGCGCGTCGGTGACGAACCAGCGGTAGAGGCCGGTCATCATGACGGCCGCCCGACCGCCGCCGAGCAGGGCGCGCTGCTTGCGCGCACTGCGGTCGGCCAGCGCGCTGCGCAACGTCCCGTGAATGTCGAAGTCCACTGCCAAGAGTGGAAGATGATGCAGGGTGACGCTGTCCGGCAGACGATCCGGGCCGGCTTCGCGGACCTCCTCGGAACTGCGCAGGTCCACCACCCCGCGCAGGCCCAGCGCGCCCAGCGGACCGAGGTCCTCGGCGGTGACATGGTTCAGGCCATCACTGCGCAGGGCCACACCAGCGCGCACCGACCGTCCGTCAGCCGTCCGATATCCACCCAGATCCCGGGCGTTGACCGCCCCGCGCAGGCCGAGACTGCGCCCGACGAGCTCCGTTCCACCTCGCTCCGGGAGCGCATTCCACATGTCTCCGATTCGCTCGGACTCGATCTGCTGATCGGCCACCCGCGCGCCTCCATTGCATATTCGGACTGTCACATGGCACAGCGGTGCCCGATATTGCATGAACCTGCCCGTCAGACCGGCAAGATGTGCGAGAGTGTCATGCGCAACTGACGACAGTGTAGGTGTCCTGCAGAACCACCTGAGCCGCACACTCGGTAACCAGGTGTAGCGCTCGGCTTCCGTTTTTTCATTTTCAATTCATTATTTGCGCGGGCGGTCCGGTTACGGTCACAATCAGCGCCTCCATGGCTTCGCCATGAACGTTGGTAACAGGTTCGCTGCACTCTCGCCCAATTGGTCCCTCGCACCGCCGACCCTCGACCAGGATGGGCGCCGGGCAGCCTGCTGCCCGCGAACAGCTACACGGGCGGGCGAGCGCAGAGCAGCGCTGCGCCAGCCCCAAGGGGAGGATCAACCATGGGTCGAGCGACCCGAAGAGTTGCCGCTTGCGCAGCGGCAGTTCTGCTGGCCAGCGGCCTGCAGACCACCCTGGCCCACGGCGACACCACGCCGCCCAGGATCGACCTCACCGTCCTGGTCATCGATGACGGGGGTCCGTCCGTCGCGGCGATCACCGCCGAGCTGAAGAGCCAGGGGACGCCGTACAAGGTCGTCAGCCTCAATGACCCCAACCGCCCCGTCATCGACTCGGCTTTCCTGAGCGACACGGTGAACGGGTTGCCGCGGGGGAAGTACCAGGGCATCGTGCTGCCCAACGAAAACCCCTTCCCCAACAGTGCCGCCGAGATGACGGCGATCGCGACGTACGAAGCCGCTTTCAACGTGCGGCAGATTGACGCGTACACCTGGGCCAGCCCGGCCGTTGGTCTGAACTACGCGCAGAATCCCGGTTTCGTCGGCACCCTCGACGGATTCCAGGCCGCCACCACCACGGCCGGAACTTCGGGCCCGTTCGGGTACCTCAAGGGCAACGTGCCGTTCGAGGACAACGACCCGACCGTCAGTGAGAGCTACGGCTACCTGGCGACCCCGCTCGCCAATCTGCCGTCCGGGGCCTCCTTCGTCCCGCTGGTCGACGCACCGATACCCAACTCGACCACCCGCGGCTCGCTGGTCGGCGAGTACACCCACGACGGCCGCAAGGAACTGGTCGTCACCTTCGTCTACAACCAGTACCAGCAGCAGTACCGCCTGCTGGCCCGCGGCATGGTCGACTGGATCACCCAGGGCGTCCACCTCGGCTACGACCGGAACTACTTCGCCACCCACATCGACGACGTCTTCCTGGCCGACGACCGCTGGGACACGGTGCTCAAGTGCACCCCCGGCGACGTCACCTGCCCGCCCGGCACCCCGGACACGACCAACCCGATCCGGATGACCCAGGCCGACGCGCAGTACGCCAAGCAGTGGGAGGCCACCAACAACTTCACCCTCGACATGCTGTTCAACGGCAACGGCAGCGAGGACTGGAAGGCCGACCACCAGACCACGGTGGACCCGACCGCCAGCCAGATGATCTCCGACCAGAACAGCTACCGCTGGGTCAACCACACCTACAGCCACCCGTACCTGGGCTGCGTCCAGGACGTCAGCGTGGTGCCCTGGCGCTGCACCAAGGACGCCTCGGGCAACACCGTCTGGGTCGACCAGAACACCATCTCCACCCAGATCAAGAACAACTTCGACTGGGCCGCGACGAACGGCCTCAAGGTCGACCCGCAGGTGCTCGTCACCGGCGAGCACTCCGGCCTGCTGACCGCGCCGCAGGAGACCAGCGACAACCCGAACCTGGCGCAGGCACTGGCCGCCAACGGCATCAAGTTCACCGGCAGTGACGCCTCCCGCGAGTCCGCCCAGCGGCCCGTCGGCTCGTCCACGCTGACCGTGCCGCGCTACCCGATGAACGTCTTCTACAACGCCGGCACGGCGCAGGAGGAGGCCGACGAGTACAACTGGATCTACACCAGCAAGGCCAACGGCGGCAGCGGCGTCTGCGAGAACAACGCCAACTCCACCTGCCTGCCCAAGCCGCTGGACACCACCACCGGCTACCAGTCGTACATCGTGCCGCTGGAGGCCCGGATCGACCTCGGCCACGTGCTGAGCAACGACCCGCGGCCGCACTTCATCCACCAGTCGAACCTCTCCGAGGGCCGGATCGCGTACCCGGTGCTGGAGAAGATCCTCGGCACCTACCGCTCGCTGCACGCCGACAACACCCCGATCGTGAACCTCAGCGAGCGGGAGATCGGCCTGGAGTTCCAGCGTCGCGCAGCCTGGAACGCGGCTCTCGCCTCCGGCCAGGTGACGGCGTACAAGGTCGGCAACAGCGTCACGGTCAGCGCGCCGGCCGGTGTTCAGATCCAGGCCACCATGCCGACCGGAACTGCTCAGAAGCTGGCCATCGGTTCGACCGCCTTCGGTTCGGCCTACGCCGGTACGCTCTCCGGTTGGGTGTCCCCGGGCGCCCTGCAGAGCAGCGTCATCCTGCAGCTCCCCTCCGGCAGCGCCCCGGCCGCCCCGGCCGCCGTGGCGCCGAGCGTCGCGGCCAAGTCCGTCCCGGCCCCGGCCCCGGCGGACAAGAAGGTCGTGCCGCAGGGTGTCGCCACCCCGGTCCCGGTGGGCCCGAGCGACACCACCCGCAAGCCCGCTGCCAAGTCGCTCGTCCCCGGCAGCGGAACCCCGGTGCCCGGCAAGGGCGTCGCCAACGGCGACGGCGCCCGCTCGAACGGCGACAACGGCCAGGGCGACAAGTCCGGCAAGGCCTCTGGGGGGACGGCCTCGCACGGCAGCACCAACCGGCGCTCCGGCAACCGGTAACCCGTACCACCCGCTGACGGGGTCGGGCCGGGCAACCGGCCCGGCCCCGCCACGGCTCCCGCTCCGGCCACCCAGGCCGGACAACCGACGCAAGAACAGGAGGGGGGACAGGAGATGCGCGTCACCCTGCTCACCGAGGGGACGTATCCGCACCAGCACGGCGGCGTGAGCGTCTGGTGCGACCAGCTCGTTCAGGGCATGCCGGACGTCGACTTCGACGTCATCGCCGTCACCGGAACCGGTCAGGAGCCACTGGCCTGGGAACTGCCCGCCAACGTGCGGTCGGTCACCACCGCACCGCTGTGGGGCCCGGCCTCGGAGGCCCGGCCGCCGCGCGGCAAGGAGATGCGGCGCTTCCTCAACGCGTACGAGCGCTTCCTCCACTCCATCCTCGACCCGGTCTACACCACGCACTTCGGGACGGAGCTGTACGGCTTCGCCGACCTCGCCCGGCGCGGGCTGCTCAGCCCCGCGCTGCGCAGCGAGCGCGCCCTGCGCACCCTCCAGCACGTGTGGACCCGCGACTACCTGCCCACCGCCGTCTCCCGACCCACCCTGCACGACGCGCTGAACGCCACCGACCTGCTGGAGCACGCCCTGCGGCCGCTCTCGGTCAACCCGCCCACCGACGGCGTCGCCCACGCGGCCAGCGGCGGTCTGGCCACCCTGCCCGGGCTGATCGCCGCCCAGCAGTTCGGCGTACCGTTTCTGCTCACCGAGCACGGCATCTACCTGCGCGAGCGCTACCTCGGCTACCGCACCGGCCCGTACCGCTGGCCGGTCAAGGCGCTGCTGCTCGGCTTCTACCGGATGCTCGCCGAGGAGAGCTACCGGCAGGCCGCGCTGGTCACCCCCGGCAACCGGTACAACCGGCGCTGGGAGGAGCGCGGCGGCACGCCGTCCGCGCACATCCGCACCGTCTACAACGGGGTGGACCCGGCCGCCTTCCCCCCGGCCGGTCCCGAGCCCGAGACGCCGACCCTCAGCTGGGCCGGCCGGGTCGACCCGATCAAGGACCTGGAGACGCTGATCCGGGCCTTCGCCATCGTCCACCGTGAGATCCCCGAGGCGCGGCTGCGGCTCTTCGGGGGCACTCCCAAGGGCGGCGAGGCGTACCGGGACGGCTGCATAGCCCTGGCCGCCGAGCTCGGCATCGCCGACTCGGTGGCCTTCGAGGGCCGCGTCGCCGACATCACCGACGCGTACGCGGCGGGCAACGTGGTGATGCTCTCCAGCATCAGCGAGGGCTTCCCGTTCACCCTGATCGAGGCGATGTCCTGCGGCCGCGCGACCGTCTCGACCGACGTCGGCGGGGTGCGCGAGGCCGTCGGGGACACCGGCCTGGTCGTCCCGCCGCGCGAGCCCGAGCCGATGGCGGCCGCCGCGATCGAGCTGCTGCGCGACCCCGAACGGCGCGCCCGGCTCGGCGAGGGCGCCCGGCTGCGGGTCATCGAGCAGTTCACGCTCCGCCAGAACATCGACGGCTTCCGGGGCATCTACACCGAACTCCTCGGCACCGCCCGCTGGATGCCCGGCGGCGTGGTGGCCGTCACCGACGAGGTCCCCAGCCCCGACTGGGACCAGCAGTTGGCCGCCGCCCAGCCCCGGCCGAGCGAGGTGGGCGCGTGAGCGAGCGAAGTGAGCGAACCATCGACAGGTGCGCGTACCGCGAAGCGGCTGCCGAGCGTAGCGAGGTGGGCGCGTGAGCGGTCCCATTCGTCTGGTTCCGGACGAGGGCGGCGCCGAGCGGACGATGCAGTTGCGCACCCTGCCGCTGAAGCGCCGCCGCCCCGCCCCGCCCGTCGAGCCCGAACCCGCGGAGCAGCTCGGCCTCTCCGCCGACCCGCTGGACGAGCTCGCCGAGCGCCTGCACGACATCTGCGCCGACGCCGTCCACCCGTACGAGATCGCGGCCTTCCTGGAGTCCGACGGCCTCTCCGACGAGCAGGCGGCCCTGCTGTACGGCCGGCCCGACGCGTTCACCGTCGCCGAGGAGCTGTTCGAGAAGGTCCAGCGCCGCTACCCCGGCCCGAGCTCCGAGTTCGCCAACCCCTGGCGGGCCGACCCCTGGCGCTGCGTGGTGCGCGGCCTGGTGTTCGCCCTGCCCGGGCTCGGCTACCTGCTCGGCGCCAACCTGTTCGCGACCGCCCGGATGCGCTTCGGGCTGCCCTCGGGCATGCTCGCGCTGTCCATCGCCACGCTGGTCAGCTGGGGCTTCAACCAGGCGTTGGCGCACCGCGCGTACCGCTGGCTGAGCCGGCTGCGCCGCCGGGACGCCGCGGTCTGCCTGGCCGCCGGGGCACCGGTCGGCGCGCTGTTCGGCGCCGCCGCGGCGTACCTGGTCGGCGGGCCGCTGGGCGCGCTGTGGTTCGCCGCCGGACAGTCGCTCTACCTGGGCGCGGCCACCGTGCTGCTGGTGCTCGGCCGGGAGAAGTTCCTGCTGGCGGCGCTGGCCCCGGCCTCGGTCGGCGCGGGCGTGGTGCTGGCGGCGGACGTCCCGCAGCTGGTCCGTACGGTGGTGCTGCTGGCCTCGCTGGCGCTGGCCGTCGGGCTGGCCGTCCGGGAGCTGCTGGTCGCCGTCCGCGGCGGCGAGCGGGACGGCGTGGAGCTGAAGCTACCGATCCGCCAGGAGGTCCCCCACCTCCTGTTCGGCCTGGCCTGCGGCGCGCTGACGCTGATCGCCGGCCTCGGCGAGACCATCCACCAGGCGGTGCGCGCCTCCTCCCACGCCGCGCACACCGCGGCCCACACCCTGCACGGCCACCCCGTGCACGAGCTGAAGACCACCCCCACCGGTCCGGCCATGATCGCGCTGACGCTCAGTCTCGGCCTCGCCGAGTGGCTGCTGTTCCGCTACCGGGCGATGGCCGTCGCCGCGCTGCGCACCAGCCACACCACCGGGCAGTTCACCCGCCGCACCGGCGGGATCCTGCTCGGCTGCCTGTTCATCTACCTCACCACCGTGGCCGCACTGGACGCAGCCGCGACCGTGCTGTGGCCGGGCGCCCCCTCGCTCGGTGTGCCGCAGCTCGGCGCGATCCTGCTCCTGGGCGGCTCGCTCTGGCTGGCGCTGCTGCTGAACGCCTTCGGGTTCAGCTGGAGCACCGCCCTCATCTGTCTGGCCGCCGCGGTCGCCGAGAGCGCCGGGCTGCTGACCGGTGCGGACCCGATCGTCCTGCAGCTGATCGGCTGCGGGGCGGCCGCACTCGTCCTCACCGCCATCGCCGGGCCCGCGCTCGGCCGCACCACCCAACACCGCTGACTCCTCAGCATCGCTGAAGGGTCCAGCCTCAACCGAGACACCACCGGCCGGCCGCCACAGAGCGCCCGGCCGTCCCCCGAAATCGAGAAAGCGAATCCCGTATGAGCAGCGTCGCGGTTACCGGAGCCGAGGGCTTCATCGGCTCCCACCTCGTCGAGACCCTGGTCGCCGACGGGCACCACGTCCGCGCGATGGTCCAGTACAACTCCTTCTCCTCCTTCGGCTGGCTGGAGACCCTGTCCGAGGAGGTGCTGGACTCGGTCGAGATCGTCCTCGGCGACGTCCGGGACCCGGGCTCGGTCAACGGCCTGGTCAAGGGCACCGAGGCGGTCTACCACCTGGCCGCCCTGATCGCGATCCCATACTCCTACCGCGCGCCGCACTCGTACGTGGACACCAATGTCACCGGCACGCTGAACGTGCTGGAGGCGGTGCGCCACCTGGAGATCCCCCGCCTGGTGCACACCTCCACCAGCGAGACCTACGGCACCGCGCAGACCGTGCCGATCACCGAGGACCACCCGATCAACACCCAGTCCCCGTACGCCGCGTCCAAGGCCGGCGGGGACCGGCTGGCCGACAGCTACCACGCCAGCTTCGAGACCCCGGTCGTCACCCTGCGCCCGTTCAACACCTTCGGCCCGCGCCAGTCGATGCGCGCCGTCATCCCCACCGTGATCGCCCAGGTCGCGGCCGGTCAGACCGAGATCACCCTCGGCGACCTGCGCCCGACCCGTGACTTCATGTTCGTGAAGGACACCGCCAACGCCTTCCGCACCGTGGGTACCGCGCCCGCCGAGGCCGTGGTCGGCCGGACCTTCAACGCCGGCACCGGCGGCGAGATCTCCGTCGGCGACCTGGTCACCCTGGTCGGCAAGCTGATGGGCGTTGACCTGGTGGTGAAGGAGGACGAGCAGCGCATCCGTCCGACCAACTCCGAGGTCATGCGCCTGGTCGCGGACGCCACCCGACTGCGCGAGGCCACCGGCTGGGCACCGCAGTTCACGCTGGAGCAGGGACTGGAGCAGACCATCGAGTTCTTCCGCGACCCGGCCAACCTGGCCCGGTACAAGACCGACATCTACAACGTCTGAGCGCCTTAACGATCATGCTCGTCCTGGTAACCAAGGTTCGTGTCCTACGCATCCTTTCCGTGGGGGAAACACCATGCACGCAGTGATCCTGGCCGGCGGTAAGGGCGTCCGCCTCCGCCCGTACACCACCGCGCTTCCCAAGCCGCTCGTCCCGATCGGCGACCAGCACGCGATCCTGGAGATCGTGATGCGTCAGCTCGCCGCCGCGGGCTTCAAGACCGTCACCCTGGCCATCGGCCACCTCGGCCACATCATCCGCGCCTACGTCGGCAACGGCTCCCAGTGGGGCCTGCGGGTGGGCTACGCCGTCGAGGACAGCCCGCTCGGCACCATGGGCCCGCTGCTCACCATGCAGGACCGCCTGCCCGAACACTTCCTGGTGATGAACGGCGACATCCTCACCGACCTGGACTTCGCCGGGGTGCTCAAGCACCACGAGGCGTCCGGGGCCCCGCTGACCATCGCCACCTACGCCCGCCAGGTGAAGATCGACTTCGGTGTGCTGACCACCGACTCCGGCACCATCTCCGGCTTCCAGGAGAAGCCCAGCATCGACTACCGCGTCTCGATGGGCGTGTACGGCGTCTCGCGCTCGGCGCTCGCCAAGTACACCCCCGGCCTGCCGCTGGGCTTCGACGAGCTGGTGCTCGACCTGCTGGCCGCCGGCACCCCGCCGGCCGCCTACGACTTCGGCGGCTACTGGCTGGACATCGGCCGCCCGGACGACTACGACCGGGCCAACGCCGAGTTCGCCGGCATCCGCCCGGTACTGATGCCCTTCGAGTCGACCGACGCCGGGCCGGGCCTCGCGGAGCTGCCGATCCCGGCCGTCCTCACCGCCCCGGACGCCACCGTCGAGGAGCCCGCCGCCGCGGGCGCCGAGAGCGACGGACGGGCCGCGTGAGGATTCTGCTGCTCGGCGGCGACGGCTTCCTCGGCCGTCACGCCTCCGCCGCCCTGCGGTCACTGCCCGGGGCCACCGTGCTGACCGCGGGCCGGCGGCCCGCCCACGACCTCCGGCTGGACCTGGGCACCGCCCAGGCCGGCCCGCTCGGCGAGGAACTGGCCGCGCTGGCCCCCGACGTGGTGGTCAACTTCGCCGGCGCGGTGGCTGGCAGCGCGGTCAGACTCGCCGAGGTGAACGCCCGCGGCCCGGCAGTGCTCTGCGAGGCGCTGCAGCTCGGCGCCCCCAAGTCCCGCCTGGTGCACATCGGTTCGGCTGGCGAGTACGGCGTCTGTGCCGAGGGCGACTCGCTGTCCGAGCAGGCCGACGCCCGCCCGGTCGGTGTGTACGGCGCGACCAAGCTGGCCGGTTCCCTCGCGGTGGCCGGCTCGCCGCTGGACGCGGTGGTGCTGCGGGTGTTCAACCCGGTCGGCCCGGGCGCCCCGGTGGGCTCGCTGCCCGGCCGGCTGGCCGCCGAGCTGCGCCGGGTGACGCCCGAGGGCGCCGACGGTGTGATCACGGTCGGGGACCTCTCCGCCTACCGCGACTTCGTGGACGCCCGGGACATCGCCACGGCGGTCGGCCTGGCGGTCACCGCCGACGGTCCGCTCCCCCGGGTGCTCAACCTCGCCTCCGGGCGGGCCCGTCAGGTCCGGGCGATCGCCGACGGACTGGTCGCGGCGGCCGGCTTCACCGGCCGGATCGACGAGAGCGGGGCCGGCTCCGAACGCTCGGCCGCGGTCTCCTGGCAGCAGGCCGACGTGTCGGCCGCCGCCCGGGAGCTCGGCTGGAACCCGGAGACGGACCTTTCCGACACCCTGCGCGACCTGTGGCTCAGCACCGCCGAGCCCACCCCGACCCCGGTGGTCGCATGACCGCCGGGACCACCCCCGACGGCCGCCTGCTGGTGCCGCTGTACGTCCACCCCGCGGTGGACCCGGCGGCCTGGCGGGCGGTCGCCGCCGCCGACCCCGCCCGGATCGCCGCCGTGGTGCTCAACCTCGCGGATGGTCCGGGAGAGGTCCCGGACGACGTCTTCGCCGAGGCCGCCGACGAACTCCGCGCGGCCGGCCTGCCGTTGGTCGGCTACGCCGACACCGACTACGGCCGCAGGCCGCACGCGGCCGTGGTGGCCGACATCCTGACGTACCGCCAGCGCCATGGCATCACCGGCGTGTACCTCGACCAAGTCGCCACCCACCCGGGCGCGTTGGCGCACTACCGGCGGCTGGCCACGGCCGCCCGGGCAGCCGGCTGCGGCACCGTGGTGTTCGGCCACGGCGAGCACCCGGACCCGGGCTACGCCGAGGTCGGCCTGGCCGACCTGCTGGTCACCTTCGAGGGCGACTGGGACACCTACCGCGCCATGACGCTGCCGCTGTGGACCGGCCGCCACGCGGCCTCCCGCTTCTGCCACCTGGTCTACGACGTCCCGGCCGACGCCGCCCCGGACGCCTCCGCACTGATCACCGCCCGGCGCGCCGGCGTCGGCTGCGCCGTCCCGGGCGCCGGCGAGAACCCCTGGCGCACCCTGCCGTACGGTCTGACCGCCGCTGAACTGACCTGACCCGATCCGGAGTTCAACTACCGTGAACCGCCGTACCCGGCTGCTGCCGGCCACCCTGGCCCTCGCCACCGTCACCGCCCTGCTGGTCACCTCGTGTAGCAGCTCGGGTTCGGAGGACGACCAGGACCCGGCCGACGGCAGCCCGAGCAACTCGCCCGCGGCCACCGCGCCCAGCACCCCCGGCACCCCGTCCTCCCCGGGCACCACCAGCACCGCGCCCGCCACCCCCGGCGCGACCACCGCTCCCGCCACCCCGCCGGGCAGCAGCACGCCGCCCGGCACCACCGCCCCGCCCCCGGCCGGCGCCCGCTGGCAACCCGCCCCGGGCCTCGCCTGGCAGTGGCAGCTCGGCGGCACCGTGGACCAGTCGGTGGACGTCCCGGTCTACGACATCGACGGCTTCGAGAACGACGCCTCGGTGGTGGCCGCACTGCACGCCAAGGGCCGCAAGGTGATCTGCTACATCAACGCCGGCTCCTGGGAGGACTTCCGCCCCGACTCCAACGCCTTCGCCAAGGCGCTGCAGGGCTCGGACACCGGCTGGAAGGGCGAGAAGTGGTTCGACATCCGCAAGCTCGACCAGCTGAAGCCGCTGATGGCCGCCCGCTTCGACATGTGCAAGAGCAAGGGCTTCGACGCCATCGAGCCGGACACCATCGAGGCCTACAACCAGAACAGCGGCTTCCCGCTGACCCCCGATGACCAGCTCGCGTACAACCGGATGCTGGCCCAGCTCGCGCACGAGCGCGGCCTGGCCATCGGCCTGAAGAACGACCTGGACCAGATCCCCGCGCTGCTGCCGGACTTCGACTTCGCGGTCAACGAGGAGTGCTCGCAGTTCGACGAGTGCGACCGGGTCTCGCCCTTCATCAAGGCGGGCAAGGCGGTGTTCCACGTCGAGTACAAGCTCGACACGGACCAGTTCTGCGCCAAGGCCAAGTCGCTGGGCTTCAGTTCGATGCAGAAGAAACTCGACCTCAACGCCTGGCGCAAGCCCTGCTAGTACCCCGGCATCACCCCGCAGGCGAGAGTTCGAGGACGGGCCCTGCGGCCGGTGCCACCCGTCGCGCGGGTGACCCTGATCGGGGTCACCCGCGTGAGGGTCACTTGACCGCGAGCCAGATGACCGCACCCAGGGCGGCCAGGGCCACGACGGCGATCAGCGCGATCACTCCGGTGCGACTGCCGCTGTTGCTGTTGCCGTAGGTGGAGACGGAGCCCGGTGCCTGAGGCGCCGGGCTCTCGTCGACGAACGCCCGGAACATCTGGGTGCTACCGGCGGGGTCGTAGTCGTTGTCAGCCATGGCACGGACTCTAACGAATCAGCCCACCTCAGGCACACCCCGGACCCCTCCCCCGACGGGCGAACCGCCCCGACGTGCGACGGGCGTGTGAACGGCTCGCGACTCCCGGAATTCGTTCCCACACAATCGGGTTGACTTCGAACATGACCGGAAACCCCAGCCGGGTCCGCCTCGGCCACTCCGACCTGTCCGTCTACCCGCTGTCCCTCGGCGGCAACGTCTTCGGTTGGACGGCCGACGAACAGCAGTCCTTCGCCGTGCTGGACGCCTACGCGGCCGCCGGCGGCAACTTCGTCGACACCGCCGACGTCTACTCCGCCTGGGCCCCGGGCAACGCCGGCGGCGAGTCCGAGACCGTCCTCGGTGACTGGCTGCGCAGCCGCGGCAACCGCGGGGACATCGTGATCGCCACCAAGGTCGGCATGCACCCCGAGGCGAAGGGCCTGGACGCGGCCAACATCAGGGCCTCCGCCGAGGCCTCGCTGCGCCGCCTGGGCGTGGAGTCGATCGACCTCTACTACACCCACCTGGACGACGACACCCCGGTCGAGGAGTTCGTCACCGCGCTGGACGGACTGGTCCGCGAGGGCAAGGTCCGCGCGGTCGCCGCCTCCAACATCTCCGCTGAGCGACTGGCCGAGGCGCTGGACTTCGCCGAGCGCGAGGGCCTGGCCAAGTACGTCGCGGTCCAGCCGCACTACAACCTGGTCTCCCGTGGCACGTTCGAGGGCCCGCTGGCCGACGTGGTCGGCGAGCACGGCCTCGCCACCGTGCCGTACTACGCCCTCGCCTCCGGCTTCCTGACCGGCAAGTACCGCCCCGGCGGCCCGGAGGTGGACAGCGCCCGCGCCGAGGGCGCCGCCCGCTACCTGGCCGAGCCGCGCGGCCCCAGGGTGCTGGAGGCGCTGGACTCGGTCGCCGCCGAGCACGACGTCACACCGGCCACCGTCGCCCTGGCCTGGCTCGCCGCCCGCCCGACGGTCGCCGCCCCGATCGCCAGCGCCCGCACCGTCGACCAGCTGCCGCCGCTACTGGCCGCCACCGCGCTGGAGCTCACCCCGGAGCAGACCGCCCTGCTGGACGCCGCCTCCGAGTGAACACACGACCGGCCCCCGACAGCGGAGCGCTGTCGGGGGCCCGGTGTCGTCTCCCGGCGCTACGGCCGCCCGAAGTGGGTCGGATGGTAGCCCGAGTCGAGCGTCGATAAGACCATGCCGGCGCCCGCCAGCACGGTGGTGGCCAGGCAGGTGCTTCGCACGGCGCGGTTGATTCGGCCGCTACCGGGCGCCGCCGCACCGCGCGCCGTGCGCGGCCGGGCCGCGCAGTTCGGGCAGCCGCAACCCGTCATCGTGGGGGTGCTGCCAAGGCGCTCCTCGAAGCCGATCAGACCGGAGTCTGCGTCGAGGTCGATGCCGGGGTCGGCGTACGCGCCGGTGATTATCCTCATGCGGGCCGTCCTTCCTTCCGCCCGGCCCGGGCAGCCGGGGACGGTACCGGGGCGGCCACTCCGGGCGGGGCGACGAAGGCGACCAGCAGCTGCTCCATCAGCGCGCTGCGGGCTGCCTCGTCCAGTTCGTGCGCGGTCGCCCGCTCCAGTCGGCGGACGGCCAGCGCCGCGGCCTCCACCGCGTCGTCGACCAGTACGGTCCGCAGGCCCGCGTCCAGGTCGGCGAGCCGGCGGCGGCGCATCGACTCGGCGACCTCGGGTGCGTAGTCCAGCGCCAGCGGCTGCGCCGAGTAGACCTCCAGGCCGGCCGGGGCGGCCTCGGCGGCCAGCGCACGGGTCATCTCGTCGGCGAACCAATGCCCGTCTCGCAGCGCGGGCCCGGGCGCCGCGTTGCTGTCGCACGGCAGGGTGGACGCGGTCCGGGTGAGCACCGCCTGGACCTGCTCGCGCAGGTACCTCTCGTGGTCCTCGATCGCCAGCGTCGCCCGCGCGGTGTCCCTGACCCGCCAGACGATCAGCAGCCGGACCACGATCGGGGTGCCGGTGCGGTCGACCGCCTTGACCAGCTCGCTGCGCCAGTGCCGCAGTCGCACGTCCACCAGGCGACGGCGCAGCAGCGGGTTGACCCAGACCAGCCCGGTCCTGCGCACCGTGCCGCGGTAGCGGCCCCAGCGGGTCAGCACCCGGGTCTCACCGCCCGCGTTCGCCAGCAGACCGGCCAGCGCGAGCAGCACCAGCAGACCGGCCGCGCCGACCGCGGCGATCGCCTGGACGTCCACCTCGGCCCGGCCGCTCTCCTTCGCGGCGGCGCCGCGCAGTTCGGGCAGCGCTTCCCAGTGCGGGATGACACCGGTGCGCAGCAGCACGCACCCCACACCGGCCAGGCCCAGCAGCACCACCAGCAGGGCGAGCCAACCCGGCAGGGCGGTGGCGGTGTGCTCACGCAGCGCCTGGTCGGCGCGCGGGGGGCGGCGCGAGGTGGCGGCGACGGGAGCGCAGACGGCGACGGGGAGTTCGACGGTCTCCGGGGCGGCCGTCTCCAGCGGGTCCCGAAAGTCGGCGGGGCTGGCAGGGGACGGACCGGGGACGACCGGGTTGGCGGCCTTGGCCGCCTTCACGGTCGAGACCTTGGCCAGCGGGCTGGCAGCGGAGGCGGGACCTTCCGGCAGAGCCGGAGGGAGCGCCTCGCGCAGGCTGTCGGGGCGCTGCGAAGAATCGCGGGTGACGTCCATGCACGGATCCTCATGGGTCGGTGTGTCGCGCAACGGGCGGCCCGGATCTGACGGGCAGTGCCAGAGGTCAGGCTAAGTTCATACGTCATCAAATGCGACATTTGAGATAAGGTGTGTCGACATTTACTGACGAATCGTCCAAAGCCGACCTGACGTGCGGACACATGAGTGAGCGGAGCGGGCGAGTCATCAAAAGGTGCGTGTGGGCGAATGCCCCTGGCGCGCGAGGCGAGCCGGGCGCATGAGTGGATGGTCGGGACGGTTCGACGCAGGTCAGCGCCGTCGGGCACCGGTCAGCAGCCCGGCCGCGAGAACGGCCAGGGCGGCAGCTGTGCGCGGGAACTGTCGGCTCATCTGGCTCTCCTTCGCGGTCGGCTGCCGGGTGATGGGCAGTCCGGGCACAAGATCCGACAAAACGGAATCACGACCCCGGACCGGCCATACTGCGACACCTGTGCTTTTGGCCGTGTCCCACCCGTTTGGCGGTCATCCGGGCGGCAGGACGGGATGCACCTGAAACAGCTGCATTCATCCACTGGGCGGCAGCAGGTCCCACCCGAACGGACGGACCCGTCCGAACGAGCGGAACGGGGAATCCCGGCCAATCCGGCGGACGCCGACGTCCGGTACCTGACCATCCGTCGGGGCATGCTGTTCGAATTACCCACCCGCTCAGTAGAGTCGGGACCCGTGACCATGGACCCCGTACTCGTCAAGCGCAGTTTCGCGGTCGTCGAACCGCACGGCCCGGCCGTCGCCGAATACTTCTACCGGCATCTGTTCGAGCACGCTCCCGGTGTCCGCGGCCTCTTCGCCGAGCACCTGGAGGAGCAGCAGGACCGGCTGTTCGCCGCGCTCGGCGCGCTCGTCACCCACCTGGATGACACCGACACCGTGCTCGGGCTGCTCCGCGACCTGGGCTCGCGGCACGCCGGGTACGGCGCGCTGGTGGAGCACTTCCCGGCCGTCGGCGCGAGCCTGCTCGCCACCCTGGCCCACTACGCCGGGGACGAGTGGACCGAGGAGACCGAGGCCGCCTGGACCACCGTCTACGCGGTGGTCAGCGACACCATGGGCACGGCGCTCACCGAAGCCCGGTCGGCCTAGCAGGGGAACGGCGCGGTGCCCTTCGACCCCGCGGTCATCCGCGCCAGCTTCGCCGTGGTCGAGCGCCGCGCCGACCAACTCACCACCTTCTTCTACGCCCACCTGTTCAGCCACAACCCCGGGCTGCGCTCACTCTTCCCGGCCCAGCTGCACGAACAGCGGGACCGGCTGTTCGCCGCGCTCACCCGGATCGTGCTGCGGCTGGACGACCCCGAACGGCTCACCGGGTACCTGCGGGCGCTCGGGCGCGACCACCGCAAGTTCCAGGCCGCGCCCGAGCACTACCCGGCCGTCGGGGCCAGCCTGATCGCCGCGCTGCGGCAGTGTTCCGGCCATTCCTGGACGCCGGAGACCGAGAAGGCCTGGACCGAGGCCTACACGGTGATCGCCCAGGTGATGACCGAGGCCGCCACCGACCTCCCGGAGCACCACCCGGTCTGGTGGGAGGTCGAGGTCGCCTCCCGCCGCCGGGCCGCGGCCGACCTGGTCGTGCTCACCCTCGCCCCGATGCGCCCGTACCCCTTCACCGCCGGCCAGTACGTCACGCTCAGCAGCCCCCGGACGCCCCGGGTCTGGCGGCCGTACTCGCTGGCCAACGCGCCGCGCCCGGACGGCAGCCTGGAAGTGCACGTGCGGCGGGTGCCCGGCGGGCTGCTGAGTCCCGTCCTGGTGGAGGACGTGATGCCCGGCGAGCTGCTGCGGCTCGGGCCGCCGCTCGGCGACGCGGTGCTCACCCCCGCCTCGGACCGGCCGCTGCTGCTGGTGGCCGGCGGCAGCGGCTGGGGGCAGACCAAGGCGCTGCTGGAGCAGGTCACCGCCGAGCAGCCGGAGCGGCCGGCCACCGTGCTGCTGGCGGCCCGGTCGGCGGCCGGGCAGTACGACCTGGACACGGTACGGCGGCTGCTCGCCCGCAATCCCCGGCTGCGGGTGCTGACGGCCGCCCCGGACCACCCCGCGGGCCCGGCGGGGGCCACCGCGCTGCTGCGGGAGACGCTGCTCGGGCACGGCGACTTCACCGGCTGGGAGGTTCACCTCAGCGGCCCGCCGGAGCTGGTCGCCGAGCTCACCGAACTGCTGCTCGCCCTGGGCGCCGACCCCTGGCTGGTCAAGCACGACCCGGCGCCGGCGACCTTCAACCGGAACCGGCCGCTGACCAGCTCGGACTGGTTCCTGGACCACCGGAACGTCCCGTGGATCAACCGGACCGAGCTGGAGTGACCGGCGCCGTGAACGAAGAAGCCCCCGGCCGGTGGCCGGGGGCTTCTCGATGGTGCGCTCAGCAGGATTCGAACCTGCAACCTCTTGATCCGTAGTCAAGTGCTCTATCCGTTGAGCTATGAGCGCAAGGAACGGGCGAACCCGATCTTGCGGATTTTGGTGCGCTCAGCAGGATTCGAACCTGCAACCTCTTGATCCGTAGTCAAGTGCTCTATCCGTTGAGCTATGAGCGCTCGCCCTGGTGAACGTTGCCCCCGGGGCGTTGCGGGGACAACATTACATGACCTGCGACGCAGGACGAAATCGATTGATCCGCCCCCTCCGGGCCGGCCGACGGTCACGCCCCGGACATGCCCGGACACGCGAAGAGCCCCGCCGACAAGATCGTCGACGGGGCTCCCGGCTGCGGAGGCTGAGGGATTTGAACCCTCGATCAGGAATAACCCCGAAACCGCATTAGCAGTGCGGCGCCATAGACCGGACTAGGCGAAGCCTCCCCACATGGACCGTGCCCGCGCGAGCGGACCCGTTCCGTGTGTCAGTGATGATGCCACAACCCTGGGGCTCGGCACCAACCACCGCCCACGTTACTAGGCGGGTCGTCCCCGCCGCAAAGAAGAATGAGATACTGCCTCCTCCGGAGGAGCTGCCCTGAGCCGAGGAGACCTGTCGACGTGAGCAGCAGGCCGATCCGAGGCGCTGCTCGCCTCGCCGCCATACTCGACGCCCTGCCCGACGCGTTGTTGCTGGTGAACAGCAACGGCACCGTCGTGGACGCCAACAGCGCGGCCGTCCAGGCGCTGCAGGCGCCGGGCACCTCACTGGTCGGCATGGGCGTGCTGGGCCTCCTGCCCGAGTTCGACCCCAGCCGGATCCCCGGCTCGATGCGCCCGGCCACCCGCGACGGCGACGCCCTGGACCGCCCGGTCCGGATGACCGCCCACCGCACCGACGGCACCACCTTCCCGGTCGAGGTCTCCGGCAACGACTTCGCCGACGACGACGGCTACTCGCGCTCCCCGCTCGCGCCGTACGACCCGTACGGCGAGGGCTCGCGCCCGCCCTCCTCCTCTGACCTGCTCCTGCTGCTGGTCCGCGACCTCTCCGGCCGGCTCGGCGTCGAGGCCGAGCTGCGCCGTCAGCACAAGCAGACCGAGATGATCCTGCGGGCCGCCGCCGAGGGCGTGCTCGGCGTGGACCTCGAAGGCCGCTGCGTGCTGGTCAACCCGGCCGCCGCGCACATCCTGGAGTACCGAGCGAGCGAGCTGGGCGGGCGCGAGCTGCACCCGCTGATCCAGCACTCCCGGGCCGACGGCACCCCGCTGGCGCTGGAGGAGTCCGCGCTGCTGGACACCCTGACCTCCGGGCGCAAGCACCGGGTGCGCGGCACCGTGCTGTGGCGCAAGGACGGCCGCCCGGTCACCGTCGACCTCACCACCGCCCCGGTCCGGGACGGCGACCAGCTGGTCGGCGCGGTGATGACCTTCACCGACCGCAGCCGCGAGCTGGCCCTGATCGCCCGCAACGAGCACCTCACCGCCGTCCTGGAGAGCGAGCTCGGCGGCGCGCTGACCGCGCTCAACCAGCGGCTGGACGCGCTCGCCGCCGACCCCGCCGGGCAGCTCTGGCCGGAGGCCAACTGGACCCTGCGCCGGCTCGCCGAGGAGTGCCGCCGGTTCGGGAAGCTGATCGACGGCGTGCTCGAACACCAGCGTTCCGAGGCCGGCGAGAACGGCCCGGCGGAGGGCAAGGACACCAAGGGCGACAAGGACGGCAAGGACGGGCGCAAGGCCGCCAAGCAGGTGCCGGTCGCCCTGGACAAGGTGGTCCGCCGGGCCGTCGAGGAGGCCGGCGCCCTGGTCGGCCCGGACCGGGTGCGCTTCTCGGTGCACGCAGCCGCGGTCGAGGTGATAGCCGACGAGCGGCGGCTCGCCCAGGCACTCGCACACCTGGTCGCCGACGTCAGCGGCGTCGGCCTCTCGCTGGACCCCCCCACCAGCCCCTCCCCCGGCCTCGGCGTCCCCGGACTGTCCGTCCCCGGGCTGGGCAACCCGCCCGCGCCGCCCACGCCCGCCGAACCGCCGACCGTGGTGCTGGCCGCCGCTCAGCGCGGCGAGGTCGCCCGGGTCGAGATCCGCGGCCCCGGCATCGGCGGCAGCGCCGTCCACCTGCCGATAGCCCGCGCGGTGGTCGAGCGCCACGGTGGCGTGCTCCAGCCCCACGAGCTACCCGGCAAGGCCGGGACCACGTACGTGGTCGAGCTGCCGCTGGACCCGGCCGCCGCGAAGGCCGCCGCCGAGCGCGCGGCCGCCGAGGGCCGCTCGGACCGGCCCAAGGAGAGCGACAGCGCCGTCCTGCCCGAGCTGCCGGGCATCCCGCAGCTGCCCACCAGTGGCGAGCAGGCCGAGGCCGCCGCCGCGTCCGAGCAGCCCGGCGGCAAGGCCCCGAAGCCCGAGCAGGCTCCCGCCGAGGAGCCCCCGGCCGAGCGGCGCGGCCGCCGCGGCAAGCCCGCCGCCGAGGAACAGGCCCCCGCGGCCACCACCGCCCCGGCCGTCCAGTCCGACCAATGGCCGAACGCCCCCGCCCGGGTCGAGCGGGCCGTCCCCGAGCAGTGGAACGGCACCGGCAACGACCCCGCGTACGGCCGCCAGGGCCTGGCCGGCCCGAACGGGGCGCACAGCGACCCGTGGGGCAAGGACGACGGCCGCTCCGGTCCCGCCTACGCCGTGCCCGTCGAGGGCGGGCGCCCGCAGCAGAACCGGCCCGGCGGCCGGGAGCCGCTCGCGCTAGGCCCCGCGCCCTCCGACGCCTCCGCTCAGCCCGCCGACGCGCCAGCCGAGGACGGCGGCGAGGCCAAGCCGCGCCGGCGACGTGCCCTGCCCTCCGCCGAGGACTCCTCGGGCGGCTTCGCGCTGCCCGGGATGCCCGAGGCCCCGGTGTACCCGGGCCTGGAGCACGCCCTGCCGGCCGGTCCGGCGCCCGCCCTGCCCGCGCCGGCCGCCGCGCCGACCGGCCGCCGCCGTCGGCTCTCCGTGCCGCCCGGCCCCGGGCCGGAGGCCCCGGCCGGACCGGACTCCCAGGGCGCTCCGGGCCCCGGCACCGCGCTGGAGCCCGCCCGGCCCGCACTGCCCACCGCCGAGGAGCAGAGCGCCCCGCGCCCGGTCGGCAGCGGTCTGGCCGAACTCGCCCCGCCGCGCCCACTTGGCACCCCGCCGGTGCCCGCCGTGCCGCCGCAGCCGCCCGTACCGGCCGAGGCGCGGACCGCGCCGCGCCCGCTGGCCGAGCTGCCGCCCGCCGACGGACCGATCCCGGCCGAGCAGGCACAGGCCGCAGCCGGTGAGCTGGCCAACGCCCGCCGCCTGTTGGTCTGGCCCGAGCCCGATCCGGCCACCAACCAGGCCCTCCAGGCCCGCGGCTACCAGCCGGTGATCGTTCGCTCCCGCGAGGAGGTGGACGCCCAGGTCGCAGGCTTCCCCGCGGCGCTCTTCGTCGACCCGCTGACCGGCCCGATCACCCGCACAGCGCTGCAGTCGCTGCGCACCGCGGCGCTCAACAACCGGGTCCCGGTGCTGGTCACCGCCGGTCTCGGCCAGGCCACCCGGGACGCCGCGTACGGCGCCGACCCGGCCGTGCTGCTGCGCGCCCTCGCGCCGCGCGACGGCGAGCACCACGCCCCGCGCGTACTGCTGGTCGAGGGCGACCCGGACATCGCGGCCGCCATGATCAGCAGCCTGGAGCGGCGCGGCATGCACGTCGAGCACGCGACGGACGAGAACGACGCGGTCGCCCGGGCCGCCAGCGTGCAGCCCAACCTGGTGGTGATGGACCTGTTCCGGATCCGCCGCCGCCGGGTCGGCCTGCTGGACTGGCTGCGCGCCAACGACCGGCTGCACCGCACCCCGCTGGTGGTCTACACCTCGGTGGACCTCGACCCGCGCGAACTGCCCCGACTGCGCACCGGCGAGACGGTGCTGTTCCTCGCCGAGCGCTCGACCAGCGAGGACGTCCAGTCCCGGATCGTCGACCTGCTCGGGCGGATCGGCGCGATGGGCGAGGCCGGCGTCGCCGCCGCGGGCTGAGTACGGCACAGGGCCGGTCCCCCCGGTCGGGGGGACCGGCCCTCGCCGCCCCGCCGCTACGCCTTGCCGAGCACCGTGACGTCCAGCTCGTCGGCCGCGTAGCTGGCCCGGATCACCTTCTTGTCGAACTTGCCGACCGAGGTCTTCGGCACCGACTCGACGATCGCCCAGCGCTCCGGCAGCTGCCAGGAGGCGATCCGCTCGGCCAGGAAGGCCCGCAGCTCCTGCAGCCCGGCGGTCGCTCCCGGGCGCAGCACCACGGTGGCCAGCGGACGCTCGTCCCACTTCTCGTCCGGGACGGCTACCACGGCGGCCTCGGCCACGTCCGGGTGGGCCATCAGCTGGTTCTCCAGGTCCACCGAGGAGATCCACTCGCCACCGGACTTGATGACGTCCTTGGCCCGGTCAGTGAGGGTCAGGTAACCGTCGGCGGTGATGGTGCCGACGTCGCCGGTGCGCAGCCAGCCGTCCTCGGAGAACTTGTCGTCCGGGCGGAGCGGGTCCTGCCCGGCGCCGCCGTAGTACGCCCCGGCGATCCACGGGCCGCGCACCTCCAGCTCGCCGGCGGAGACGCCGTCGTGCGGCATCCGCTCGCCGCCCGGGCCGATCAGCCGGGCCTCGACCGAGGCCGGGAAGAGGCCCTGGGTGATCCGGTACGGCCACTCCTCCTCGGGGGTGAGGCCGCCCGGCGGCTGGGCGAAGGAGCCGAGCGGGGAGGTCTCGGTCATGCCCCAGGCGTGCAGCACCCGGATGCCGTGGCGCTCCTCGAAGGCCTTCATCAGCGAGGGCGGGCAGGCGCTGCCGCCGATGACCACCATGCGCAGGCTGGAGGTGTCGTAGTCGCCCGTGTCCAGTTCGTCCAGCAGGCCGCTCCAGATGGTGGGGACGGCGGCGCTGACGGTGGGGCGGACGGCGGCGATCATCTCGGCCATCGGCTTGGGCTGGAGGAAACGATCCGGCATCAGCAGGTTGGCGCCGGACATGAACGAGGCGTGCGGAATGCCCCAGGCGTTCACGTGGAACATCGGGACCACCGGCAGCGCGGTGTCGCGCGGGGTGAAGGCGAAGTTGTCGCCGGTGTTGACCTGCATGCAGTGCAGGTAGATCGAGCGGTGGCTGTAGAGCACGCCCTTCGGGTCCCCGGTGGTGCCGGAGGTGTAGCAGAGCACGGCGGCCTGGCGCTCGTCGATGTCCCGCTGCCACGGGTAGTCGGTAGGCCGGTCGGCAATCAGCTCCTCGTAGTCGTGCACGCCGCCCGCGAAGCCGGCCAGCAGCGAGCGGTCGCCGGGGCCGGCCACCACGACGTGCTTGAGCGTCGGCGCGAGCTCCGGCAGCACGGCGGCGAGCAGCGGCAGCACGCTGCCGTTGACGATGATCACGCGGTCGGCGGCGTGGTTGACGATGAACGACAGCTGCTGGCCCGGCAGCCGCAGGTTGAGCGTGTGCAGCACGGCCCCCATCGCGGGGACGGCGAGGTACGCCTCCAGGTGCTCCGTGTTGTTCCACATCAGGGTCGCGACCCGGTCGTCCCCGGTCACCCCGAGCTCGTCCCGCAGCGCGTACGCGAGCTGCGCGGCCCGGGCGCCCACCTCGGCGTAGCTGCGGACGACCGGCCCGGTGCCGTCCCAGGTGGTGACGGTGGACCGGGCGTGGATCGTCGACCCGTGCTCCAGGATCCGGGTGACGGTGAGCGGTACGTCCTGCATCGTGCTGAACACGGGTCCTCCTCGACCTGGCGGCACTGGCGGCTGCGCCTGCGGCACCTACCGAGCGGTAATGCGCGCACCTGCCCGATTTTGCCGCCCCGCGCCACCCCCTGTCAGCATCCCGACGCCGTTGCACGGATCACGAAGTCGTCGCGCCGACTTCGCCCTCCGCCGGCTTTCGCAACCCCGCCGGCAGCCAGGTGCGCACGTCCGCCGGGATGGCCCGGTACTGGTCCGGGGTGAGGGTCCGACTCCGCCACACCCCGTCCGCCCCCGGCTCGACCACCCGCCCTCGTCCTCAGCCCCGACGCGGCACGGTGCCGGTCGGTGAAGCTCCACACCTGTGTGCCGCCCTCCTGCCACCGGTACTCCGGCTGGTCCTTCGCGCGGGCGTAGCGGGTGTCATCGGCCCACAGCACGGCCCCAGCTCTCCCTCGCCCCGCGCCGACGGCGTGTACGCCCGGACCAGGGCGACGGCGGCGGCCCGCTCGACCCGGTCGGCCTGCTGTACGCGTTCGGCGCGGCCGCCTGCTACTCGGCGTACATCCTGTTCACCGACGAGGTCGGCGCCAGCTTCCAGGGGTTCCAGGGCCTGGCGGTGTCGATGACGGTCGGCGCGCTCACCCTGGCGCCGTTCGGGCTCGGCGAGGCCTGGGACGGGCTGACCGCGCCCGGCGCCTCGTCGCTGGTGCTGCTCGCCGCGGTGGCCGGGGTGTCGCTGCTGCTGCCGGTGATCCCGTACGCGCGTGCTGGTCAGCCTGGAGCCCGCGGTCAGCGCGCTGGTCGGGCTGGTGGTGCTCGGCCAGCTGCTGGGCGCGCCTCAGCTGGCCGGGATCGGCTGCGTGGTGGCGGCCAGCGTGGGGGCCACGCTGACCGGACGGCGATAGGGCGTCAGGGCCAGAGCAGGGTGCGCGACCACTCCGGGCTGCGTACCGGGCCGGTGCGGGTGTAGCGCAGCCGGACGTGCCGGCGCTGGGCGTCGCCCTGCCAGAACTCCACCTCGTGCGCCCACAGGGTGTAGACCGCGTGCCCGGGCGCGACCGCGTCCGGGGTGGCCTCCAGCCGGCGACGGGCGACCGTCACCGCCTCGTCGTACTCGGTGAGCGCGCCCAGCAGCTCGCTCTGCCGCCCGACCAGCGCGCCGACCCGGGCGGCGGGCGAGCGGGTGGCGAACTCGGCGGCGGCGACCAGGTCGGCGGCCCGCTCGACGGTGCCACGGACCCGAACCTGGCGGCCCAGCTGCGGCCAGTAGACGGACAGCGCGGCGGCCGGGTGGTCGGCGAGCTGACGGCCCTTCGGGCTGTCGGCGGCGGCGGAGAAGTTCCAGCCGGTGCCGGCCGCGTCGACGTCGCGCAACACCAGCACCCGGGCGTCCGGCACGCCGTCCGCGTCGACCGTGGAGAGGGTGAAGGCCTGCGGGTCCAGCACCCCGGCGTCCAGGGCGGTGGCGAGCCAGTCCACGAACAGCGGGCCGGGCTCGGCGGGGGCGGCCTCGTGGTCGAAGGAGGGCAGCGGGCGGGCCATCGGCGGGCGGCCGAGCAGCAGCTCGGGGACGGACCTCGGCTCGGGCCGGTGCTCGTCCGGCGGCGCCGGGCATGCCTCCGGCTCCGGTGCGGGCCTGGCCCCCTCCGGGCCGGTCAGGTCCTCGTCCTCCGCCGCCATCGCGCGCCCTTCCTTCCGGTTGCCGCGGTCGTCGCGCCGGCCGGGCCGTCCGTTCCGGACCCGGGCACGTGGTGCGCTGTCGGAGCGCAACCGTACCGCCGTGGGCCGACGGCTCCGGGCGCGGGCCCTCGATGAACGGATCCGGGCCGCCCGGACGGGCCGGGGGCCTCGTACGGGCAGGCGACTTGTACGAACCAGCAGCCCCGCACGGACCGGGGACTTCGTACGCCTGGCCGGGCGCTTCGTACCGGCCCAAGGGCTTCCCGCCGACCGGTGACCGAACGCACTCGTGGGCGGTGCCGTCATCGGCACCGCCCACGAGGCCGGTTTCGCGGCGACCCTTTCCGCTCGGCCGGTCGAAGCACTTGCCCGGTCCGCACCCGGACGGGGGCCCGCCCGGGGACCGCTTCGAGCCCCTCCACGGGTGCTCAGCTCACCTGCGGCCGTCCACCTCCGGCGCCCCCGCCGTCGGTGGTGCCCGAGGCGGTCAGCGGAAGACCGGGGCGAAGATGACGTCGATGTTCTTGTTGCCCTGGCCGGCCAGGACGTTGCCCGCGTTGTCCTTCACCGCGACGGTGTTGTCCCGGTTCGAGGCACCGGCACCGGTGGCCGTCTGCTGGGTGGAGACGTAGTTGCCGTCGACCCCGCCGAACACGTTGCCGGTACCGGTGTTGGACACCACGCCGGCGTTGGAGCCGGCCGCGGCACCCGCGCCGTTGTCGGCGGCCGCGGCACCGGCACCCGCCAGCAGCAGGCCGACCGCCAGTGGGGCGGCGAGCAGGAACCCGGCCACCCGCCGGGTATGGATGCGAGCCATGTGAGCCTCCATGAAGCTGTTGATCGAGCAATGTCGAGCACGGAGTGCGGGAGTTCGCCGGCCAGGCGAACGCCTGCGGGCTGCGACGCCGGGAGACAGACTTCCGCAACAAGTCGACAAAGCACCAGTCGACGGGGCGATTTTCGCCCGTTAGCGTGATATCCACCCGGGCCGCGCATAACGGCAGCCGACCCGGACAGCGTGCCGACACACCACCGGTGACCTGGCACTTCGCCCGACCGGGAGGCCGCTCGACGACCTCCGGGAAATGGCGCTTCGACGCCGCGCGAACCACCAGGCGCACCACCCCGGCGCAGTCCACCTGTGAACGCGCCACCGAAAAGTTCGACCACCCTTCCATGTCGACTTTTTCGGCCATTCATAGACCATCTGAAAGTCGTACTGAAAATGCGGCCGGTAGGGGACGGGGCGAAGGTGAGTCGCGGGTGTGGAAAATCAGACCATCTTGCCCGGGTTGAGGATTCCCAGCGGGTCGAAAACCGCCTTCAGTTGCCGCTGCAGGTCCAGCGCGACCGGCCCCAACTCGCGGGCCAGCCAGTCCCGCTTGAGCAGCCCCACCCCGTGCTCCCCCGTGATCGTGCCGCCCAGCTCCAGCCCGAGCGCCATGATCTCGTCGAAGGAACGCTGGGCCCGTACCGTCTGCTCCTCGTCCGCGGCATCGAAGATCACGATCGGATGGGTGTTGCCGTCCCCGGCGTGGCTGACCACCCCGATGGTCAGTGCGTGCCGCTCGGCGATCTCCGCGACGCCGTTGAGCATCTCGGCCAGCCGGGAGCGCGGCACCGCCACGTCGTCGATCACCGTGGTACCCAGCCGGTCCATCGCGGGCAGCGCCAGCCGCCGGGCCGCCAGCAGCAGGTCCGACTCCGCCTGGTCCTCGGCCGGCACCACCTCGGTCGCCCCGGCCGCCCGGCACAGCTCGGCGACCTTCGCCAACTCGGCCTCCCGGTCCGGCCCGTCGAAGGCCACCAGCAGCAGCGCCCGGGTCGACTCCGGCAGCCCCATCTGCCCCAGCTCGTTGACGGCCCGCACCGAGACCGCGTCCATCAGCTCCATCAGCGACGGGGTCAGCCCGCGCGCCATCACCTCGCAGACCGCCGCGCCGGCCGTGTCGGCGCTCGGGAACTCCGCCGCCAGCGCCAGCTGCGGGGCCGGCACCGGCCTCAGCGCCAGCACCGCCCGCACCACCACCCCGAGCGTGCCCTCCGAACCGACCAGCAACCGGGTCAGGTCGTACCCGGCCACCCCCTTGGCCGTCCGGCGCCCGGTGGACAGCAGCCGCCCGTCCGCCAGCACCACGTCCAGCCCGAGCACGTACTCACTGGTGACGCCGTACTTCACGCAGCAGAGCCCGCCCGCGCCGGTGCCGATGTTGCCGCCGATCGTGCAGGACTCCCAGCTGGACGGGTCCGGCGGGTAGTACAGCCCCGACTCCTCCACAGCCCGGGAGAGTTCGGCGTTCACCACACCGGGCTCGACGACCGCGACGCGGTTCACCGGATCGATCTCCAGGATCCGGTTCAGCTTCACCAGGGACAGCACGACGCACCCGTCCACGGCGTTCGCCGCCCCCGACAGCCCGGTCCGCGCCCCCTGCGGCACCACCGGCACCCGCAGCTCGGTGGCGGTGCGCAGCACGTGCTGCACCTGTTCCACCGTCTCCGGGAACACCACCACGGCGGGCGCACCGGCGGCGCAGAAGCCCGCCATGTCATGGCTGTAGGCGGCGGTCACATCGGGGTCCACCACGACGGCCTCCGCCGGGAGGCCCTGCGCCAGTCGGTCCGTCAGATCACTCATCGCCGCCTCCACTCGATGGCCGCCCGCCTCCACCTCCGCACTCTGCCCGGAGGGGACGGGGCGGGCAAGTGGGCCTCGGGGGTGTCGGCGCACGAGGGGTACCCCTGGACAAGACCAGGGGTACGGCCGGGGTCAGGCGCGGCGCAGGGCCGGGGTGGCAAGAGCAGCCAGACCGGCGACCCCGGAGGCACACGCACACAGGAGGGCGGGCAGGGCAGCACCCGCAGCGTCCGCGAACAGGCCGAGCAGCCCGTTGAACAGCACCAGCGCCACGCTCTGCACCAGCGTCAACAGCGCCTGCACCCGGGAGAGATGGGACGTCGGCGCGCCACCCAGAACCAGCGGCCCGAGGTGGCAGGCGAACAGCCCGGAACCGACCCCGGTCACCGTGCTGCCCGCCACCGCCACCACCGGCACCGGCGACAGCGCCAACAGCGCGATCCCCGCCGAGGCCGTACAGAGCCCGGTCGCTGCCCCGACCCCCGTCCGGGGCAGCGCGCCGCGCCAGGCGACCAGGCCTGCCACCGTGAGCACCCCGGCCGCCTGCCCGCCGGTCACCAGTCCGGCCGTCCCCGCCGCCCAGCCGTGCGTCCGGGCGAGCAGCGGCCCGAGCAGCGACACCACCGGTAGCAGCGCACCTGCGGCAGCCCCCGTGAGCAGCAGCGCGGCCCGCAGCAACGGATCGCGCAGGGCGAGCCGGACCCCGGACGCAGCCTCGCGCAGCAGCCCGCTCGGTGCGGCCGGCCCGGGGGCGTCCTGCCGGGTCCGGACCCGCAGCAGGACCAGCAGGACGGCCCCGAAGCTCACCGCATCCGCGAGCGCCGCGCCGGCGAGCCCATCGACGGTGACCAGCAGACCTCCCATCGGCGCCCCGAGCAGGACGGCACTCTGCCCGCCGGCCTGCCGCAGCGCGAGCGCCCGGGGCAGCCGGTCGGCGGGCACCAGCCGGCGCGGCATCGACCCGCTCGCCGGGAGGTAGAAGGCGTCGACCGTCCCGATCACTGCCGCCGCCGCGACCAGTAGCCACAGCGGCGCACCCCGGCCGCCCGCCGCGACCGCCAGGGCGGCCGTCGCGACCAGCATCACCGCGTCCCCGACGAGCATCACCCTGCGGGCGCCGAACCGGTCCGCGACCGCGCCGCCCAGCAGGACCAGCACGGTGCGCGGGACGGTGATCGCCGTCAGGACCAGCCCGGCCGCCCCGCCGCCGTGCGCGGAGGCGGCCCAGCCGAGGGCGAAGTACAGCGCGGCGTCGCCGAGCAGTCCGGCCTGGGTTCCGGCCAACCAGAGCAGGTACGACCCGGGCAGCGGCGCCCGCGTGATGGTGGCAGTGGTCATGCCGGGCGACGCTAGGGCCCTCGACCTGGTCGAGGGCAAACACGCCCCGGGGCAGGCCCTAGCGGCGGGTCACCGGTTCCTGGAGTTCGACGACCCAGCCGGACGGGTCCTCCGGGCACTCCAGGTAGCGCTCGCGGGCGTAGCCGGCCGAGCGGTAGCCGTTCTCGTCGATGAAGCGGGCCAGGGCCTGGAAACTGCCCATGGAGTCGTCCATCGGGCCGCGGTGGACGATGGTCGCGGCCTCCTCGACCGGCGGGAGGTCGACCACCTCGAAGTCGCACCCGTCGGGCCGCACCGCCAGCCCGACCGGCACGGCGACCAGGATCAGCACCGAGCCGTCGCCCTCCGGGGTGTCCTCGTAACGGGCGACCGCCGGGCCGGTCTCCTCGACGCCGGCCGCGGCCATCCGGCGGCACAGTTCGTCGAACAGCGGGCCGATCACCGGCGTGATGTCCTCCGGCTGGTAACTCCTTGCCACGCCGGCCAGTTGGGCCACCCGCACGGACGGGACGGGCTTCACCACGACATCGTGCTCGGACATGTTCCCCTCGCTCTCGATCGTCCGGAGCCTCGCCTCCACCCGGGCCAGCCGCTGCTCGTCCGCCGCGATCGCCGCGGCGAGCTGGGCCCGCCGCAACCGCAGCATCCCGCGCAGTTCGACCGCGTCCACCTGGTCGTCCAGGACGGCCCGCACCTGCTGCAGCGTGAAGCCGAGGTCCTTGAGCGCGATCACCCGGTTGAGCCGGGCGAGTTGCCCCGCCCCGTACGAGCGGTACCCGGTGACCGGGTCCACCCGGGCGGGCCGCAGCAGTCCGATCGCGTCGTAGTGGCGCAGCATCCGCACCGACACCCGGCCGTGGCTGGCGAAGTCTCCGATGTTCAACATGGTGCTCCCACTCCACCGCCTCCCACGGTGTCAGGGTCAACCCCGGCCGTCGGACCGCCCCCCGAACCGCCCCGACAAACACCGAGGGCGGGTGCCGAGTGGTCTCGGCACCCGCCCTGAGCAGGTGGTTCTCCTACCAGCGGAGAGCGTGGGATTCGAACCCACGGTGACGGGTCACGCCACGACAGTTTTCAAGACTGTTCCCTTAGGCCGCTCGGGCAGCTCTCCAGGCGGAGGTCAGCCTAACGGTTCCGGCGGGGTTCGGCGCACACGATTCCGCGCACCCGGGGATCACTGGTCGCCGACGCGCTCCGCCAGGGTGACCTTGGTGCTGAACGGTTGGCCGTTGCGGGTGTACTCGACGTCCACGGTCTCGCCCGGCTTATGCGTCCAGATCCGGCTGACCAGGGCAGGGCCGTTATCGATCGGCACGCCGCCGAGCTTGGTGATCACGTCGCCCGGCTTGAGGCCGGCCCTGTCGGCCGCGCCGCCGGGGGTGACGGCCGGCTGGCCCTGGATGTCGCGGGTCTGGATCTGCGCGCCGTCGCCCTTGTAGTCGTCGTTGCGCAGCACGTCGAGCTTGGCGTAGACCGGCTTGCCGGTCTTGATCAGGGTGTCCGCGACCCACCTGGCCTGGTTGATCGGGATGGCGAAGCCCAGGCCGATGCTGCCGGCCCGGCCGTTGGCGGAGGCGTTGGACTGGATCGCCGAGTTGATGCCCATCACCGCGCCACTGGAGTCGAGCAGCGGGCCGCCGGAGTTGCCGGGGTTGATCGAGGCGTCGGTCTGCAGGGCGTTCATGTACGAGGCCTGCGAGCCGGTGTCGTCGCCGGAGGCGACCGGGCGGTCCTTGGCGCTGACGATGCCGCTGGTGACGGTGGACTCCAGGCCGTACGGCGCACCGATCGCGATGGTGGCGTCGCCGACGTTGACCTTGTCGGAGTCGGCCAGCGGCAGCGGCGCCAGCTTGCCCTTCGGCGGGTTGTCGATCTTGACCACGGCGACGTCGTAGCCCTCGGCGTGCCCCAGCACCGAGGCGCTGTAGGACGTGCCGTCGGCGAACTTGACGGTCAGTTTGCCGCCATTGAGGGTCGGCGCGACCACGTGGTTGTTGGTGAGGATGTGGCCCTCGGTGTCGAAGACGAAGCCGGTGCCGGTGCCCGACTCGCCGTTGCCCTGCGCCTTGATGGTGACGACGCTGGGCAGCGCCTTCTGCGCGATGGCGGCGATCGACCCGGGGGCGGGCTCGCTCTTCTGGGTGTTGCTGGCCTGGACGGTGGTGCTGCGGTGGTCGTCCGCCGAACTGCTGCTGCTGGTGTGGTTGGTGACGACCACACCGATCGCACCGCCGGCCACACCGGCGACCAGCGCGACGGCCGCGAGCAGGGCCACCAGGCCGCCGCGCTTCTTGCGCGGGCCGCCGGGGCCGTTCGGGCCGCCGGAGTAGTCGGCCGGGTAGCCGAACGGGCCGCCGGGACCGCCGGGGTAGCCCGCGCCGCCCGAGGTGGCGTCGTGGCCGGCGCCCCAGCCGCCGAGCGGCTGGCCGGCGCCGAACGGGTGGTGGCCGTGAGCGGCGGGCGCACCGGCGGGCGTGGCGCCGTAGGGCTCCTGGCCGGCGGCGGCCGGAGCGCCGTACGGCTCCTGGCTGGCGGCGGGAACACCGTACGGCTCCTGCGCACCGGCGGCGGGCACGCCGTGCGACGGGGTCGCGTACGGGTTGGCAGCCGGCGGCAGGGCCGGGGCGGCCGGGGCCGCGGCCGGCGCAGCAGCCGGCGCGGCGGGGGCCGCCGGGGCGGACGCGGCGGGCGGCGCGGGTGGCAGCACCGGCGGCGGGGCGTCGATGTAGCCGGTGACCGGGTCGACCGCGGGCTCCTCCGCCGGGGCCGCCGGGGCCTCCGGCGCCGGGACCTTGGTGAAGGCCACGGTGGGCTTGTGCCGGCCCTCGGCGGGAGCGGCCTCGGCGGCCGGAGCCTCCGGGGCGGCCTCGGCCGCAGCCGGCTCGGGCTTGGCCTCCGGCTCCGGGACCCGGCTGAACGCCATCGTCGGCTTGTGCCCGCCGTCGCCCGGAGCGCCGTCGGCCGGCGCCGCGTCAGCGGCCTCCGGCTTGGCCTCGGGCTCGGGCACCCGGCTGAACGCCATCGTCGGCTTGTGGCCGCCCTGAGCGGTGCCGTCGGACGCGGACCCAGCCGCTTCCTGGGGACCCGCGGGCTGCTCCCCCTGCGGCCCGGTGGGCCCAACCTCGCGCTCGGTGCTCACGGACGACCTCCATAGCTGACAGAACCAAGGACCATAGTTTTTCGCACTGTCGATTCGATTGCCGTAAGGACCCCTCTGAAGAACTCATAAGAATCCTTAGCCGACACCGACGACAGCGACGACGGGTGACCGTCGGGGGGCTCCCTCCCCCCGCCCGGGCGTTCCGCAATGCGGACCGCGCACCCCGTGGCCTTTGGTGTTCGTACCCGTGCCGGTTAGCCTGTCGCTCCAAACTGACACGCGGGAGCTTGGACCGACCAGGCTGAGAGTGCGCATGTCGACCGTACGCCAAGGCAGGAACCAGCGGACCGTCGAGGGGGCGCTGACCGCCGGAACCTGTCCGGGTAATGCCGGCGTAGGGAGTATCGGCCATGCCGCCTGCTTCGCCATCCTCTTCTTCGGGCGCGCCCGCGTCCAAGGATTTCCTCGATCTTCCAGCGGACTCGGCTGCGGCCGCCGCCCCGGCGACCGACGAGCGGGTCGAGGCGCCGCTGGTGCTGGACACCGAGCCGCCGCGCACCCTGCGCTTCCGGGACCACTTCGCGCTCTGGATGAACCTGGGCGTCAGCCTGATCGGTTTCTCCACCGCCGCCACCGTGCTCGGCGAGAAGGGCAGCGAGCTGTCGCTGGCCGCCGCGGTGACCGCGATCGTGGCCGGTACGGCGGTCGGCACCGCGATGCTCGGCGTGGCCGCGCTGATCGGCGCCCGGAC
This sequence comes from Kitasatospora sp. NPDC001159, assembly GCF_053598235.1. Classification (NCBI taxonomy): domain Bacteria; kingdom Bacillati; phylum Actinomycetota; class Actinomycetes; order Kitasatosporales; family Streptomycetaceae; genus Kitasatospora; species Kitasatospora sp. NPDC001159. The sequence continues at coordinate 162,345 of NZ_JBSFJV010000001.1, forward strand.
CGGCGCCCCCGCGATGGCCAACCTGCGCGGGCTGTTCGGCACCCGGCTGTCCTACCTGCCGACCGTGCTGAACATCGTCCAGTGCATCGGCTGGGGCGTGTTCGAGCTGCTGACCATCTCGGCGGGCGCGCAGACCGTCGCCCACACCAGCGGCTACCGCTGGTTGTTCGTGCTGGCCGCGGGCGCGCTGACCACCGCGCTGACCATCTGGCCGCTGGGCGCGATCGCGGTGCTGCGCCGCTTCGTGGCCGGGGCGGTCGCGGTCGCGATGGTGTACTTCACGGTCCAGCTGGGCCGTCAGGGCGTGCCGGACCCGGGCGCGGGCAACTGGCACGGCTTCCTGGGCGCCACCGACGCGATGATCGCGGTGTCGGTCTCCTTCGTCCCGATGGCCGCCGACTACACCCGGCACTCGCGCACCGCCCGCTCGGCCTTCTGGGGCAGCTTCTCCGGATACACCGTCGCCCAGGTCTGGTGCTACGTGCTCGGCCTGATGGCGCTGCTGCAGTCCGACGGCGACCCGAGCCGGATCTTCGACTCCTTCCTCGGCGTCTGGGCCGGCTGGCTGTTCCTGCTGGTGCTGGTGCTGCGCGAGACCGACCAGTCCTTCGCCAACGTGTACTCGACCGCGATGTCGCTGCAGAACCTGCTGCCGCGGGTGGACCGCCGGGTGCTGAGCGGCGGTATCGGTGTGCTGACCACCGTGCTGGCGCTGCAGATCGACAAGTTCACCGACACCTACAGCAACTTCCTCAGCCTGATCGGCTCGGTGTTCGTGCCGCTGCTCGCGGTGCTGGCGGTGGACTACTTCTTCGGGGCCGGCCGGCAGGGCTGGGACCTCTCCGAGAAGGCGCCGTCCCGCTGGCTGATGCTGCTGCCGTGGGTGCTGGGCTTCGCGGTCTACCAGTTCATCGCACCGACCGCGGTGGCGGACTGGTGGACGGACTTCTGGACCTCGGCCCAGCGGGCGCTGCACTTCACCCCGCAGGAGTGGACCTCCGCCTCGCTGTTCGCCTTCCTGGCGCCCGCCCTGGTCACCTTCGCGCTCACCCCGCTGACCCGGCGCGCGGCGCAGTCCTGAGACCGCGGAGGCGAAGCCGGCCCCGCAGGTTGGGACCGGCTTCGCCTCCGCTTCACTTTGGCCCCCTATCGTTGCCCCCGTGACCAGCCCAGACCTGTCCTCGGCGACGGCGCGCACCGCGCCCTCCGTCCAGGTGATCGCGCACCGCGGTTCCTCCCACTCCCTGCCCGAGCACACCTTCGCGGCCTTCCGGCGCGCGCTCGACGAGGGCGCCGACGCCGTCGAGTGCGACGTCCGGATCACCGCCGACGGCGAACTGGTCTGCGTGCACGACCGCCGCATCGGCCGGGTCTCCAACGGCCAGGGCACCGTCTCCGCGATGACGCTCGCCGAGCTGGAGGCGTACGACTTCGGCGCCTGGAAGACCGGCCGCCCCAGCACCGACCCCGAGCTGCGCGGCGTGCTGCGGCTGGAGCGCCTGCTGGAGCTGGTGGTGGACTGCGGCCGCCCGGTGGACCTGGCCATCGAGACCAAGCACCCGGTGCGCTTCCGCGGCCGGGTCGAGGCCGAACTGCTGCGGATGCTGGAGCGGTTCAAGATCAGCCCGACCCGGGCGGGCGATCGCCCGGCCGCCCGGGTCATGAGCTTCTCCTCGATCGCGCTGAACCGGGTCGCCGCCGCCGCGCCGGAGTACCACCGGGTGTTCCTGTTCGAGCGGATGCTGCCGCTGCTCGGCCAGCTGCGTCCGGGCAAGCCGCTGCCGGGTGGCGCGCGGATCGCCGGGCCGGGCATGGACCTGGTCCGGGCCAAGCCGCAGCTGGTGACCCGGCTGCGCGAGCTGGGCCACGAGGTGCACGTGTGGACCGTGGACGAGCCGTCCGACGTCGAGCTCTGCCTGGAGCTGGGCGTGGCCGCGATCATCACCAACCGGCCCGCGGAGGTGCTGGCCCAGCTCGGACGGTGATCCGCCGGCGGGCCGACGGCCGTACCGGTTCAGCCTGATCACGCTGGTCGGCAGCCAAACCTTCCGCGCACGTAATTGCCGGAATTCTTGCGTTCGGGCGACAGAGGGTGAGCACGGAATGGCCTCTTGTCGACCCTGAGTCGCGCTGCTCGAAATGGACTCGCGGGATCCTCCGGCGGTCGTTTCCGACGCATTACCAAGGGGCATCCATCCCTCGGCATACGCTGAAGGAGGTCCGGGGGTGGCGTTGATGGTGGCGCGTACTGTGCCCACAGGAGTTGGGCCGACCTCATCGACCATGGCAGTGCCGCACGGCCCAGCGAGTGTCGGGGTCGCACGGCGCCGACTGCGTCGAGATCTGGGTGACCGGCAGATACCGGAACCGGTCATTGACGATGCCGTATTGATCCTTTCCGAACTGTTGAGCAACGCCTGTCGATACGCCCGTCCGCTCGGCCCGCTGCCGGCCCTCGGCTGCGGGGCCGTAGCCGAGGTGGTGGACCAACTGCTGGTCGGCGTCCCCTCCGGGACACACCCCGCACCGGGCGGCCACGAGCACCTCGAGGGCGCTGACGAGCCGGGCGGCGGCGTGCTGGTCCGCTGGCAGATGCACACCGACGGCGTGCTCACCCTGGAGGTCACCGACGGCGGCGCGACCACCCGGCCGCTGCCCGCCAGTCCCTCGCTGACCTCCCGCGGCGGCCGCGGCCTGAGCATCGTCGACCAGCTGGCCAGCGACTGGGGCGTGCGCGACGCGCCGGGCGAGGTGACGGTCTGGGCGGCGCTGCCCGCCCGGGGCCGACACGCCCGCCGCACCGGCGGCGACGCGCGCAGCGCGTAGCCGCACGCCTGCGGGCACGCATCCGCGGGCACGCATCCGCACGACGCCCGCTCCGGCGCGTTCCCGCGCGCCGGGGGAACGTCAGTAGGCTTCCCGGAGCAAAGGACCACCGTTCCCGGGAGAGCCGCACCATGGGCAAGAAGGCCGCCAAGAAGGCGCCGCAGCGCCAGTCCACCACCGCCGTCACGGGCGAGATCCCCGTGGTCGGGGCCCGCGAGGACTGCCCCTGCGGCTCCGGCCGCCGGTACAAGGCCTGCCACGGCCGGGAGGCCTCGCACGCGGTGCAGGAACTGGTGCACCGCCCGTTCGAGGGTCTGCCGGGCGAGGCCGACTGGGTGGCGCTGCGCGAGCTGGTGCCGGCCGCGACGGTGCCGCTGACGCTGGCCGCCGGGGTCGCCGAGACCGCCAACGGTGACGTCCCGTCGGTCACCCTGGCCACCGTGCTGCCGCTGGCCTGGCCGGCCCTGCGCCGCCAGGACGGCTCGATCCTGCTCGGCCTGCAGACCCAGTCCGCCTCCGGCGACCTCAGCCGCGACCTCGCGGACGCCCTGGAGCTGGCCCTCGCCACCGAGCCGGGCACCCCGGTGCCGGCCCGCCGGACCGTCCCGGGCGGGCGCCGCCTGCAGGACCTGCTGGACGCCACCGCCGCGTTCACGCCCACCGTGCACACCGGCTTCGAGTTCTGGCTGGAGGACGCCGAGAGCGCCACCGGCGAGGTCGCTGCCTCCCTGGAGCGCGCCAACGCCTCGGCCATCCCGACCGAGAAGCTGGCCGGCCTCGACGCCGCCTACTGGTGCGGCACCCCGGACAAGAACCACCTGCGCTGGGTGATGACCGTGCCCGAGGAGAAGCTGCTGGACGCGCTGGCCCGGCTGAACGCCGCCGGCGAGGCCTCGCTCGGCGCGGACACCCGCCTGGTCGGCTCCTTCCGCGCACACGGCCTGACCGTCCCGGTGTGGGACCTCCCGCTCTCGATGACCGCCGCCGACTGCGAGAAGCCGGCCGCCGAGTTCGCCGAGCGGCTCGCCGTCGTCCTCGCCGACGAGACCCCGCTGACCGCCGAGGAGCGGCGCGCCCGCGCGAACCTGGTGAACCGTCAGGTAACTTTGAACTAAAGCACGCGGGATCCGGGTGATACGCGTCACATTGTCGCCGTGAAGGCGCAATTTCCTGGCCTGGAGGGCGTCTTGGAAATTGGCGCGGGCGCGGATCCTTGTTACTGTCTAAAGAGTCCGGCCGCTGGTGCATCCCCCGTCGCCAGCGGCCGGATCTTTTGTTTTTCCGGAGCGACCCGCAGGACCAGGCCCGGAACCCCTTCCGACCGGCAGCCCGTCAGTGCGCCGAGCGTCCACTGTCCAGCCGGACCGTCGCCTCCACCAACTCGCCCAGCAGCGGCCCGACCTGCGGCAGCCAGACCCCGCCGCCCACCGCCGGCCGCGGCGCCAGCACCCAGCGCACCCGCCCGGCTGCCCCGCCGGGCGGCAGCGGCAGGAAGCCGCCTGTCCCGTGGTAGCGCAACGAGCCGGGAACCCAAGGGAGTTGGGCGAGCATCTCACCGAGCGCGTCGAGCGAGTACGGGGCCACCAGCAGCGCGTAGCGGCCCGGCATCGCGAGCACCGGACCGAGCGGCAGCCGCAGCGCGCCCAGGTAGACCAGCGCCCTGGCCCCGGCCGCCGCGGGCAGCGAGACCGCCGAAACGGCGGAGCCGGTGGCGGCCAGCACCGGCGCGTCCGGGCTCTGCCGCTCCCACCACCAGCGCACCATCCGGGCGTCCGTGGTGGCGGTCAGCAGCGAGGGGTCGTGCGGGTGCGCACCGGGCACCGGGCAGTCCTCGTCGCCGCAGGAACAGCGCCCGCCGCACAGCACGGTGCCCGGCACCACGGGCCAACGGTGTTCGACGGCGGCCGTCAGGGCCGCGGCCAGCCGGGCGGACGACCCCTGCGACCGGCTCTTCGGGTTCTCACGCATAGCGCTCGTTCCTTTCCCTGACCGCTCGGTTCGCTCCGCCTCACCGACATCCGTCGGGACTCGCCACGCGGGCCCGCGACGGCACGGCCCCGGACGGCGCGAAGCGGGGGCGGGCGGCATGGCGGGGACGGCGCGGCTACGACGTGGAGCACGGTGTGGAGCACGACATGAGAAGGGCCGCGCACTGGAACAGCCCTTGGAACGAGAATCCCGTATGCGACCGGATGGACGCCGCCCGGGCGCGCTTGGTTCCACCGTACGAGTGAGAGACTTCCGGCCAGCCCGGTGCGCGGGCGGCGCGGGAATACGATCCGGACGGCCGCCCGGTCCGTCCTCTCGGTTCTGCCCGCTCCCGGCCCGCTCCATACCTCCGGTCCCGACCGGCGCGCACACGGACCACGCACGCCCTCCGACCGGGGTGACAACGATGTGGAACCGGCCACCGCGTCGTCCTGGATCTGGACATGCCCCGAATGGCCTGTGTAGAAGTGGTGGCATTGCTGTCGATCAATGACGAGTAGTAGCGAATCGAGGCGAAACGCGACCTTTGGCCGTGCTCGCTCCACATTGGCCGAATCTGGGGGTTTCGCATGGCACGTAGCACTGCGTCAGGAGTGGCGGCATGACCGAGTCCCACCCGTCGACGTCCCACCCGTCGCCGATGACCACCGAGCTGGGCGAACCCGGTTGCTCGGGCGGGCTCACCGTCCTCGACCCGCCGGGCCTGCCCGGTCCCGCCGACCCCCCGGAGGGCACCGCGGACGACCTCACGGCACCGTCCGTCACGGTGCAGGAGCGTTTGGCCGGACTCCTGTCCGATATCACCAGCCTGCAGGAGCACACCGAACGGCTCGCCCGCACCCGCGGCCTCGCCGCCACCCTGGACGCCGTCCTCGCCTCCGGCGCCGTGCTGCTCGGCGCCGACCGCGGCGTCCTGGTCACCCTGATGCCGTGCGGCGGCCCCGGCCAGCCGGTCGGCCTCGGCCTCGACCGGGCCAGCCTCGGCGCCCTGGAGACCGTCCCGACCGAGCAGAGCCTGCTCGCCCAACTGCTGCGCGAGCAGGGCCGGCCCGCCCAGGTGCACTCCGCCGACCTGGCCGAGGACCCCGCCATCGGCGCCCGGCTGCGCGAACTCGCCGTCCACCTCGGCCTCGGCGGCGCCTTCGGCCTGCCGCTCGCCACCACCGAGGAAGGCCCGCTCGCGGCCGCCGTCTGGTTCTACGACCGGCCCGCCCAGCCCACCGACTGCCAGCGCGAACTCGCCCGCCGCTACTGCGAGATCGCCGCCCCGCTGCTCGCCAAACAGCTGGAGGCCCAACGCATCCGGCGCACCACCGAGGCACTGCGCCGCGGCCTGCTGCCGGATCGCCTCCCCCAGCAGGACGGCCTGCGGCTGGCCGCCCGGCTCGTCCCGGCCGGGCTGGACCGCTCCTGCGGCAGCGACTGGTACGACGCCATCCCGCTGCCGGACGGCACCGTCGGCCTCACCGTCGGCTCGGTCTCCGGCGACGGCCCCGGCGCGGGCCCCGGCTCCGCCCCCGGCGCGGCCGCCGCGATGGGCCGGGTCCGGGCCGCGCTGCGGGCGTACGCGGTGCTGGAGGGCGAGGACCCGGTCTCCGTCCTCGGCGACCTGGAGCTGCTGCTCAAGACCACCGAGCCGACCCGCACCGCCACCGCGGTCTACGCCTGGGTCGAGCCCGAGGACCGCCGGATCACCCTCGCCGGGGCCGGGCACTGTCCGCCGATCCTGGTCAGCCGGCGCGGCGCCGAGTTCGTCGAGACCTCGCTCTCCGCCCCGCTCGGCATGCTCACCTGCTGGGAGGCCCCCGGGGTCGAGTTCACCGCCGAGCGCGGCGACACCCTGCTGCTCTACACGGAGGGCCTGGCCCGCCGCTGCGGCCCGACCCTGCACGCCGGACAGGCCAACCTGCGCCGGGCCGCCGCCGGCGCCCCGCGCGACGTGCGGATCGACCCGGACCGGCTCTGCGCCCACCTGCTGGCCGTCTGCCCCGACCCGGACGTCGCCCAGGCCACCGACGACCTGATGCTGATGGCGGCACGCTTCGAATAGGCACCGCTGGGCACCGCTGGGCACCGCTGGACACGGCTGGACACCGCTGGGCACCGCTGAACAGGCTCCGGGGGTTGCACCGGGCCCGAACGGATGAGCGGCCGGGCGTCCGTACCATGGACGCACGGCCGCCCGCGCGTGTCGCGATCCGACACCTCCCCCGAGGGCGGCGGTACCACCCCCAAGGAGGCGTTGCACGTGACCGAGGACCGGACCCCTGCGGTGGCCGAGAACCCCGAGGCCGAGGGCGGCGAGGAGCCGCAGCAGTTCAAGGGCCGCAAGAACGGCCTCTACGGCGAGATCTCGGACGAGCTGTCCGCCTCGATGAAGTCCGGCTGGGCCGACACCGAGCTGCACGGCCTCGCCCCGATCGCCCAGGCCCCGTACGCGGCCGAGCGCCGCGCCAGGCTCTCCGCCGCCTTCCCCGGCGAGCGCCTGGTCGTCCCGGCCGGCAACCTGCGGGTTCGCTCCAACGACACCGACTACAGCTTCCGCGCCAGCAGCGAGTACGTGCACCTCACCGGTGACCAGACCGAGGACGCGGTGCTGGTCGCCGAGCCGACCGGCGCGACCGGCCACGAGTTCGCCCTCTACCTGCTGCCCCGCTCCGACCGCGAGAACGGCGAGTTCTGGCTGGACGGCTACGGCGAGCTGTGGGTCGGCCGCCGGCACAGCCTGGGCGAGCAGGAGCAGCTGCTCGGCCTGCCCGCGCGCGACGTCCGCAAGGCCGCCGAGGAGCTGGCCGAGCGGGCCAAGGACTCCACCGTGCCGACCCGCATCGTCCGCGGCTACGACGCCGGCCTGGAGGCCGCGCTGGCCGAGGTGCTGGACGCCGACAAGGACGCCGAGTTCAAGGAGTTCCTGAGCGGCCTGCGGCTGGTCAAGGACGAGTGGGAGATCGGCGAGCTGCGCGCCGCCTGCGACGCCACCGTCAACGGCTTCACCGATGTGGTCCGCGAGCTCGGCCAGGCCGTCGCCACCTCGGAGCGCTGGATCGAGGGCACCTTCTGGCGCCGCGCCCGCGTCGAGGGCAACGACGTCGGCTACGGCACCATCGCCGCGGCCGGCCCGCACGCCACCACCCTGCACTGGGTCCGCAACGACGGCGACGTGCGCCCCGGCGAGCTGCTGCTGCTGGACGCCGGCGTGGAGACCCACACGCTCTACACCGCCGACGTCACCCGCACCCTGCCGATCAACGGCAGCTTCGACGAGCTGCAGCGCAAGATCTACGACGCGGTGTACGACGCCCAGGAGGCCGGCATCGCCGCGGTCAAGCCGGGCGCCCGCTTCCGCGACTTCCACGAGGCCTCGCAGCGCGTCCTCGCCGAGCGCCTGCTCGCCTGGGGCCTGCTGGACGCCTCGGTGTACGACGTCGAGAAGGTCCTGGAGCTCGGCCTGCAGCGCCGCTGGACCCTGCACGGCACCGGCCACATGCTCGGCCTGGACGTCCACGACTGCGCCCACTCGCGCCGCGAGGAGCACGTCGACGCCCTGCTGCTCCCCGGCATGGTGCTCACCGTCGAACCCGGCCTGTACTTCCAGCAGGACGACCTGACCGTGCCGCAGGAGTACCGCGGCATCGGCGTCCGGATCGAGGACGACATCCTGGTCACCGCCGACGGCAACGAGAACCTCTCGGCCGGCCTGCCCCGCCGCTCCGCGGACGTCGAGGCCTGGATGGCCTCGCTCGCCTGAGCCCGGCTGCGAAGGGCCCGGCCCCCCGCGACGGGGGCCGGGCCCTTCCGCGCTACCAGACGACCTTGACCGTGATGTCCTGGCGGCCGAGCACGGTCATGTCGCCGCCGCGGTACGGGAGCATGACCTGCGCCTTCAACGGCATGTCCCCGGGCCCGCTCTTGGGCCCCATCGTCAGCCGGTAGGTCAGCTTCCTGCTCTGCCCCGGGGCCAACGAGAAGACCTCCTGGTCCTGCACCATCGCGTAGGACATGTCGGAGCCCGGCGACATCGGTTTCGTCGTCCAGCCGCTGTCGGTCTGCAGCTCCAGCTTGCCGTCGTTGGGCAGCTGCGCGCCGGGCACGGTCGGCGTGCCCGCGTAGCGGTCCGTGATGACCAGCGGCTGCAACTGGCCGTAGGTGTTCTGGCTGGTGTTCCGGAAGGTCACCGAGAAGGTGACGACTGCGCTTCCCACCCGCAGCTGCTGGCCGGGCGCGAGGCCGTCGATGCTGACCGCGATGTCGTTCTGGCTGGCCTCCGTCGGCGGCGCCTGGCGGCCGCTCAGGTCGAGGCTGTTGACGATCGACTGCAGGCCCGCCTGATAGTCGTCCTTCAGGCCCGCCGCCGTGACGAACACCTGGTCCTTGGGCAGGCCCCACATCTGGGCCGTGAAGGAGGCCTGACCGCAGGTCCCCTGCCACTCCGATTTGACTGCGGAGCGACCCGCCACGGTGACCGTGCTCTTCGTCGGACCGACACTGTTCAGTTCGCCCGTGGCCGGCGTGTGGGGACTGCCCCAGACCGGGCAGTTGCCCTGGTGTGACCAGCCGGCACTGTTGTCCATGTCGGCGGTCGTCGGCCAGGCACCGCCCTGGCTCTCGTCCAGGGAGTTGTAGGCCGTGACCAGGACGCCGTACGGCTTGCACGCGGCCTGCGCCCAGTTCTGCTGCGGGTCCGTCGGCGCGCCCGGACTCAGGACGCAGACCATCCGGTCGGCGACCGGTACGGCCTTCCACCCCGCCGGGACCTTGAACTTGACGCCCCGGAAGCTGTACGAGGTCGCCGACCCGGTCGGAGTACTGGTGGGCGTCCGGATCGAGCTCGGGGTGACGTCCGCCAGCGGAACGCCCTGCTCGGCATCGCCGGTCGGCGAGCCGGTGCCGGTGGGGGTGGCGGTCGGGGTCGGGGTGGGGGTGGCCGTCGGGCTCGGGGAGGTGGTGACGCTGGCGGCCGGGGGCGGGGGGACGTCCTGCTTCGCCACCGGGTCGCCGTGGAAGGCGAAGACGCCGATCGCCACGGACGCGGCCAGGGCCAGGATCGGCGCGGTGGTCAGGTACACCGGTCGGAGCCTGCGCACCCGGGTCCTCGGGGGCGCGGCCGGGCGCAGGCTGTGGGCGGTGATCAGGGACGTACGGGCGTTCATCGCCTCGCGGAGCAGCTGTTCCGTCGAGGTCTCGCCCGGCCCGTCGCCGTCACCGCCGCCCAGGCGGGGGAACTTGTCGGTCATCGAACCTTCTCCAGGTGCTTTTCCAAGGCGTCCAGGGCCCGGCTGGCGGTGGACTTCACGGCACCCCGGGAGAGTCCCAGGGTCTCGGCTATCTGCGCCTCCGACATGTCGGACCAGTAGCGCAGCACCAGCACCTCACGCTGGCGGGGGGTCAACTCCTGAAGGGCGAATAGGACTCGTCGGTGCTCGTCGTTGAGCACGGCGTGGTCCTCGGCGGAGGGGGCGTCCGCCTCGTGCGGGGGCACGTACTCCCTGGCGGTCTTGCGGCGGCGTAGCATCGAGCGGGCGCCGTTGACCACCGAGGTCCGCAGGTATCCGAGCGCGTTGTCGAGGTCGTCCAGGTTCTCGCCGTGGCGCTGGTAGAGCTGGGTGAAAGCTTCCTGCACGACGTCCTCGGCCAGGTCCTGGTGGTCCACCAGGAGCACGGCCATCCGCACCAGGCCCAGCCGGTGGGCGTGGTACAGGTCGGTCAGGGTGGGCCGGTCCTCCGCGGGCTTGCGGCCGCCGCGCAGCAGCCGGAAGCCGGAGCGGCGCTGGGCCGCCTGCTGGTCGGAAGTGAGGCCGGCGTTCGGCTCGCCGGCCTCCTGCGCGCCGAACAGCGCGGCAACCACTCCGCGGACGGAGAAGCCGCGCCGCCCCACGGGCACGGCGATCGGCCCGATGGCCATGGACATGTGCGGTCTGCTTTCCCCCGGGACGGTGACGGCGTTCGCCGGACCGTCAGGTCACCTGATCAAGATCGCGATCGGGGAGATCCTCGCATCCGCCCTCGGCCCGGTTCTCCCCACCCCATAGCAATGGACGTGTGACGGGCGTGGAGGTTGCAGGGGGATTCGCGGAAAGTTCCGGGGTGGCTGCGACGGCTACACTCACCGGGATTTCCGCCACCCGTGAGCAGGGGGTTCGCATGGCCGAGCAGAACGTCAGCAGCGCGGTCGGCGCGGGCACCGACGCGGGCGTCCGACCGCACCCGGTCGCCGTCGTCATCGGCCGGCGCCCGGAGCCCGTGCACGATGTCGCGGTCTACGCATTCGAGGGCATGGCGCCGTTCGAACTCGGCGTGGTGGTCGAGGTGTTCGGCCTGGCGCGGCCCGAGCTGAGCGGCCTGCTGGCCGCGCCCTGGTACGGACTGAAGGTGTGTGCCGACCGGCCCGGGACGGAGCTGGACGCGGTGGGCGGCTTCGCGCTGACCGCCAAGCACGGACTGGACGACCTGGCGGCCGCCGACACCGTGGTGGTCCCCGGGGTGCGCAACGCCTTCAGCGGTGAGGTGTCCCGCGAACTGGTCGAGGCGCTGCGGACGGCGCACGAGCGCGGCGCCCGGATCGTGTCGATCTGCTCGGGCGCCTTCGCGCTGGCCGCCGCCGGACTGCTGGACGGCCGGGAGGCGACCACCCACTGGCGCTACGCCGAACTGCTCCAGCAGCGCCACCCGAAGGTGCGGGTCAACCCGGACGTGCTGTACGTGGACGGCGGTGACGTGCTCACCAGCGCGGGCAGCGCGGCCGGGATCGACCTGTGCCTGCACCTGGTCCGGCGGGACCACGGCGCCAAGGTGGCCAACACCGTGGCCCGGCGCTTCGTGGTGGCGCCGCACCGGGACGGCGGGCAGGCGCAGTTCATCGAGGCGGCGGTCCGGCCGGTCGAGGAGGAGGACGACGGTGTCGCCCGCAGCATGCAGTGGGCGCTGGACCACCTGGCCGACCCGCTGACCGTCTCGGTACTGGCCCGGGCGGCCCGGATGTCGGACCGCTCGTACCTGCGGCACTTCACCGCGCGCAACGGCACCAGCCCGATGCGCTGGGTCGTCACCCAGCGCATCGCGGCGAGTCTGCCGCTGTTGGAGTCCCCGGACGGGACGGTGGAGGAGATCGCCGCGGCGGTCGGCTTCGAGAGCGCGGCGACCTTCCGCCACCACTTCGGGCGGGTGATGCGCACCTCGCCGACCGCCTACCGGCGCTCCTTCGGGCGCGGGGTGGCGTAGCCGCCGTTCCCCGCGGCGGCGGTTACGCCTTCTCGTTCCGGTCGGCGTTGGCGAGGATGGCGTCGTGCAGCCACTGCGCCAGGCCGGGGGCGAGGTTCTCGTAGGTGGTGGTCCAGCGCGGGTCCGAGACGTACAGACCCGCCAGACCGCGGTGGATGGTGAACGTGCAGTCGTAGAAGTTCTGGCAGATGTGCTGCCGGTGGGCCTCGGCGAGGTCCATGGCGGCGGTGCCGTCGGCGGGCTCGCCGGCGGTGAGCGCCTCGACCAGGCTGGCGTTGAGCCGGGTCATCTCGTCCTGGATGCGCTGCCAGTCGGCCTTGGTGTAGCCGCCGGTACGGCGCTGGGACTCGGCCCAGGCCTCGGTGTCGCCCCAGCGCTGCTCGGCCTCCTGCTCCCACTCCTCCTGGTAGCCCTCGCCGAAGATCTCGAACTTCTCCTCCGGGGTCAGCTGAATGCCCATCTTGCGTGCCTCCATGGCGTGTTCGACGGCGGTGGCGAGTTCCTGGAGGTGCCTGATCCGGTCGGTCAGCAGTCGGTGCTGCCGCCGGAGGTGCTCGCTCGGGCTGACCGAGTCGTCGTCCAGGATCGCCGCGATCTCCTCCAGGGGGAATCCGAGTTCGCGGTAGAACAGGATCTGCTGCAGCCGGTCGAGGTCGGCGTCCACGTACCGGCGGTAGCCGGCCCGGGTGCGGCCCGCGGGGGACAGCAGGCCGATCTCGTCGTAGTGGTGCAGGGTGCGGACGGTCACCTTGGCGATCTTCGCCACGGCGCCGACCGAGTGGCCCTCGTTCTCGTTCATCCGGGTTCCTCCCTGGTGCTGACCACAACCCTCCGCTCTCACGTCGCGTGAGGGTCAAGCCACAGGGTCAAGCCGTGGGCGCGGAGGGTCTCAGGCGTCGGCGCCGACCAGATCCCGCTCGCGCCGCCGGGCGGTCCGGCGGCGTCCGTCGCCGCCCTGGGCCGGGGGCCGCGGCCGGCGGGTCTGCTGGGTCGGCCAGAGCAGCACGTAGCCGGCGGAGACCACCACGAAGGCGAGCCGGACGAAGCCGCGGGCCGAGTCGGACGGCAGGAGCAGCGTGCCGCCGTACAGCGCGGCAAGCGCGATCCAGCTCCACCACGGGACCAGCCGCTTCTGCCCGACCGCGTCCCAGAGCAGGGTGCCGAGCAGGATCGAGGCCGTGTAGTACGTGTAGACGCTCGGGTCGAGCAGGATCCGGGCGTCCGCACCGAGCAGCACCACGGCCGGCCAGCGGCCGCGCCAGACGGCGACGCAGCCGAGGCCGATGCCGAGCGCGAACTGGGTCGGGCGGTCCCACCAGGGGGTGGCCGGGTCGGTGACCCCGAACCAGCGCAGCGCGGAGGCGGGCTGGTTCGGGATGGTGAACTTGGCGGCCGCCATGGTGTCCAGGTTGCCCAGGTAGAACGGCAGCCAGGCGACGGCCACCAGGAGGCAGAACCAGATCGCGGTGCGCAGCCAGGCGGGCCGGGGCAGGGCCAGGATCAGCGGGGCGAAGGCGATCGCCCAGGGCTTGGAGTCCACCGCCAGCGCCAGGAAGATCGCGACCTGGACGGGCTTGCCGCGGGCCAGGGCGTGCGCGGCGAGGGCGGTGAAGAAGAGCGCGAGGACGTCGTCCAGGTGCGCGAAGCGGACCGAGACCTCGACCCACATCGGGATGAACGCCAGTCCGGCGATCAGCAGGCGCTGCTGGAGCCGGCGGTGGTTGGTGCCGGTGCCCAGGTAGTACAGGGCGGCGGTGCGGCCGATCAGGACCAGCATCACCAGGCCGAGGCCGGCGCTCACCGCCTCGGCGACCAGCTGGCCGGTGTGCGGTGAGAACGGTGCGGTGAGCCGGGCGGCCGCCAGGCTGACCGGGCCGATCTGCAGCTCGGGGTGGTGGGCGTAGAGCGAGAGGCCGCCGTCGGCCTGGTGGCTGAAGAGCAGCTGCTCACCCTGGCGCAGGTAGTGCCAGGAGAACCCGCCGCTGGGCTCGACCAGGAAGAACCAGAGGATCGTCCAGGCGGTCAGCAGGACGTGGTGCCTGCGGAGCGGAAGTCCCGCGATCCGCCCGGTCGCGGCTTCGTAGTCGGTGGTGGCCTGTGCCGTGCGTGCTACCCGCACCTGTCCCTCTCCCCGCCGTTCCGCCCCCCTCCGGCCGGACATCCTATGTGACGGAGAAGTACCGCCTGTGTCGCCCGGCCGTCTGTTCGAACGGACGGCCGGGCGACGCGGGCGGTACTCGCAAGCCCCCAGGGGTCAGCTCTGCTGGCCCGACTTGCGACGACGCAGCACCACGAGGGTGCCGACACCGGCGACCAGGACGGCGCCGCCGGTGGCCGCGATCGCGGTGGTGTGATCACCGCCACCGGTGGTGGCGAGGGACTTGTCCGCGTTGGCCGCGGCGGTCTTGGCCTTGGTGACACCGCCCGGGGTGATCTTCGGCGGGGTGACGGTCGGGTTCTGCACCGGGAAGTCGATCGGCTGCGGAGCGTCGGTGCTGCTGCCGCCGGACGGGACCGGGGCGCTGGTCGCGCCGGAGTCGGACGGCGAGGCGGAGGGCGACGCGGTGCCGGTGGCCGGGGTGGTCGGCGCCTTCGTCGGCGTCGTCGGCTCGGTGGTGGGGGTCGCGGTGGTCGTCGCGGTGGCGGTGGCCGTCGCGGTTGCGGTCGGCGTGTGGCTGGCCGTGGGCGAGCCGCTCGCGGTCGGGCTCGGCTTGCCGGTCTTGGTCGGGGTGGGGGTCGGGCTGGGCTTGCCGCCGCCGGCCTTGATGGTGAAGCCGGCGCCCTTGATCCCGTCGCAGCTGAAGCCGCCGTGGTCGTTCTCGTCGTTGGCGTCGGCGGAGAAGACCACCGGCACGACACCGGCCTTGCCCAGCGGGGCGTCCTTGGTGAAGGAGGCACGCACCTTGATGTCGAGGCTCTTGCCCGGGGCGAGGAAGAGCAGCGCGTCGTCTGCGGCGTCGCCACTGCCGGTGACGTCGCCGAGGAACATCAGCACGGCGCTGTCGTCGCCGTCGCCGCCGCCGGGGGCGATGACGGCGGTCTTCCAGGTGCCGCCGCCGGGCAGCGAGGCCGGCAGCTGGTACTCGAGCTTGAAGTCCTTCGCCTTGAGCGAGCCCGCCTTGTTCTTGAACTTCAGCAGCGGGAAGGCGACGAAGTCGGTCTTCGTCGAGTTGTCGATCCGGTAGGTGAACTCGCGGGCGTCACCACCGGCGATGAAGGTGTCGGGAACACCGCGCACCGAGAGGTCGAGGTTCTGGTGGCCCGCCTTCTCGGCCTGGGCGGCGGCGGACGGGGCGCCGGTGGCGCCGACGGCCATGGCGCCCTGGGCACCGGCCAGCACGAGCGAGGACGCGAGCGCGGCGGCGCCGGCAAGGGCAAGACTGCGACGTATGGACAAGGAGACCTCACGGAAGTGTCCGGGCGAGGCCCGGGCGCGAGGGGGCGGCCGGAAACGCCGCGAACCCCCCGCGAAGCTGAAAGTCCGACGGAGAGTACCGAACGATCCGGCCACTTCGGAAGGCAGGTGCCCTGCTGTGGCCCGCGCCCGGCCCGAGGGCGCCCGATTCGTCCAACTCCGTCCATCCGTAAGGCTTTTGCGCTTCACCAAGAGATCCACGAGGTGACGGGTACACGCCCGGAGGACAGTACCGCACGGACGGGATGGCGTGAATGCGTCACTCCGCGGGGGTTGCGGGAAGCTCGGCCCGCGGCGGCACGGGAGGCTCAGTCCGCGAAGAAGGACTTGGCCGCGATCAGCGCCCGCTCGTCGCGCAGGACATCCCCCGGGCGGGTGCCGTTGCCGAGCAGCGCGCCACCCCAGCGCATTCCCATGTACTCGGCGGTCAGCCGGAGCGTGCCGATCAGCGGCTCGGCCTTGTCGTCCCCGGTGGCCAGGGCGGTGACGCCCCAGACGGTGCCGCCGCGCATCCGGGCACGGAAGTCCGCTCCGGGCACCCGGAGCCAGGCCGACCAGTAGTCGAGGTAGAGCTTGGCGGTGGTGGGCAGCGAGTACCAGTAGAGCGGCGCGACGAAGACCAGGTCGGTGGCCGCGAGGGTGGCCCCTAGCAGGGTCCGCTCATGACCGGTCGGCTCGGGGTAGCCGCCGTCGCCGGTGTGCCGCAGGTCCTGGAAGGGCGGCAGCGGGTGGTCGGCGAGCCGCAGCCAGTGCTGCCCCGCGCCGGCCGGCAGGCTCGACTCGGCGGCCAGCCGGGCGAGTTGCCCGGAGTTGCCGTCGACGCGTGCGCTGGCGTCGAGGAACAGGAAACGGCGCGGCGATTCGGCGCCGGACGGCTGGTCGGCCATGGGTGACTCCCCCGGTCGGGTGCTGCGGACGGAGGTGCGAGCACCCGTCGCGCGCCGGCTATTCCGCGCCCGCGCCCCGGAAAGCCGCAGGTGGGTCAGTCCGTCAGTCCGGCCCGGCGGCGGGCGACCTCGGCGACGGCGGCCCAGTCCTTGTCCCCGTCGCCGTGGGCCAGCGCGTCCAGGAAGGCGTCCCGCAGGATGCCGCCGAACGGCAACGGGACGTTGCGCTCGGCCCCGGCCGCCAGGGCCAGACCGACGTCCTTGAGGCCGAGCGGCAGCCGGAACCCGGCCGGCTCGTAGCGGCGTTCGGCGACCATCGCGCCGTAGCCGGAGTAGACCGGCCCGGGGAAGAGGGTGCTGGTGAGCATCTCGACCAGGTCGGTGGCCCGCACCCCGTGCGCCTCGGCCAGGCTGCACGCCTCGGCCATCGACTCGATCGCGCAGGCCAGCAGGAAGTTGGCGCCGATCTTGGCGGTGTTGGCCTGCCGGGGGCTGTCGCCGAACCGCCAGACGCGCTCGCCCATCGCGGCGAACAGCGGCTCGGCCCGCTCCAGCAGCTCCGGCGCGCCCGCGGCCAGGATGTTGAGCCGGCCCGCCGCCGCGACCGGGGGCCGGCCGAGGACGGGCGCGGCGACGTAGCCGATGCCGTGCTCGGCGTGCAGCGCCTCGGCTCGTTCGGCGAGCGCCAGCGAGACGGTGGCCATGTTGACGTGCAGGGTCGCGTTCGCGCCCGCCAGCAGCCCGGGGTCGAGCAGCAGCCGCTCGACCGCCTCGTCGTTGGCCAGCATGGAGACCACCGTGTCGGCGGCGAAAGCCTCGGCCGGCGTGTCGGCCGCCTCCGCGCCCTGGGCCACCAGGGCGGCCACCGGCTCGGGCGAGCGGTTCCAGACCCGTACGACGTGACCGGCCCGCAGCAGGCTGCCAGCCATGCCTTGCCCCATCGCGCCCAGCCCCACGAAGCCGACCGTCGCCATCCTGGTCATCCGCGCACTCCCGTCGCCGTAGCCGACCGCCCGTTCACGGCTGACTGTACGTCAGGGGCTGCGCGGTTCCGGAGCGGTCGGCCGCCCGGGCCGTCAGGCGCAGACGCGCGCCCGCCGGGGGCTGCGGTTGGCGGCGGCCCCGCGCTCCAGCTCGGTGACCACACGGTGACGCAGCAGTTCGTACTGGGCCTGGAGCCGGCCGGGGCGGGTCGGGCGGGCGACCGGACGGCCGGGGCCGACCAGCTCGTCCGACCCGAACTGTTCGCGGGTGAGGTCGATCTCGAAGCCGGTGGCGAAGCGGTTCCACCAGTGGAGGTCCGTCCGGACCCCGTCGACGTGCACCTCGCCCATCATCAGCTCGCCGCCGAGCAGGTCGTTCACCACGAGCGCCGTCACCCCGCACTGGCCGCGGGCGGGATTGTCGGGACGCCAGTGGGCCAGGTCCTCGGGCGCACAGGTGTCGACACCCCAGGAGGAGCGGATCGCACGTTCGATGTCGTTGAGGGTCCACGCCGTCATACCGGGAAGCCTGCCACGCGGCACTGACAACGACACCGGCTTTTCAAAGGGTCACCGCTTGTTCTGCGACGACCCTCCCCGTGTTCACCCGAACGAGGACACCGCGGCGCCCGCCCGGGACGCGAAGCGGCCGGCCGGTCGCCCGTGCGGGCGGGCCGACCGGCCTGGTGCGTCACCTCACCAGGGCGAACGCCGGGGTGCGTCACCACACCAGGGCGGCGACGCCAACCTGTGCGAACTGCTCGTCCAGGTCGCCGCTGGGCGCGCCCGCGACGCCGATGCCGGCGACCGGAGCGCCCTTGGCCTGCACCGGGGCGCCGCCGGCCAGGAACAGCGTGCCCGGGATGTCCTTCAGGTTCGGGGCCTGGGCGAGGCGCTTGGCCAGCTCCGAGGTCGGGGCGTTCCAGGAGACCGCGGTGAAGGCCTTGCGCTCGGCCGACTCCGGGGCCTGCGGGCCCGCACCGTCGCCCTTGAGCAGGACCCGGGTGGCGCCGTCACGGTCGACCACGGCCACCGAGACGTGCTGGCCGGCCTTGGTGGCCGCGTCCAGGGCGGCCTGGGCGGCGCGGGTGGCTGCGTCGATGGTCAGACCGGTGGTCTCGGCCAGGTTCTTGTTCTGGGTGTCGACCTTGACGGCGGCCGGCGCGGCCGGGGTCTCGGTGGTCTCGGCGCTGGCCGAGACGGCACCCAGGCCGGCGGCGGCGAGCGCGGCGACGGCGCCCGCGCCGGTCAGCACCCGGGTGCGCACGGAGGTCTTCTTCATGGTCCAGCTCCTCAACGGATCTGCGGGGTCTGCGGACCGCGCGACGGATCGGGCCGTGCGGCGGATTCGGGGCCGTGCGGCCGGGGACCGCCCGGCCCCGCTCCGATCCTCCGGCCGGATCCGGGCGCACGGCATCGACGTTCCGGCGGGACCGTCCGGGCACGATGGGGGACGGCGCCGTCAACCGATCGGCTGATGCGGGACCGGGCCGGACGGGTCACCATCGAGGAATCGGTGCAGGTCAGTGCGCCGAGCGCTGGTACCGCGCGCCGAAGCCCGCGCACCGCGTACCGAGTACCGCCAGGAGCCACCCGTGCAGCAGCCCCGCCCGTCCGCCGACCGGCCCGTCGGCGGACGCGACGCCGGGGACCCGGACGCGGGCCGGCTGGCGTTGCTGCTGGACTCCGCCTTCCTGCTGCTGCTCGCCGCCTCGCTCAGCCGCTACCTCACCCACCACGCCGGGAGCCCCTGGATCCCCTGGGTGATCGGGCTGAGCGCCACCCTGGCCGTCGCCCAGCCGGCCGCCTCCTGGCTCGACCACCGCCACCCGGCAGCGCCGGGCCGTCCGCGCCGGTGGCCGTTGGCGCTGGTGGTCGCGCTCTGGATGGTGCTGGTGCTGCTCGCGCCGAGCTTCGCCTGGTGCGCTGTCCCGCTGATCTACACCGCGCTGCGGGCGCTGCCCGCGAAGGCGGCGATCCCACTGGTGGCGGCGCTGACCCTGCTGGTGGTGATCGCCGAGATCCGGCTGCCCGGCGGGACGGACGCCACCCTCGTGCTGCTGCCGCCCGCGGTGGCCGCGCTGGCCACCGGTGTCTTCCTGTTCATGGCCCGGCAGGCCGCCCGGCAGCGGGCGCTGATCGCCGACCTGGTCCGCACCCGGCGCGAACTCGCCGCCACCGAACGGCGGGAGGGCACCCTCGCCGAGCGCGGGCGGCTGGCGATGGAGATCCACGACACCCTGGCGCAGGGCCTGTCCAGCCAGCAGATGCTGCTGCAGGCCGCCGAGCGCACCTGGGACGCCGACCCGGCGACCGCACGCACCCATGTCCGCACCGCCGCCGAGGTGGCCGGGCGGAACCTGGCCGAGGCCCGCCGTTTCGTCCACGACCTCGCCCCGGCCGAGCTGGCCGACGGCCGCACCCTCGACCGGGCGCTGCGGGCGCTGGCCGAGCGGGAGTCCGCCGAGAGCGGGCTGCCGGTCCGCTTCCACCTGGACGGCTCGCCCGTCCCGCTGCCCGCGGCCGCGCAGTCCGCGCTGCTGCGGATCGCCCAGGGCGCGCTGGCCAACGTCCGTGAGCACGCCGGGGCCTCGGCGGCGGCGATCACCCTGTCCTTCCTGGGCGACCAGGCGGTGCTGGACATCGCGGACGACGGGCAGGGCTTCGACCCCACCACGGCCGGCTCCGGTGGCAGGCGCGGGTACGGCCTGCCGGCGATGCGTGCCCGGCTGCGGCAGCTGGGTGGCAGGCTGACCGTGGAGAGCACCCCAGGCGAGGGCACCGTCGTCTCCGCCGCGATCCCCCTGGAGCACCGATGAACGCACCCCCCGTCCGGCTGCTGGTCTGCGACGACCACGCGGTGGTCCGGGCCGGACTGCTGGCGCTACTCGCCAGCGCGGGCGACATCGAGGTGGTCGGCGAGGCGAGCACCGGGGAGGAGTCCGTCGCGCTGGCCGCCAAGCTGGCGCCGCAGGTCGTGCTGATGGACCTCCAGCTCGGCGACGGCATCGACGGCGTGGAGGCCACCCGGCGGATCACCGCCGCCCAGGGCGGGCCGCACGTCCTGGTGCTCACCACCTACGACACCGACGCCGACATCACCCGGGCGATCGCCGCGGGCGCCACCGGCTACCTGCTGAAGGCCGAACGGCCGGAGGAACTGTTCGCCGCCGTCCACGCGGCCGCCCGGGGCCGGACGGTGCTCTCGCCGCCGGTCGCCTCCCGGGTGATGGCGCAGATGCGGGCACCCGCGCCGCAGCTCACCGAGCGCGAGCAGGACATCCTCGAACAGCTGGCGCAGGGCCTGGGCAACCGGGAGATCGCGCGGGCGCTGTTCATCAGCGAGGCGACGGTGAAGACCCACCTGGGGCGGATCTACGACAAGTTGGGCGTGGACACCCGGGCCGGCGCGGTGGCGGTGGCCAAGGAACGCCGGCTGCTGCGCTGAGCGGCCGGTGCGGCCGGTGGATGCGCTGGGCATTCGCGCGCTGCCACTGTGTGCTGCCATGATGCTCGGAATGTCGGATTCCAAGCACCACGCTCCACGCACCGGGCCTGTGCCCGGCGCGCGCACAGCGGTCGCACGCCACCCTGACGGGCCAACAACTGCCTGGTAGGGCGCCTGTCTGAACAGCTGGAACCCATCATCACGATTGTGGATTTTTCGTGGATCCCGCTATTGACAAACCAACCACGCGGTTTGTTAGCGTGAGGCCAACGACGTCCCCGGGGGTGGGGGCTCGCCGGGGCCTGTGCGGACCGCTCTCGCCGGAGGGCGTTGCCAGGGGGGACGGCGGGACTTGCCGGGGTGTCGGGGGGAGCGGCAACGCCGAAGCCGCGCGACGAGGCGGCGTGGAGCGGGTCCGGGGGGACTCGCTCCACGCCTCCCCCGGAAGCCCCCGCCTCACATCAGCGCGCTCCAGTACGGGCAGTGCACATTCGGCAGCGACGCGACCTCGCCGGTCGCCCACCGCGGCGAACGGGCCGCTCCGGGCGAACCTGCGGTCAGCGCGATCTCGCCGAACTCGCCGATTCCCAGTACCAGTTGAAAACCATCCGGAGTGACGGCGGCCACCCCGGGCCGGTCCCGCCCGGCGTTCAGCGAGGTGATCGTCCACCCCAACCGGCGCCAGTGGCGCTCCACCACTCCCACCAACTCCCCCTGCCGGCAAGACGATACGAGGGTCAGCAGGTCCCGGCCCCGGGTGACGTACCAGTGCGGCTCCGACTCCCGCCCCGGCAGCGGCAGCCGCACACCCAAACTGGGAGCCGCCTCCCGCCAGACGAGCACGGGCCGGACGGCACCGACAGTTTCCCGAAGCAGCGTCTCGCAGCGTTCCGCCGAATCAAGTTGACTTGACGTCACCTCCGAAGTCAGCGTCGGCCACCAGGCGGGCGCGGCCGAGGAGCCGTCGCGACAACCGTCCGGGAATCCGAGGTTCAGTTCGGCACCACCTGACTGCACCGGGCCCTCCGTACTCCTCCCGGCGTTCAACCCGGGCAGGCATTCCGTCACTGCTTGGACGGCCGTCGGGCGCGGACAGTTCCGCCCCGCACCGTTCTCCATCTCGCATTGCACTACACGGTGCAGTTGAATCACTAATCTGCACCGTGTAGTTTACTTCTCGCCGAGGCCCGGCCGAACCAGCTCAGACCAGGAGGAACCCCACCATGCCCACCATCACCGTCGGCACCGCCCGCATCCCCTACCGCGTCGTCGGCGACGGCCCCGACACCCTCGTCCTGGTCCACGGCACCGGCCCCGGCTCCGGCATGTGGGACGGCCTGCTGAGCTCCTTCACCGACCGCTACACCGTGCTGCTGCCCGACCTCTCCGGCAGCGAGGCCGCCGTGGACGACGGCGCCCCGCTCACTCTGGAGACCCTCGCCGAGCAGGTCAACGCCGTCATCGCGGACGCCGGCCGCGGCCCCGTCGACCTCCTCGGCTTCTCACTCGGCGCCGTCGTCGCCACCGCGGCTGCCGCCCTGCACCCCGACCGGGTCCGCCGCCTCGTCGCCGCGGCCGGCTGGATCAGCGCCGAACAGGACGAGTACCTGCGACTCTCCCTGGCCACCTGGCTCTCCCTCGCCGACCACCCCGAGGCCTTCGGCCGCTACGCCACCCTCACCGCCTTCAGCCGCGGCTTCCTCAACCGCATCGGCCGCCCGGCCGTCGAGGCCAACACCGCCTACATGCGGCCGACCCCCGGCACCCTCCGCCACATCGCCCTCGACCTCGGCCTGGACCTCACCCCACTCCTCCCCCGCGTCCAGGCCCCCACCCTGGTGATCGGCTGCACCCAGGACGCCACCGTCCCGGTCGAGAACCCCCGCCGCCTCCACGCCGCCCTCCCCACCAGCGGCTACGCCGAGTTCGACACCGGCCACATCGTCCTCGCCGAACAGCCCGAGGCCTTCACCAAGACCGTCCGCGACTTCTTCGACGCCGACTGAACCGACCCGCGCCCCCGGGCGTGCACACAAAAAAGCCGCAGGTCCAAGACCTGCGGCTTTCGATGTGGAGCGGGCGACGAGAATCGAACTCGCGCTCTAAGCTTGGGAAGCTCATGTTCTACCATTAAACTACGCCCGCCTGATGAGCAGTCAGAGACCGCTCGATCCAGTGTCACTGTACCCCATCCGTGACCGTGGCTGCACGGTCGGTCCGAGGACGTGGCGGAGCCGGGTCAGGGTGGGCGGGGGGCGTACTGTTTGGGCCGCGTGTGAGTGCTCCGGTGGGTGTGGGTCGGGGCGGTGAGCCATGGTGTGGAATGTCCGGAACATCCCCTAATGTGACGCCGTCCCGGGGCCTGGCCGCCGGGGCGCGATGAGTACGGGTGAGTACTGGGTTAGGGATGGGAAGGGGATCGATGGAGCAGCGCGCCGTCGTTCGTTGTGCCGAGGGGCACCTGTTCAGCACCACCACGTTCCCGATGCAGAACCTCGGTCCCGGGCGGCTCGGGCCCGGGCGGTTGATCCGCTGCCCGCAGTGCGGACGGCTCCGGAGCTCGGTGCTGACCGACGTGCGGGAGCTGTCGACGGCGCAACTGGCGCGGGCGATGCGGATGGAGGCCGCGGAGTTCCTGGCCTGACGGCCGTCGGAAGGACGTAACGGGCCCCGGGCGGATTCGTCCGGGGCCCTGTCGTGCACGTAACCTCGAACCGTGCTGCTCTCTGACAAGGACATCCGTACCGAAATCGACCTGGGCCGGGTCGTCATCGACCCGTACGACCCGGCGATGATCCAGCCGTCGAGTATCGACGTGCGCCTCGACCGCTTCTTCCGCGTGTTCGAGAACCACAAGTACCCGCACATCGACCCCTCCGAGGAGCAGCCGGACCTGACCCGGCTGGTCGAGCCGGACGGCGACGAGGCGTTCATCCTGCACCCGGGCGAGTTCGTGCTGGCCTCGACGTACGAGGTCATCACGCTTCCCGAGGACGTGGCCTCCCGGCTGGAGGGCAAGTCGAGCCTGGGCCGGCTGGGCCTGCTCACCCACTCCACGGCCGGTTTCATCGATCCCGGCTTCAGCGGCCACGTGACCCTGGAGCTGTCGAACGTCGCGACGCTGCCGATCAAGCTGTACCCGGGCATGAAGATCGGGCAGCTCTGCCTGTTCCGGCTGTCCTCGCCGTCGGAGCACCCGTACGGCTCCGAGCGCTACGGCTCGCGCTACCAGGGCCAGCGCGGCCCGACGCCGTCCCGCTCCTACCTGAACTTCCACCGCACCAAGGTCTGATCCCGGCGGAGTGCACGCACGGCGGGCGGCCGCCCCTCACCGCGAGGGGTGGCCGCCCGCGGCGTTTCTCAGGACCGCTTGGGGCTGGTGACCGCGACCAGCTCGGTGCCGTCCTCGGACAGCCGCAGCTCGGTGCGCAGTTCGGCGAGCTCGCCGAGGTGGTGCAGGTGGGTGCCGCCGCAGAAGATCTGCGCGCCGCCCTCGGGCAGCTCGCAGTGCCACTGGCGGCGGGCGGTGAGCTCGGGGCCGGGGACCTCGATCCGGACCGGGGCGTCGGCCGCGACCCAGGCCGCGAGCTGCGCGTTGACGGCCTCGGTGAGGGCGGGCAGGGCGTCGGCGAGGGCGGGGAACTCCTCGGTGGCGTCCACCGTGAAGCCCTTCTTCTTCAGCGACTTGCCGAGCCGGTAGGTGTCCGTGCTGGCCTGGGTGTCCATCACCGAGCTGTCCATCGCCAGGCTGTCGAAGTCGGGGTTGCCGAAGGCGTCCGAGCGGCCCGGGTCCTTGCGCCAGCGCGGCGCGAGCGCGGCGTTCAGGGCGAGGGCGAGCAGGTGGCAGCCGCTGTGCGAGGCGCTCAGGGCGGCCCGGCGCTCGGCGTCGACGGCGAGGACGGCGGTGTGGCCCGTGATGTCCCCGGGGTCGCTGTCCAGGACGTGCAGGACCAGCCAGGACCACTCCTCGTCCCCGCGCTTGACCGGGATCTCGGCGCCGACCAGCGGCGTGCCGCCGTCTGGGCCGACCGCGCCGGTGAGGCAGTCCACCACGGCCAGCTCGGCGCCGTCGACGGTCAGGGTGCCGTGGTCGGCCGGCTGGTCGGGCCAGGTGTGGTCGAGCGGGTGGAACGGGGTCGCCCCGGTCACCACGGCGTACCGGCCGTCGGCGAGCGGGTGCACCGCGAGCACCGGGGACTCTCCGGTCACCGCCCCGGCCGGAAAGCTGACGTGGGTGGTGGGGAGGGTCATGGCTGGCTCCGGTGGTGGTGGACAACGGGGGTGGGCGGCCCGGGCCTTCCGGCCCGATCCGCCCACCATTCTGCCTGTAGCCCCTCAGCCCAGGGTCGGCAGCTTGATCAGCACCAGCAGCGCGACCAACTGCACCGCGGCGGCGGCCGCCGCCTTGCCCCACGGCAGGTCGTGCACCCGTCGGACCATGGTGGTCAGCAGGTACGCGCAGAGCATCCAGGTGGCCCAGCCGATGGCCTGGACCACCGCATTGCCGGAGGGCAGCACCAGGTCGAGCAGCAGCCGGGGCGCGTCGGTCAGCCAGCCGATCAACGCGGCCAGGCCGACCGTCGACTTCCACGGGCCGTCGCCGCCGAGCTGGCGGGCCAGCGCGTAGGTGACCGCACCGAAGATCCCGCCGACCAGGGTGAAGCCGACGGCGGCGGCGAGCAGGCCGGTC
This sequence comes from Kitasatospora sp. NPDC001159, assembly GCF_053598235.1. Lineage (NCBI taxonomy): Bacteria > Bacillati > Actinomycetota > Actinomycetes > Kitasatosporales > Streptomycetaceae > Kitasatospora > Kitasatospora sp. NPDC001159. The sequence goes on from NZ_JBSFJV010000001.1 coordinate 187,801, forward strand.
AGCGCCACGGAGAAGGTCGAGTTGACGATGTCGTCGTGGGTCAGCCCGATGCCGAGCACCGCGAGCGCGCCGTACAGCATCGAGACGGTGAGGGCGGGCAGCCAGACCTGGTGGTCACGGGCGCGGTCGAAGATCGCGGTCGGGCTGCGGAAGACGCCGGTGATCAGCTCGCGCCACTGCGGCCGGGGGCCGGAGACGTGCGGCGCGGACTGGCCACCGGCCCGGTAGACGGCGACGTTGTCCTGGCCGTACGGGGGCTGCGGCTCCTGGCCGTACGGCGGCTGCTGCCCGTAGCCGTCGTCGTAGTGGCCCGGCCCCTGGCCGTACCAGCCCTGGTCCTGGCCCTGGTAGGGCTCCCGGCCGTACGGCGGCTGCTGCCCGTACGGGTCGCCGACCGGGAAGGCGCGGGTGCTGCCCGGCCGGTCGGCCGCGTACGGGTCGTAGCCGTCGCCGGCCGTGCTCCCGGGGCCGCCGGGACCACCGGCCGGACCGCCGGGGCCGCCGGCCGCCGTCGGGTGCTGGGCCGTGAAGTACTCCGGCCCGTCCGGCGGGCCGTACCCCCCGGGCGCCGCCGCCGGCGGCGGGGGCGACCATCCGCCGTGCGGGCGGTCGGCGCCCTGACCGCTGTCGTATCGATTACCAGCCACGCTCTGAAAGGTACCCGTCCGGCCCAACGCGCGTCGGCCCCGGACGGAGCCGGGGCCGCTTTGCAGCGAGCCTGAGACGAACGGGTCCGAAAAGCCCCCGAGATGTCGCTACCGCTGGGCGGTGACCGACGGCCCGTGCACCGCGGCGGCCGCGGTGGTGCCGGCCGGGCAGCCGCCGGGGCCGGCCGTGGTGCGCACGGCGCCGACCGGCAGCAGGGTGCCGCAGGCGATCCGGATGCCGCTGGGCAGCTCGTTGTCGGACTCCACGATCGCGCCGTCGCCGATCACCGCGCCGTCCAGCGCCGAGCGGTCGCCGACGGTGGCGAAGGCGCCCACGATCGAGTCCTTGACCAGGGTGTCCGGGCCGATCACGGCGCCGGGCAGGATCACGCTGCCCTCGACGATCGCACCGGCCTCGATCACCGCGTCCTCGGAGACCACGGTGCCGCCGCTGAGCACCGCACCCGGGTGGACGGTGGCGCCGGGCAGCAGCAGGGCGTCGCCGGTCGGGCCGGGGACGGCCGGGGAGTCGACCTTGCCGAGCACCAGGTCGGCGGAGCCGCGGACGAACGCCGCCGGGGTGCCGAGGTCCAGCCAGTACGAGGTGTCGACGACACCGCGCAGCAGGGCGCCGCTGGCCAGCAGCTCGGGGAAGGTCTCGCGCTCGACGGACACCTCCCGGCCGGCCGGGATGCGGTCGATGACGGACCGGGTGAAGACGTAGCAGCCAGCGTTGATCTGGTCGGTGACGATCTGCTCCGGCGTCTCCGGCTTCTCCAGGAACTCCAGCACCCGCCCGTTCCCGTCGGTCGGGACGAGGCCGAAGGCCCGCGGGTCCTCGACCCGGGTGAGGTGCAGGGTGACGTCGGCCCCCGCAGCCACGTGGCCGTCGCGCAGGGCGGCGATGTCGAGCCCGGAGAGGATGTCGCCGTTGAAGATCAGGACCGGCTCGTCCGGACCGCAGGTCAGCCCGGAGGCGGCGTTGCGGATGGCTCCGCCGGTGCCCAGCGGCTCGCGCTCGGTCAGGTAGACCAGCTCGATGCCGTACGGGGTCCCGTCCTGGAAGTGGTCCTCGAACACCTCGGCCAGGTACGAGGTGGCCAGCACCACGCGGGTGACCCCGGCGGCGGCCGCGCGGGCGAGCTGGTGCGCGATGAACGGGACGCCCGCGACGGGCAGCATCGGCTTGGGGGTGTGGGTGGTCAGCGGACGCAGTCGCGTGCCCTTACCACCGACGAGCATGATCGCCTCGGTCATGGTCTGCGCTGTTCCCCTTGTGGTCTCTGCGGCCCGGCCCGGCGGGCCGGTACCTCCGTCGGTGTTCTGTCCCCGTCCGGAACGGGTCGACCGGCCTCGCGGCCGGTCCGGCGCCTACTGTATTTCCTTCCGACCGAATGCCCGTCCGGCGGCCGTGCGATTGACGTCACCCTCCGTCCGCCCGCCGTATCCCCGGCCGTCGGCCCGGGCGCCAAAAGCCCGGCCCGGCGGGCGCGTTGACTGCGTCCACCGGGCCGGGCAGTTGTAGCAGAACCGTCGAACAGCGGTCGCTACGCGTCCACCGTCGCAGGCTCCTCGGTCTCGGCCGGCGGGGTCGCCTTCACCGAGTCGAGCAGCAGCTGGGCCACGTCGACCACCTTCAGGTGCTCCTTGGCCGCCCCCTCGTTCTTCTTGCCGTTGACCGAGTCGGAGAGCATCACCAGGCAGAACGGGCAGGCGGTGGAGACGATGTCCGGGTTGAGCGACAGCGCCTCGTCCACGCGCTCGGTGTTGATCCGCTTGCCGATGCGCTCCTCCATCCACATCCGGGCGCCGCCGGCGCCGCAGCAGAAGCCGCGCTCCTTGTGGCGGTGCATCTCCTGCTGGCGCAGACCGGGGACCTTGTCCATGATCTCGCGCGGCGGGCTGTAGACCTTGTTGTGGCGGCCCAGGTAGCAGGGGTCGTGGTAGGTGATCAGGCCCTCGACCGGGTTGACCGGGACGAGCTTGCCCTCGTCGATCAGGTGCTGCAGCAGCTGGGTGTGGTGGATCACCTCGAAGTGTCCGCCGAGCTGCGGGTACTCGTTGGCGATGGTGTTGAAGCAGTGCGGGCAGGTGGCCACGATCCGCTTGGTCGGGGCGTCCTCCAGCGCGGCGTTCAGCGTCTCCACGTTCTGCGCGCCGAGCATCTGGAACAGGAACTCGTTGCCCAGGCGGCGCGGGGAGTCACCGGTGCAGGTCTCCTCCTTGCCGAGGATGGCGAACTTCACACCCGCGGTGTGCAGCAGCTCGGCGAAGGCCTTGGTGGTCTTCTTCGCGCGGTCCTCCAGGGCACCGGCGCAGCCGACCCAGTAGAGGTACTCGACCTCGGCGGGATCGATGTCCTCACCGATCACCGGCACCTCGATGCCGGTCTCCTTCTTGAGCTCCTTGACCCAGTCCAGGCGGGCCTTGGTGGCCATGCCCCACGGGTTGCCCTTGTTCTCCAGGTTCTTGAGCATCGTCCCGGCCTCGGTCGGGAAGTTGCTCTCGATCATCACCTGGTAGCGGCGCATGTCGACGATGTGGTCGATGTGCTCGATGTCCACCGGGCACTGCTCGACGCAGGCGCCGCAGGTGGTGCAGGACCACAGCACGTCCGGGTCGATGACGCCGTTCTCCTCGGCGGTGCCGATCAGCGGGCGCTCGGCCTCGGCCAGCGCCCCCGCCGGAACGTCCTTGAGCTGCTCGGAGGTGGCCTGCTCGGTGCCCTCCATGTCCTTGCCGCCGCCGGCCAGCAGGTACGGCGCCTTGCCGTAGGCATGGTCGCGCAGGCTCATGATCAGCAGCTTCGGGGAGAGCGGCTTGCCGGTGTTCCAGGCCGGGCACTGCGACTGGCAGCGGCCGCACTCGGTGCAGGTGGAGAAGTCGAGGATGCCCTTCCAGGAGAAGTGCTCGACCTGGGAGACGCCGAAGACGGCGTCGTCGGCCGGGTCCTCGAAGTCGATCGGCTGGCCGCCCGAGGTCATCGGCTGCAGCGCGCCCAGCGCGACGGCACCGTCGGCGTTGCGCTTGAACCAGATGTTCGGGAAGCCCAGGAAGCGGTGCCAGGCCACACCCATGTCGGTGTTCAGCGAGACCGTGATCATCCAGATGAAGGAGACGGAGATCTTGATCGTCGCGACCAGCCAGAGCAGGTTGTGCAGGGTGCCGACGCTCAGTCCGGAGAACAGCTTCACCAGCGGGTACGAGACCACGTACGCGACCGAGTAGTGGTCGACCCCCAGCTGGGCACCCTCCAAGCCGCGCAGGGTCAGGATGGCCACGCCGATGACCAGGATGACCGCCTCGATGAAGTACGCGAAGCCCATGTTGGAGCCCGCGAAGCGGGACTTGCGGCCCGCCTTGTTCGGCAGACTCAGCTGGCGGATCACGGTCAGCACCGCGATGCCGAGGAAGGTCACGAAGCCGAGCAGTTCCTGGAACACCAGGTACGGCGTCCAGTCGCCGACGACCGGGACCTCGAAGTCCGGGTCGAAGAGCTGACCGAACGCGCCGACCAGGGTGAGGATCAGCGCGTAGAAGCCGACCGCGACAGCCCAGTGCGCGATGCCGACGACGCCCCACTTGTTCATCCGGGTGTGCCCGAGGAACTCACGGATCAGGGTTACCGTGCGGGCCACCGGGTCGTTGATCCGCGCGCCCTTCGGGACGGGCTGGCCGAGCCGGACGAACCGGTAGATCTGCGCGATGGCACGAGCGAACAGCGCCACGCCGACCACGGTCGTGCCCAGTGAGATGACGATCGCTGCTAGCTGCATCCGGCTTCTCCGTACTCCAGCGGCGGTGAAGGTATACGTCGGTCGAGTGTACTCGTGGGTAACTTAACCACCCACCGGCCGGACCTTACCGCCCGTTAGCACCGATTCAGAAGGTGCTCAAGGTATGGCGGCAGTCACGTAAGGCCATACTCATCCATTCGGAGCAAAACGGAAGAGGGGAATCACCGCCGCAGCAAAGTTGAGTCGGGACAGCTCAATCCTGTTGACTCGCTCGCGAGCCTCATGCATGCTTGAGCCCGTAAAGCTCAACTCTTCCGTGGAGGTATCTACGATGGCACGCGCGGTCGGCATCGACCTCGGCACGACGAACTCGGTCGTCAGCGTTCTCGAGGGTGGCGAGCCCACCGTCATCACGAACGCCGAGGGCGCGCGGACCACGCCGTCCGTCGTCGCCTTCGCGAAGAACGGCGAGGTCCTGGTCGGCGAGGTGGCCAAGCGCCAGGCGGTCACCAACGTCGACCGCACCATCCGCTCGGTCAAGCGCCACATGGGCACCGGGTGGAAGATCAACATCGACGGCAAGGACTTCACGCCGCAGCAGATCTCGGCCTTCGTGCTGCAGAAGCTGAAGCGCGACGCCGAGGCGTACCTGGGCGAGACCGTCACCGACGCCGTCATCACCGTCCCGGCGTACTTCAACGACTCCGAGCGCCAGGCCACCAAGGAGGCCGGCGAGATCGCGGGCCTGAACGTCCTGCGCATCGTCAACGAGCCGACCGCGGCCGCCCTCGCGTACGGCCTGGACAAGGACGACCAGACCATTCTGGTCTTCGACCTCGGCGGTGGCACCTTCGACGTCTCCCTGCTGGAGATCGGCGACGGGGTCGTCGAGGTGAAGGCCACCAACGGTGACAACCACCTCGGTGGTGACGACTGGGACCAGCGCGTCGTCGACCACCTGGTCAAGGTCTTCCAGGCCGGCCACGGCGTCGACCTGTCCAAGGACAAGATGGCCCTGCAGCGTCTGCGCGAGGCCTCCGAAAAGGCCAAGATCGAGCTGTCCTCGTCCTCCGAGACCTCGATCAACCTTCCGTACATCACGGCCTCCGCCGAGGGCCCGCTGCACCTGGACGAGAAGCTCACCCGCGCCCAGTTCCAGCAGCTGACCTCCGACCTGCTGGAGCGCTGCAAGGTCCCGTTCCACAACGTGATCAAGGACGCCGGCATCTCGCTCTCCGAGATCGACCACGTCGTCCTGGTCGGTGGCTCGACCCGTATGCCGGCCGTCGCCGAGCTGGTCCGCGAGCTGACCGGCGGCAAGGACGCCAACAAGGGCGTCAACCCGGACGAGGTCGTCGCCATCGGCGCCTCGCTCCAGGCCGGTGTCCTCAAGGGTGAGGTCAAGGACGTCCTGCTGCTGGACGTCACCCCGCTGTCCCTCGGCATCGAGACCAAGGGCGGCATCATGACCAAGCTGATCGAGCGCAACACCACGATCCCGACCAAGCGCTCCGAGATCTTCACCACGGCCGAGGACAACCAGCCGTCCGTGCAGATCCAGGTCTACCAGGGCGAGCGCGAGATCGCCGCGTACAACAAGAAGCTCGGTATGTTCGAGCTGACCGGCCTGCCGCCGGCGCCGCGCGGCCTGCCGCAGATCGAGGTCACCTTCGACATCGACGCCAACGGCATCATGCACGTCGCCGCCAAGGACCTCGGCACCGGCAAGGAGCAGAAGATGACCGTCACCGGCGGCTCCTCGCTGCCGAAGGACGAGGTCGACCGCATGCGCCGCGAGGCCGAGCAGTACGCCGAGGACGACCACAAGCGCCGCGAGGCCGTCGAGACCCGCAACTCCGCCGAGCAGCTCGTCTACTCGACCGAGAAGTTCATCGCCGACAACGCCGACAAGCTGCCGGCCGACGTCAAGACCGAGGTCGAGACCGCCATCGGCGAGCTCAAGGAGGCCCTGAAGGGCGAGGACATCGCGAAGATCCGCGAGGCCTCGGAGAAGGTCTCCACCACCGCCCAGAAGCTCGGCCAGGCGCTGTACGCCAACGCCGACGCCGCCGGTGCCGCCGCGGCCGGCGAGTCCGCCCAGGCCAAGGAAGACGACGTCGTCGACGCCGAGATCGTGGACGACGAGAAGCCCAAGGGCGGTGCGTCGGCATGACGGACAAGCCGCAGGGCGGCAAGCCCGGCGACGACTCCACCGAGGAGGCCGTGATCAAGGCTGCCGAGGAAGCCGCGGCGGCCGGTGCCGGCGAGGGTTCCGAGGAGCTCGCCACGGCCAAGCGCGAGCTGGCCGAGCGCACCGCGGACCTGCAGCGCCTGCAGGCCGAGTACCAGAACTACCGCAAGCGGGTCGAGCGCGACCGGCTGACCGTCCGCGAGATCGCGGTCTCCAACATCCTGGAGTCCCTGATCCCGGTCCTGGACGACATCGGCCGCGCCCGCGAGCACGGCGAGGTGACGGGCGGCTTCAAGTCCGTCGCCGAGTCCCTGGAGACGGTCGTCGCCAAGCTGGGCCTGCAGCAGTTCGGCAAGGAGGGCGAGCCCTTCGACCCGACCCAGCACGAGGCGCTGATGCACAGCTACTCCTCGGACGTCACCGAGGACACCTGCGTGCAGATCCTCCAGCCCGGCTACCGCATCGGCGAGCGGATCATCCGCCCCGCCATGGTCGCCGTGGCGGAGCCCCAGCCGGGCACCCAGACGGCGTCCGCCCCGGACGCCGACGCGAAGTCCGCCGACACGGACAAGGCCGACGGTGGCTCGGACAGCTGACAACCAGTGACAGCTGACAACCAGTGCGCTGCGGAGTCGTACGCCGGCCAATACGGCGGCCGGCTCCGCAGCGCGCTGTCAGCAGTGGGCTCTGCGGGCCTCGCTGTTGACAGCGCAGTGACGATGGACATCGGGAGGTGGCGGAGGCCATGAGCGGCAAGGACTTTGTCGAGAAGGACTACTACAAGGTCCTCGGCGTGCCCAAGGACGCCACTGCCACCGAGATCAAGAAGACCTACCGCAAGCTGGCGCGCGAGTTCCACCCGGACGCGAACAAGGGCGACACCAAGGCCGAGGAACGCTTCAAGGACATCTCCGAGGCGTACGACGTCCTCTCCGACGAGAAGCGCCGCAAGGAGTACGACGAGGCCCGCACCCTCTTCGCCAACGGCGGTTTCCGCACCGGCGGACCCGGCACCGGCAGCTACAGCTTCGACTTCGGCGACCTCTTCAGCGGCAACCAGGGCGGCGGTGGCGGACTCGGCGACGTCTTCGGCGGCCTGTTCAACCGCACCGGCACCCGGCAGGCCCAGCCCCGGCGCGGCGCCGACGTCGAGACCGAGGTGACGCTCTCCTTCGAAGAGGCGGTCGACGGCGCGACCGTCCCACTGCGGATGACCAGCCAGGCCCCCTGCCGCGCCTGCAACGGCACCGGCGCCAAGTCCGGCACCACCCCGCGGGTCTGCCCGACCTGCGTCGGCGCCGGCACGGTCAGCCGCGGCCAGGGCGCGTTCGCGCTCTCCGAGCCGTGCAAGGACTGCCGCGGCCGGGGCATGATCGTCGACGACCCGTGCACCGACTGCCACGGCAGCGGCCGGGCCAGCTCCGCCCGCACCATGCAGGTCCGCATCCCGGCCGGCGTCCAGGCCGACCAGCGGATCCGGCTCAAGGGCAAGGGCGCCCAGGGCGAGCGCGGCGGCCAGCCCGGCGACCTCTACGTCACCGTGCACGTCGACCCGCACCCGGTCTTCGGGCGCAAGGGCGACAACCTGACCGTCACCGTCCCCGTCACCTTCCCCGAGGCGGCCCTCGGCGCCACCATCGAGGTGCCCACCCTCGGCGGCCCCGCCGTCAAGCTCAAGCTGCCCCCGGGCAGCGCCAACGGTCTGACCATGCGCGCCCGCGGCAAGGGCGCCACCCGCAAGGACGGCACCCGCGGCGACCTCCTCGTCACCGTCGAGGTCGTGGTGCCTCAGCACGTCACCGGCGACGCGCTGAACGCCCTGGAGCAGTACCGCGAGGCCACCGTCTCCGACGACCCGCGAGCCGCCCTCTTCCGGGCGGCGAAGGGAGCGTGACGACCAGATGTCCCCGAACCCGATGACCCCCGACAGCCCGATCGGCCCCGGCATCGGCGAAGGCCTGCCGGGCGACGGCCCCCGCCGCACGACCCGTCGCACCGCCTCGGCCCCGCCGCAGTACGTGCTCACCGAGGAAACCCCGGTGTACGTCATCTCGGTCGCCGCCGAGCTGTCCGGCCTGCACCCGCAGACCCTGCGCCAGTACGACCGCCTCGGCCTGGTCTGCCCCGACCGCACCGCCGGCCGCGGCCGCCGCTACTCCGCCCGCGACATCCAGCAGCTGCGGGAGGTCCAGCGGCTCTCCCAGGACGAGGGCATCAACCTGGCCGGCATCAAGCGGATCATCGAGCTGGAGAACCAGGTCACCGCCCTCCAGTCCCGCATCACCGAGCTGGTCGACTCCCTCGAAGGCGCCGCCGCCGCCCTCCAGCAGCGCGAGGCCGCCGTCCACGCCTCCTACCGCCGCGACCTCGTCCCGTACCAGCCCCCCACCCCCCAGTCCAGCGCCCTCGTCGTCTGGCGCCCCAAGCGCTGACCCGGGGCACTGCTCACCTCGCCAGCCGCCGGCTCCCTCCTGTTCGGGGGGTGCCGGCGGCTGGCGTGTGGTGAGAGAGTGCTGCGGCATGGAGCGTCAACCGCTCGATGCCCAGGACGACTCACCAGCCGGACCCTGCGTGCCGCTTAAGATCCTTGTTGCAGTAGCCATCCGTCGCGTTGACTAACTTGTCCGGTCAACACAAGGAGCCAAGAATGAGTGGGCGAGAAGGAGCAGGTGCCGCGCCAGGCGGACTGCGCATCCTGTCGGAGGATGCCCGCACGCTCTATCTGAAAGCCGTGAGCGAGAACGGCCGGCTGAGCCGGAGTCCTTCCGCTTCGGGTGAGGATTCCGCCCTCCAGGAGTTGCTGGACCTTGGACTGCTAATTCTCGACAACGAAGAGCCGGACGCCTATTTCGCCGTCGATCCGACACAGCTCTCGGCGAGTCTGAGTTCGGCATGGCAACGACAGGCCCTCGATCTCCTGTCACGCGCGGTGGCGCTGCCGACGGAACTCGGCGAACTCGCCGAGGCTTTCCACGCCCCGAACCAATCCGGGGGAGCCATCGAGTACGTCAGAGGCCGTGCCCTGATCAATCAGCGGCTTCAGCAATCCGCGGCCAGCGGGTGGACGGAGGGGCTCGCCATGCAACCGGGCGGCCCGCGCCCAGCCGAGCTGCTGACCGCATTCCTGGACCGCGACCTCGACATGCTCCGTCATGGCGCGTCGATGCGGACCATCTATCACGCCAGCACTCGGTACCACCAGCCGACCAGGGACTACGTGGCACAGCTCGCCATGGCGGGTTGGCAGTTCCGGACCCTCGACGAGCCCTACACCCGGCTGATCGTGGTCGATCGACAGCTGGCGGTGATTCCCGTCGCGGGCGATAACATCGCCGCCTTCATATACGACCCCGCGGTCATCAACTTCCTCGCCGAGGAGGTCTTCGAGCGAAGCTGGAACAGGGCGCTTGAGTTCGAGGGGGACCGCACCGTCCCGCGTCAGGTCGTGTCGCAACTACGACAGACCATCATCGAGCTCCTGCTCTCCGGAACGAACCATCGCGTCATTGCACGACGGCTCGGCATCAGCGAGCGGACACTCGCCCGGCATATCGCCGAGATGAGGGAGGCGCACAACGTCGACTCCCTCTTCCAACTTGGCTATGTGCTAGGCCGCTCCCCCCGACAAGAAAACGAATAGGAAACGCTCTTCAAGGAGCGGCTTTCCTAGCACCATCCACCGGCCGTCAGTACGGCCGATACGGACTCAGCCCCTGGCTCCGGTGAGCCAATCGACCTTGGCTCACCAGTGGATGTCGTCGCTGACGGCCGCTGCCGCAGTGGTGGAGACCCCGGCGTGCTCACTGCCGACAGTGGCCTGAACCCCAGCCAGTACAGCCGCGCCGAGGACAAGTGAAAGCGCAACCGTGCGGACGTGTCGGTACATACGAGACACGGACCCACCCCTTCTTCTCTCTAGAGCTCCGTGAGCTGGATCTAATAGCACTAGCGTCCACATGATGCCGCAGACCTCGCAGTGGTGTCATCTCCCCGACGGCACGGAGAGCGTCATCTCTCTGCCAGTCATCCAGATGACAGGGCGGGACGCTGGACGGGGCTGCGACCGCTGATAGACGATCATTTCGCCCCCGATGATGCAGTGGGAAAGCCAAACTTGCCGCTGTACCGTCAATTTCTGTCTGATCTCCTCAGCTTTTTTGAAGCAGCAACTAACCGCAGCGCCCACCGGCACCGCATCCCCTACCCGGTCGGCCTTTCCCCGGAGTCGACATGACCGAGCCCTACCTGCGTCACAACGACAGCCAGGCCCCTGAGGGTCGGCGTGCACGTGTGTTCCTGGCCGCACCGCTGATGCGGCTGACCGGCCCGGCGGACAGCGTGGTGACCCTCGCCAGCCGGACGCGGCTGACGACGCTCCGCACCACCCTGCTCCGCAGCGGTGCCGCCGTGTACAGCGCGCACCACAGCGACGCCTGGACCGTCGCCGGCCGCGCCCCCGAGCCCCGGGTGCCGTCCGACTTCCGCGCACTGCAGTCCGCCGACCTGGTTTTCGCCTACGTCGGTGCCCCGCTCTCGGCCGGCGTGAGCCTGGAGCTGGGCTGGGCGTCGGCCCTGCGGAAGCCGATCGTCCTGCTCGTCGACGAGGCCATCACCCACAACCCGCTGATCGCCACCATCGAGCAGGTCGCCCCCGTCCTGCCGCTGGTCTTCGACGACACCTGGTCCCAGGAGGCCCTCAACCACACGGTGGAGACCGCCCTGGACTGGGCCGGCATGGCGCTCTCCCTGCGCGAGGGCTTCTGGACCGCGCCCGGAGAGCAGTTCAACGTCCCCCGACAGCAGTCCTCCGTCCCCGGTTACTGGCCGACCGGCGCCGCCACCGGCTGAGCAGAGCGCACCCCCCGGACCCCCTCCGGGCTCTTGCTTCCGCCGATCCAGTTGGAACAGCGTCTCCGTGTCGTGCAACTCACGCAGCGGGCGATGTGACCGGCCACGGTCCGCTCGCTCGGCCCCCTGCGGCCGGCGATCGCCCGCTGCGTGAGCCCCCGGGCGGAGCCCGTCGGCCGAGCGGCAAGCGGCGGCCCGGGCAGATCGCTTCCGGCTCAGGTATCTCGGGCCGCTCTCATCTGCCAACCGAGTTGGAAGAGCGTCTCGGCGTCGTACAGCTCGCGCAGCCGGGCGATGTGGGCGGCCACCGTCCGCTCGCTCAAGCCCAGCCGACTCGCGATCGCCCGCTGGGTGAGGCCCAGGGCGAGCAGGTCACCGACCTGCTTGTGGGCGGACGCGTCGATGGAACCTGAGGCCAGGGCCGCCCAGTTCAGGCCTTCGGCCAGCTGCCAATAGCGCTCGAAGACCTCGGCCAGGAACACGACGGTGGCCGAGTCCTCCACGAACGCCGCCCGGTCCAGTTCCGCCGACGCCGGGATGACGGCTACCGCCCGATCCAAGATCATCATCTTGGAGAACGAGAACGGTGCGACCCGGATGTGACCGCCGGCCGCCGTCAGCCGGGCCGCGAGCCGAACCGTCGGGCCGTCAAATCGAGCCGCCGCTTCGTAGATGGTACGGATCGAGCCGCCGCCCTCCAGATAGCGACGGGCGTGTTCCACGATGTCGTCGGCGGCACCCGCCGGTCTGGCCCCGCCGGGCTGGAGGGACAGCCCCTCGTGGCGAAACTCCTCGGTGAGCTGGGAAATGCGGTGCCGGATGTTCTCGGAACCCTCAACGATGTGGATGGCGCCGGTGCGGTCGTGGCGCCGAGGAGCGGTGTCGTAGGCGGCGGTGAGATCACCGAGCAGATCGGGGAGTTTCTCGGCCTGCGCCAGCAGACGAGTGCCGGTCGCGCGCAGGTCGGCCGCGATCCGGGCTGAGACCGAGCGCGGGTTGACCGCGCTGAGCACACCGTCCGAGATGTACGGCTTCAGCAGGCCCAGGTCCAGCAGCCTCTGTACGGTCGCCGCGTCCGGCTCCGGGATGTCCGCGATCCGGATGCGGCCGCCCTCGCGGAGGATCGCGCGGTAGAGCTCGCGGGCGGCTTCGTCGGGGAGGGTGAGGCTGTGGTCGGTCATGGCTGTTCTCCCGTTTCTGCCGGCTGGGTTGGAAGCGTGGCGAGGGGAGCGGTGGGGTCAGTCACGGCGCTGTCCCCGGAGGTGCCAGCCGAGGTGGAAGAGGGTCTGGGCGCCGTAGCGGTCGCGCAGCCGGGAGATGTGGGCGGCGACGGTGCGTTCGCTGAGGCCCAGTCGGGTGGCGACGGCGCGCTGGGTGAGGCCGCGGGCGAGGAGCCGGCCGATGCGGACGGTGGTGGGGTGCGGGGAGTCGAGGTGGCGGTCGGCGGGGGTGGCGCGGGCCCAGTCGCGTTCGAAGTGGGCGACCAGGTAGGCGACGGTGGTGGGGTCGGTGAGGAACGCGGCGCGGCTGCGGTCCTCGGCAGCGGGGATGACGGCCACTGAGCGGTCGAAGACCAGCACCCGTTCGTAGGGTTCGGCGAGCACCCGGACCCGGGCGCCCTGTCGGGTGCGCAGGGCGATCTGGCGGAGCACGGCGCGGTCGGTGAGGGTGACGGGCTGGTAGAGGGTGCGCATCGAGCAGCCGCGGCGGAGCAGGGAGAGGTCCTGGGCGAGCACCGTCTGGAGGCCGTCGACGGGGCGCGGGCCGGGCTGGGCGGCGAGGATCTCCTCCTTGCACTCGGAGACGAGCTCGGAGATGCGCTGACGGATGTCGATGGTGGTGTCGAACTCGACGGTCTCCGGCCCGAAGCCGTCCGGGCCGCCGGGGCCGCCAGGTCGGCGGACCGCCTCGTAGGCGTGGGTGAGCGGTCCGAGGGTGTTCGGGAGTCGCTCGGCGTGGAGGAGCAGGCGGGTGGCGCGGGTGCGGAGTTCGACGCCGAGGCGGTCGCTGAGGGCCCGCGGGTTGGTGGCGGTGTAGCCGGTGGCGGTCGGGGTGAGGAGGCCGCGGGCCACGAGGGCGGCGACGGTGGGGCGGTCTGCGGGGGCGAGCTCCTCGGGGCGCAGGCGCCCGTCGCCGCGGACGGCGGCCAGGTAGAGGGCGCGCTCGGCCGGACCGGGCTCGTCAGTCATCGCGGGAGCCTCTCATCAGCCACCCGAGCTGGAAGAGGGTCTGGGCGCCGTACCGGTCGCGCAGCCGGGAGATGTGGGCGGCGACGGTGCGTTCGCTGAGGCCCAGTCGGGTGGCGACGGCGCGCTGGGTGAGGCCGCGGGCGAGGAGCCGGCCGACCCGGTCGGGGATGGTGCGGGTGGGGCCCTGGCCGAGGCAGGCGGCGGCCTCGGTGGTGTCGGCTCGGGCCCAGTCGCGTTCGAAGGCGCCGATCAGGAAGGCGAGGGCCGCCTGGTCGCTGATGAAGGCGGCGGTGCTGTTGTCGTCGTTGGCGGCGATGACGGCGACGCTGCGGTCGAAGACGATCATCCGCTGGAAGGGCTCGTCGAGGACCCGGATCTGCGAGCCGTGCCGGGTGACCTCCTCGGCGTAGGCGAGCGCGGGCGGGTCGGCGAGCGCGACCGGCTGGTAGATGGTGCGCAGCGAGCAGCCGCGCTGGAGGAGTTGGACGTCCTGGGCGAGGGCGACCTGCAGGGTGTCGGCGGGCCGGTGGCCGGGCTGGGCGGTGAGCACCTCGGAGCGGCAGTCCGAGACCAGCTGGGAGATCCGCTGGCGGATGTGGACGTGGCCCTCGACGTAGACCGCGCCGCCGGAGCGGCCCGAGGGGCGGGGCATCGCGTCGTAGGCGCGGGTGAGGGTGTCCAGGGCGCCCGGGAGGTTCTCCGCGCGGACCAGCAGGCGGGTCGCCTCGCTGCGCAGTTCGGCGCCGACGCGGTCGCTGACCGAGCGGGGGCTGACGGCGGTGTAGCAGCGGTCCATCCGGTTGGCCATCACCAGGCCGATGTCGAGAAGCTGCCGGAGCGCGTCGCGGTCGGTGTCGCCGATGTCGGTGCACGGGATGCGGCCGCCCTCGGCGATGATCGCCAGGTACAGCTGTCGGGCCGCCCCGTCGGGTTCCTCGCCCGCGGGTACCGCGTGGTGCGGCGTGACCGCCGGTTCCGCCGTCACGTCGCACTCTCCCTGCCGGACGCGTCTCCCCTGGTGTTGCCCCCGCCCGTACGCGCGAGCCGTGGGGTGTGCGGTACCGGTTGCCGGGCGTGCTCACGGTACCGGTCGGACGGCGGGCCCCCGGGCCCGGGTGCCGTCGCACACCGGGTGCCCGGGAGCCGCCATCAGCACGCCAATGCCAAGGCGCTTCCGTCGAGGCGGAGCAGCAACGCCTCGACGGATCCGGATCCGGGAGTCCATCACCACACATGGACCCCGGCCGGCGCTCTTCCCCCCCGTTCCACGGGTGCGGGACGTGCACCCGTGGTCAGTACTGAAGAGCAAGTCGCCACCATCGGGCTGCGGTTGCCCGGACGACTTGGCGTGCCTCCACCCTCACAGCGTGACGCCCCGCGGACAAGTGTCGTCGGAGTTCAGGTTCGCGCAATTGCAGTTACCTGCATTCCGGCGCGGGTCCGGCGCCCCGGGCGGCGGGCGGGATTCCGGTAAAGGCCGAGGCCAGCGGGGGGTGCGGGCGGCGGGTCCCCCTGCAGCCGGTTGGCTGTCCACGGTCATCCTGCAGGTGCGCGTTCCTGCAACGGCGGCGTGCTCCTGAGCTGGGGACGTCCGAGCGGGGGGACATCCGAACCGGGGGACGTCCGAGCCGGGGGCTTCCCCCGACCGGAGCGCCGGCCCGGTCAGCGCGCCAGCAGGCGACCGCGTGCCAGCCCGACGGTGGTGCCGCCGGCCGCCAGCACCCAGGCGACGGCCAGCAGCAGGTAGAGCCCGGCGGCCAGCGCGGTGAACCCGCCGAAGCCGGTGTGTCGGGCGAGCGCGGAGGCGCCGGTGACGCAGGTGCCGATCGGGAAGGTGTAGGCCCACCAGGTCATCGCGAACGGCATCCCGGCCCTGCGGGCACGCAGGTTGGCGGTGAGCGCGACGGCCAGCCAGAGCATCGCGACGCCGATCACCGCGACGCCGTACAGCTCGGCGAGCGGCAGCATCACGGGCGCCAGCGCGGGCAGCACCGGGCGGGCGGCGTCGGCGAGCTGGTGGATCGCGGTGACGGACTGGCCGAGCGGCCCGAGCACCAGGAACAGCGAGGGGGTGAGCGCCAGGGCGGGCAGCTTGCTGTGGAACAGCCCGGTGAACACCACCGGCAGCAGCACCAGGGTCGCCAGCAGGCCGACCCCGAACAGCGCCCAGCAGCCGTACAGCAGGGTCTGCTGCGGCGGTCCGGCCAGCAGGTGCGGGACGAGGGCCGGGCCGCAGGCGGAGGCGACCAGCGGGGCGACCACCGGCAGCAGCCAGGTCGGGTTGGCCTCCAGGGCGGAGACCCGGTGCCGGGTGATCATCAGGTACGGGATGCCGCCCGCGGCGGCCAGCGCGTACAGGGTGCCGACGCCCCACAGCACGGCGTCCAGGGCGACCGCCGGGCCGGTGCCGATGACCCGGGAGCCGAGCAGCAGGGTGCCGAGTCCGACCGCCAGCAGCGCCATCGGCGGGCAGCCGTAGAAGACGGCGGTGGCCGGGTTGTCCAGCAGCTGGGCGCGGGCCGCCCCGCGGTGCCGGGCGAGGTGGACCACCCGGGCCGCGGCCAGCACCAGCAGGGCGGCCAGTCCGAGTGCCCACACCACCTCGCCGAAGCCGATCAGCCCGGGCACCCGTACGGGCAGGGCGGCGGCGCCGTTGGCGATGATCGCGGTACCCATCACGGCGGCGTACCAGTTGGGGCCGAGCTGGGCGAGGTCGAACCGGGAGAGCCGGGAACGGGAGGCGGGGCGGGTGAGCGGGCGGACATCGGCGAAGGTGGACATGGGTTCCACCCTGGCCCGGCAACCCGACCGCCGGTAGCGCCACGGACCCTATGAGGACATAGCCTGAACCTATGGCCCTCTCCCCGCACGTTCCCGAACTGGGCGCCCTGGAACTGCTGCTCGCGGTGGCCCGGCTGGGCAGCGTCGGCCGGGCGGCGGCCGAGCTGGGCGTCAGCCAGCCGACCGCCAGCGCCCGGATCAAGGGCATGGAGCGGCAGATCGGCGTCCCGCTGCTGGAGCGCTCGCCCCGGGGCAGCCGACCGACCGAGGCGGGCCGGCTGGTGGTCGAGTGGGCCCGGCAGGTGGTGGAGGCGGCGCAGGCGCTGGACGCCGGGATCGACGCGCTGCGCGAGCGGCGGGACGCCAAGCTGCGGGTGGTGGCCAGCCTGACCGTCGCCGAGTACCTGATGCCGGGCTGGCTGCTGGGGCTGGCCGAGGCCAGTCCGGGGACGGCGGTGACACTGCGGACGGCGAACTCGGCTGAGGTGGCCGGGCACGTGCTGGCCGGGGATGCCGACCTGGGCTTCGTCGAGGGCCCGTCCACCCCGCCGGGGCTGGCCGGTGCGGTGGTGGCGGCGGACCGGCTGGTGGTCGTGGTGGCACCCGGCCACCCCTGGGCACGGCGCCGCACCCCGCTGACCGCGACCGAGCTGGCGAGCACCCCACTGGTGCTGCGCGAGCCCGGCTCGGGCACCCGGGAGGTGCTGGAGACGGCGCTGACGCCGTACGGGGGCGCCGCGCAGCCCCGGCTGGAGCTGGCCTCCTCCACCGCGCTGAAGGCGGCGGCGATGACCGGGGCGGGGCCGGTCTGCCTGAGCGAGCTGACGGTGATGGAGGAGCTGGCCACCCGGCGGCTGGTGGAGGTGCCGCTGGCGGAGGAGCTGGACCTGCGGCGGCCGCTGCGGGCGGTGTGGCCGGCTGGGCAGCGGCCGCGCGGGCCGGCCCGGGAGCTGCTGGGGCTGACCCGGCAGGCGGTCGGTCAGACCCCGAGGAGGAACCGGACCCCGAAGAGGAACCAGACCGCGAAGAGAAGAAGTTCAGCATCATAAAGTTGAGCGGAATAGACTCAAGTTAGTGCATGCTGTAGGTAGCAGCAGTGAAGGACGACGAGGGAGGATCCCCCAGCAGTGGACGCGAGCAAGTTCACCACCAAGACGCAGGACGCCCTGTCCGCCGCGATCCGGCAGGCAGGCGCGGCCGGCAACCCGGACGTCAGGCCGGTGCACATCCTGATCGCCCTGCTGGAGCAGCCCGAGGGCATCGCCCGGCCCCTGCTGGAGGCGGTCGGGGCGAACGCCGCCCGGGTCGACGCCGAGGCGCGCCGCCAGCTGACCGCACTGCCCAGCGCGATGGGCTCGACGGTCGCCGCCCCGCAGCTCGCCCGGGACACCCTCGCCGTGCTGACCGAGGCCGGCAAGCGTGCGGACGACCTGGACGACCAGTACGTCTCCACCGAGCACCTGATGGTCGGCCTGGCCGCCGAGGGCGGGCAGGTGGCCGAGCTGCTGGTGCAGCAGGGCGCGACGCCCAAGGCGCTGCTCGCCGCCTTCAAGGACGTCCGGGGCAGCGGCCGGGTCACCTCGCCGGACCCGGAGGGCACCTACAAGGCGCTGGAGAAGTACGGCACCGACCTCACCCAGGCCGCCCGGGATGGCAAGCTCGACCCGGTGATCGGCCGTGACCACGAGATCCGCCGGGTGGTCCAGGTGCTCTCCCGCCGGACCAAGAACAACCCGGTGCTGATCGGCGAGCCCGGCGTCGGCAAGACCGCGGTGGTCGAGGGCCTGGCCCAGCGCATCGTGGCCGGCGACGTGCCGGAGTCGCTGCGCGGCAAGCGGCTGGTCGCGCTGGACCTCAGCGCGATGGTGGCCGGCGCCAAGTTCCGCGGCGAGTTCGAGGAGCGGCTGAAGGCCGTCCTGAACGACATCAAGGCCTCCGACGGCCAGGTCGTCACCTTCATCGACGAACTGCACACCATGGTCGGCGCGGGCGCCGGCGGGGACTCCGCGATGGACGCGGGCAACATGCTCAAGCCGATGCTGGCCCGCGGCGAGCTGCGGATGGTCGGCGCCACCACGCTGGACGAGTACCGCGAGCGGATCGAGAAGGACCCGGCCCTGGAGCGCCGCTTCCAGCAGGTGCTGGTCGGCGAGCCCAGCGTGGAGGACTCGATCGCCATCCTTCGCGGCCTCAAGGGCCGGTACGAGGCGCACCACAAGGTGCAGATCTCGGACGCCGCGCTGGTCGCCGCCGCCACCCTGTCCAACCGCTACATCACCTCCCGCTTCCTGCCCGACAAGGCGATCGACCTGGTCGACGAGGCCGCCTCCCGGCTGCGGATGGAGATCGACTCCTCCCCGGTCGAGATCGACGAACTCCAGCGCGCCGTCGACCGGTTGCGGATGGAGGAGCTGGCCCTGGAGAAGGAGTCGGACCCGGCCTCGGTCGACCGGCTGGCCCGACTGCGGCGCGATCTCGCGGACAAGAACGAGCAGTTGAGCGTGCTGACGGCGCGCTGGGAGCAGGAGAAGAAGAGCCTCAACCGGGTCGGCGAGCTCAAGGAGCGGCTGGACGACCTGCACGGTGCGCTCGAACGGGCCCAGCGCGACGGGGACTTCGAGCGGGCGTCCAAGCTGATGTACGCCGAGATCCCGGCCGCCGAGAAGGAGCTCACCGACGCCCAGGAGCGCGCCGCGTCTGCGAACGACGAGACTGGGCCCGCCTCGGCTTCGATGGTCAAGGAGGAGGTCGGCCCGGACGACGTAGCCGATGTGGTCGCCTCCTGGACGGGCATCCCGGCCGGCCGCCTGTTGGAGGGCGAGAGCGACAAACTCCTGCGCATGGAGGAGGAGTTGGGCCAGCGCCTGATCGGCCAGACGGAGGCCGTACAGGCGGTCTCGGACGCGGTGCGCCGCACCCGCTCGGGCATCGCCGACCCGGACCGCCCGACCGGCTCCTTCCTGTTCCTCGGCCCGACCGGTGTCGGCAAGACCGAACTCGCCAAGGCCCTGGCCGACTTCCTGTTCGACGACGAGCGGGCGATGGTCCGCATCGACATGAGCGAGTACGGCGAGAAGCACTCGGTCTCCCGCCTGGTCGGCGCCCCGCCCGGGTACGTCGGCTACGAGGAGGGCGGCCAGCTCACCGAGGCGGTCCGCCGCCGCCCGTACAGCGTGGTGCTGCTGGACGAGGTGGAGAAGGCCCACCCGGAGGTCTTCGACGTACTGCTCCAGGTGCTGGACGACGGCAGGCTCACCGACGGCCAGGGCCGCACGGTGGACTTCCGCAACGCGATCCTGATCCTCACCTCCAACCTGGGCAGTCAGTACCTGGTCGACCCGGCCATCCCCGCGGACAAGAAGAAGGCCCTGGTGCTGGACTCCGTCCGGGCCGCGTTCAAGCCGGAGTTCCTCAACCGGCTGGACGACATCGTGGTCTTCGACCCACTGGGCACCGACGAGCTCAGCCGGATCGTCGACCTCCAGGTGGCCCGCCTCGGCGAGCGGCTGCGCGAGCGGCGGCTCACCCTGGACGTCTCCGAGGCCGCCCGCGACTGGCTGGCGCTCACCGGGTACGACCCGGCGTACGGCGCCCGCCCGCTGCGCCGGCTGGTGCAGTCCGCGATCGGCGACCAGCTGGCCCGGGCGATCCTGTCCGGCCAGGTGCACGACGGGGACACCGTCCTGGTCGAGCGGGACGAGGAGGGCGACCGGCTCACCGTCCGCGGTCGCGGTCCGCTGGAGAAGTAACCCCGAAGGACCGGTTCGGGCCGCTCCCCGTGCTCAGGCGCGGGGAGCGGCCCGTGCCGTTACCGCCGCTCCTCGACCGCGCCCCGCCGCTGGCGCCGCGCGCGGTCCCGCCAGGTGCGCGCCAGCCGGTGCAGCTCGGCGCCCCGCGAGTCCGGCAGGTTCCACGTCTGGGTGAGCAGCCGCAGCGTGGAGACCCGCGGGCAGGACACCCCCCGCTCCAGGTCGCGGATCGACCGCACGCTCAGCCCCGACGCCTCCCCCAACTGCTCCTGGGTCATCCCCCGCTCCAGCCGGATGCTCCGCAGCAGCGTCCCCAGCGAGGCGCCCTCCCCGGTCACCGCACGCTCCATCCCCACTTCCCCCCTTCAGCTCAAATCTCCTCAACTCGCCCACCCGATAGGGCGGTTGCCAAGGGCGAGTTCCATCGCACGCTAACCGCATCCGGCTGGCACGGCAGGCGAACCCGGGCGCCGGGCGCGTGACTTGGCTCACGCGCGCCCGGCACGCCGCCCCGCCTCCGACCGCCGGGCACCCTGCGTGACCGGTGCCCCGGCATGCGCCGAAATGAAGATCGACGCGCCCCCGGGTGCCCCTGTGAGCGAGGCCCCGAATGAGGCAGGATGGGAGGAGCAAAGGGCGGCCTCTCATTGCCGGCCACCACGTGCACTGAGGAAGAGGACCCCATGAGCATCGACCCGTCGTCCATCCCGTCCTTCGGCGTACCCGGGGGTGGCCAGCCCGGCAGCCAGGGCGGCGGCCAGGGCGGGCGGCCGGCCGGCCCGCCGCCGATCATCGTCCCGGACCAGGGCCTGGTCACCCAGTTGCTGGACCAGATGCAGCTCAAGCACGTCGTGGACGAGGAGGGCGACCTCACCGCCCCCTGGGAGGGCTTCCGCGTCTACTACATGTTCCGCGGCGAGCAGAAGGAGCTCTTCGCGGTGCGCGCCTTCTACGACCGCGCGTACCCGCTGGAGAAGAAGGGCGAGATCCTCGACCTGATCGACGAGTGGAACCGCGAGACTCTGTGGCCCAAGGTCTACACCCACACCCACGAGGACGGCGTGGTCCGTCTGATCGGTGAGGCCCAGATGATCGTCGGCACCGGCGTCAACCTGGACTACTTCGTCACCACCACCGCGAACTGGACCCAGGCCGCGGTCGGCTTCGAGCAGTGGATCGTCGAGCGCCTGGGCCTGCAGAACGAGATCGAGGGCGAGGAGGGCGAGGGCGAGGGCTCCGACGAGGCCTGATCCCCGCATCCCCCACCCACGGCCCGCCACCGCGATCGAGCGCGGTGGCGGGCCGTCCTTGTCCCCGGCCCCCGGCTGTCCCAGGATGGGCGCGACGACGACGCGTGAGGAGCCTTTCGCATGGGAACCAGGCCGCTGCTGAACCGCCGACTGGCCGGGATGGGAACGACGATCTTCGCCGAGATGTCCGCCCTGGCCACGGCCACCGGCTCGATCAACCTCGGGCAGGGCTTCCCGGACACCGACGGGCCCGAGGAGGTCCGCGAGGCCGCCGTACGGGCGCTGCGCGGGGGCCGCGGCAACCAGTACCCGCCCGGCCCCGGTATCCCCGAGCTGCGGCAGGCCATCGCCGAGCACCAGCAGCGCTTCTACGGCCTCGGGTACGACCCCGGTGCCGAGGTCCTGGTCACCGCCGGCGCCACCGAGGCCATCGCCGCCACCCTGCTCGCCCTGCTGGAGCCCGGCGACGAGGTGATCGCCCTCGAACCCTTCTACGACTCCTACGCCGCCTGCATCGCGATGGCCGGCGCCACCCGCGTCCCGCTCACCCTCCGGGCCCCGTCCTTCCGCCCCGACCTGGACGAGCTGCGCGCCCTAATCACCCCGCGCACCCGGCTGCTGCTGATCAACACCCCGCACAACCCCACCGGCACCGTCCTCACCGCCGAGGAGCTCGCCGGCATCGCCGCCCTCGCCGTCGAGCACGACCTGCTGGTGGTCACCGACGAGGTCTACGAGCACCTGGTCTTCGGCACCGTCCACCACCCGATCGCCGCCCTGCCCGGTATGCGCGAGCGCACCGTCACCATCTCCTCCGCCGGCAAGACCTTCTCCTTCACCGGCTGGAAGGTCGGCTGGGTGACCGCGAGCCCCGAGCTGGTCTCCGCGGTGCGCACCGCCAAGCAGTACCTCACCTACGTCAGCTCCGGCCCGTTCCAGTACGCCGTCGCCGAGGCTCTCCGGCTCCCCGACAGATACTTCGATACCTTCCGCGCCGACCTGCTCCGGAAGCGGGACCTGCTGGTTGACGGTCTCTCGGCGGCGGGCTTCCGGGTGTTCAACCCCGGGGGCACGTACTTCATCACCACCGACATCACCCCGCTCGGGGAGAAGGACGGCATGGAGTTCTGCCGCTCCCTGCCCGAGCGCTGCGGCGTCGTCGCCATCCCGAACGTGGTCTTCTACGACAACGTCGCAGCCGGTCAGAGCCTGGTCCGGTTCACCTTCTGCAAGAAGGACGAGGTCCTCACCGAGGCGGTGTCCAGGCTCCAGCGGCTCTGAGCGACCGCACGACCGCGGACACCGGCGAGGAGCTGGAGCGGCAGGGCCACCGGGCCGACCGGCAGTGCCGCGACGGCGCACGCCGAGCTGCGCCGTTCATAGCCGGCGCGAAGCCAACCGGCCTTCGCCGTCAGCGGATCGGCGGTGAGGTCGGAGGACGCGGCGAGTGCCATGGGGTTCTCCGGGCGAGGGCCCGACGGAATAACAGGAGTCATCGCGGTCTTGTCATCGGCGCAGCGATCTTCGCGCATTCGAGGGGGCGTCCCAGTTGACTCAGATGACCATCCAGTACGTGGGCGGGCCGACCGCATTGATCGAGGTCGGCGGGTTGCGCCTGCTGACCGATCCGACCTTCGACGGCCCCGGGGAGTATCCGATCGGCACCCGGGTCCTCACCAAGACCGCCGGTCCGGCGGTGGCCGCCGAGGACCTCGGCCCGGTGGACGCCGTCCTGCTTTCGCACGACCAGCACCCCGACAACCTCGACGGCGCCGGCCGCGCGTACCTCGCCGGCGCCCCGCTGGTGCTCTCGACCTCCGCCGCCCGGGACCGGCTCGGGGGAGCCGTGCGGGCTCTGGCCGACGGGGACCACGTCGACCTGCCGCGGCCGGACGGTGGAACGCTGCGGGTGACGGGTGTGCCCGCACAGCACGGCCCGGACGGCAGCGAGCACATCGTCGGGGAGGTCACCGGATTCGTACTCACCGGCGAGGGGCTGCCCACGGTTTACGTCAGCGGGGACAACGCCTCGCTGGACGTGGTTCGGGCGATCGCCGACCGGGTCGGCCCGATCGACGTCGCGATGCTGTTCGCCGGGGCCGCCAGCACGCCGCTGATACCCGGCGCGTACCTCACCCTGACCAGCGACCTGGTCGCCGAGGCCGCCCGCATCCTCGGAGCCCGGCACGTCGTGCCGCTCCATTTCGAGCACTGGGGACACTTCACCCAGGGCCCGGCGACGCTGCGGGAGGCCTTCACGCGGGCTGATGTGCGGGAGTCGCTGCGCATGCCCGAGCCGGGGGAGCGGCTCACGCTGTGAGGATCATCCGGGTCGGCGGGTTCGCGGGGCGGGCCGACACCACCCCACCGGGCGAAAAGGACGGGACCGTAGCCTGGTCCGCTTCACTTTCTGCAAAAAGGACGAGGTGCTCCAGGAGGCCGTCGCTCGACTGCAGCGCCTCCGAGTGTCCGCGCGCCCCCTCGAACGGAAGCGATCCCGGCCCGACAACAGTTGTGACTTACCATCAACTCCCCTAAATGGCATGCTTGCTTGCTGCCAGGGAGGCAATTCGGCCGACCTCTCCGGCACACCCAGTCGCCCTCCACGCCCGGCGCGTGGAGGGGGGCGGCGCGTGAAGCGCGCGGAAGGCGCACAACCGGCGCACACGGCTCGCATGCCGGTTGCAGGGGCGCGCGCTGTGCAGAGTCGCACACCGGGTCGATCAGAGCCGGGAAGCAGGTGTGCTCGAAACGGTGAATGCCCAACAAAGTTGGGTAAATCCCCGACGGGCCCGGCGTATTCATGCTTCTCTGCTGCTGAATCTCCAGCCGGAATCCTTCCTTCCACGGTCGGCCGCGCCCAGGGCCGCACAGCCACGAACAGCCTCGCCATCGCCTAGGCCTAGTCGCTGCTGCTCGGCGGGCGCGCACGGAGCTGAAACGCGGAGCCGAGCATGCTCACCACACTGCAGACCTCCTACACGGACACCCGCGCCGGTGACCTGGCCTGGTGCCTCGGCGGCGAACCGTTGCCCGCGCTCGCCGTCCACGACCTCAGACTCGACGGCGGCCACCCCGGCACCTCCGGCACCCTCCAGCTGCGGCTGCTGGGTGCCTCGCACCAGGTGGTGATCGACGCCGGCCCCGGCAGCTGCCTGGAGACCGTCGCCTGCCTGCCCGGCCGCCGCACCCCGCTGCCGGCCCGGGTCGCCAAGCAGGTCGGCGGCTGGGAGTACGAGTTCGCCGCCCGGATCGAGGCCCTGCCCCCGCACGACTTCGCGGCCCGCGCCCAGGAGCTGCTGGCCCTGGTCGAGGGGCACCCGCGCGGCCTCGCCGGGGTCTTCCCCGGCGACCCGAGCGCCTTCACCGCGCTGGTCACCCAGGGCAGCGCGGACCGGCTGCTCTGGCGAACCTGGCACGCCTACCCGCAGGAGGGGCAGCTGGTCTGCACCCGCTCCTCGCTGGTGGTGTCGGGGGCATGACTGCCCGAAGCCTGAACGGGAACGCCGATTCGGTCATGGGCTACGCAGCGCGAGCCGATGAATCGCACACAGGAACGATTCGTCAATCCGAAGGCCCGCACTGTCCGTCGGATGGGCGCAGCTATCCGCCCCGCACGTCCCCTAGCGTTTGTTCGTGATCAACCATCCGGTCGGTCCGCCCGCAGGCCCGCGAGTGGACCTCGACGACGGCACCCGACGCCGGCCCGGGCGAAGCCTCCCCCCCCTGCCCGCCCGCCGTCGATCCCGGCTGCGCTCCCACCCCCGGCTCGCCCGCCTGACCGTCCTGCTGGCCGCGTTCGTCTGCGCGGCCTGCGGACTCGTCTACGAGCTCGAACTCGTGGCGCTCGGCGACTACCTGATCGGGGACACGGTCACCCAGACCTCCGTCGTGCTCTCCGTGATGGTGTTCGCGATGGGCCTCGGCTCCCTGCTCGCCAAGCGGCTCACCAGCCGGCCCGCGACCGCGTTCGCCCTGGTCGAGTGCGCCCTCGCGCTCACCGGCGGACTCTCCGTCCTCGCCCTGTACTCCTGCTGGGCCTGGATCGGCCGCTACCAGGCCGCGATGGTCGGCCTCACATGCCTGATCGGCATCCTGATCGGCGCCGAGATCCCGCTGCTGATGACCCTCATCCAGCGGATCCGACGCGAGGACGCCGGCCGCGCCGCCGCCGACCTGTTCGCCGCCGACTACGTGGGTGCGCTGATCGGCGGCCTCGCCTTCCCCTTCCTCGTCCTCCCCGGCCTCGGCCCCGGCGACGGCGCGCTGCTCACCGGGGCGGTCAACGCGGTGGCCGGTGCCGCCGTGGTGCTCTGGCTCTTCCGCGAGGAGCCCGCCCCCCGGATACGACGGCTGCTCTGGCTCGGCTGCGCCCTCGTCCTCGCCCTGCTCGCGGCCGCCGCCGTCGGCTCCGACGCGATCGAACGCGCCGCCCGGCACGCCCTCTACGGCGACCAGATCCGCTACGCCACCCGCAGCCAGTACCAGGAGATCGTGCTCACCGGCCCCGCCGAGGGCCCGCTCCAGCTCTACCTCGACGGCCGGCTCGCGGTCTGCGGGCCCGACGAGTACCGGGGCAGCGAAGCACTCGTCCACCCGGCCATGGCCGCCGGGCCGGACCGCCGGGTCCTGCTGCTCGGCGGCGGCGACGGCCTCGCGCTGCGGGAGGTGCTGCGGCACCGCGGGGTCCGCTCCGTCCGGCTGGTCGACGCCGACCCGGCCCTCCCCCGGCTCGCCCGCACCGACCCCGGGCTCGCCGCCCTCACCGGGCACTCCCTGGACGACCCCCGGGTCAGCACCACGGCGGCCGACCCGATGGCCTGGCTGCACGGCGCCCCCGCGGAGGAGTACGACGTGGTGCTCGCCGACCTGCCCGCCCCCTCGGACGGCGGCCCGGTCAAGTTCCACTCCCAGGAGTTCTACGGCCTCGCCGCCCGGCGGCTGGCCCCTGGCGGCCGGATCGCCGTCCGGGCCGGCGGGGGTGGCGACGGGGACGGCCTCTGGCAGATCGAGTCCGGCCTCCGCGCGGCGGGCCTGGGAACCACCCCGTACGCCGTTCAGGGCAGCCCCACCGACACCTGCCGCCCCGGCGCCCCGGACGCCACCCAGCGCTTCCTGCTCGCCGCCGCCACCCCGCCCCCGCTCACCCTCGCCCCCGACGCCCCACCACCCCGTGCCCTCACCCCCGACGCCCTCCACGCCTCCGCCACCCTTCTCGCCGCCCTCCGGCCGGCCCGGCCCCCGGCGCCGCTGACCTTGCTGGGGCCGCGCTGAGAGTGGCGGAGGCCTACGGCGCGTCGTACGGGGGGGAGGGAAGCGGGCCGGGCTGACGGCTGGAGGACGTGACGCACGGTGTGGGGGCGAAAGTCGGGTGGCGATAGGTGGGGACCGGGCCGGTTCGGGTCGGTAGGCTCCGTGACATGGAGCATGAGGTTGTCGTCCCGATGTCCGCAGAGCTGGTGCGGGAGGCCTTGCAGGATCCGGCGCTGCTGGCGCGGAGTGTGCCGGGGCTGAGCACCGAGCCGGCGGCGGTCGGGGGTGGGCCGGCGGAGGAGATCGGCGGGCGGCTGAAGCTGCAGATCGGCGGCTCCACGATCACGTACAAGGGCGTGCTGTCGCTGATCGAGGGCCGGGAGGGTGTGCTCACCGTGCTGGCCGAAGGGCAGGAGGCCCGGGGCAGCGGTGAGGCGACCGCCACCGTGCGGGTCAGCGTCGTGGACGGCACCGAGGAGGGCACCGCGGCGATCCGCTTCACCGGCGACCTGAGTGCCACCGGCCGGCTGACCGAGTTCGACGCCGAGACCCTCGACGCCGTCGGCCGCCGTCTGCTGGACCGCTTCGCCACCGCACTCACCTCCCCGGAGGGCGGCCCCGTGGACGACGACGCGGCCGAGGACGGAATCGAGGACGGGACCGAGGTCGAGGACGGAATCGAGGCCGAGAGCGGGACCCCGGCCGAGGTCGTCTCCATCGAGGACCGCCAGGACCAGCCCGGCGACGACCTGGACGACGACCTCTCCGACCTGATCGCCTTCTCGGACGCCGACGCCGAGCGCTTCGGCCTCCCCACCGGCTCCGCCGACGACCGTGAGGACGACGAGGCCGACGGGGACGACGAGGACGAGAGCGGCGGCCGCACGGACGAGGTCGCCGAGGAGGTCCCGGTCGAGCCGCTGTTCGCCTACGAGGAGGGGCCGGAGCTCAGCGGCCCGGTCCGCCGCAGCATCGTCGGCCGTTCGGCCGAAGAGGTGGACCACGCCCCGCCGCGCGGCCGGTACGCCCCGGCGCTGCCCGCCCGCAGCGCGCGGGCCCGGGCGGCGTCCCGCTGGGGCGGCGAGGTCGGCGGCATCGTGGTGCCGGGCAGTGGCGGCCGCAGCGCGCTGCCGTGGGTGATCGGCGGCTCGGTGGCGCTGCTGGGCGGCGCCGTGGTCCTGGCCAGGGCGCTGCGCCGGCGCTAGCCGAAAGCGCCGCGCACGGCTGCAGGCCAGGGCCTGGAGACAGGCCCTAGACTGAACGCTCATGAGCAACGACCGCGACGCCCTGCTGGCACAGATCAAGGACAAGGCCGTCGTGCACGGCAAGGTCACCCTTTCCTCCGGCAAGGAGGCCGACTACTACGTCGACCTGCGCCGGATCACGCTGGACGGCGAGGCCGCCCCGCTGGTCGGCCGGGTGATGCTGGACGCGACCTCGCACCTGGAGTACGACGCCGTCGGCGGTCTGACCCTGGGTGCCGACCCGGTGGCCACCTCGATGCTGCACGCCGCCGCCGCGCGCGGGCAGAAGCTGGACGCCTTCGTGGTCCGCAAGACCGGCAAGGCGCACGGTCTCCAGCGCCGGATCGAGGGCCCGGAGGTGAAGGGCCGCCGAGTGCTGGCGGTCGAGGACACCTCCACCACCGGTGGCTCGGTGCTGACCGCCGTCGAGGCCCTGCGCGAGGCGGGCGCCGAGGTGGTCGGCGTCGCGGTGATCGTCGAGCGCGGTGGCGCGGGTGCCGTCGAGGAGCAGGGCCTGGAGTACGTGACCGCGTACACCCTGGACGACCTGGGCCTCTGACCCCGCGAAGACCCCGATGAGTCCTCACCGGGAGTCCTCGCCGGGAAGCCTCCCGGACAACGCGAAGGGCCGGGCTGTTCCACGTGGAACAGCCCGGCCCTTCGCGTTGAACCCAGCCGGTCGGCCTCAGCCGCGCCGGTGCCGCCCGCCGCCGCTCTGCACGGCCTCGGCCGCACTGTCGGTGGCGCCCGCCTTCTTCTTGCGGCGCTCCCGCACGACCTCGATCAGGATCGGCGAGATCGACAGCAGCACGATCAGCAGCACCGCCGGGATCAGGTACTTGTCGATCACCGGGGCGAGCGCGTCGCCGAAGAAGTAACCGATCAGCAGCATGGACTCGGTCCAGAGCACACCGCCGATGACGTTCCACAGGAAGAACGTCCTGGCGGGCATCTCCAGGGTGCCGGCCACCGGGTTCAGGAAGGTCCGGATGATCGGCATGAAGCGGGCCAGCACCACGGCCTTGCCAGAGCCGAACTTGTTGAAGTACTCCTCCGCCTTCACCACGTACTCGCGGCGGAAGATCTTCGAATCGGGCTTGTCGAACATCCTCGGCCCGACCTTGGCCCCGATCAGGTGCCCCAGCTGGGCACCGGCGACCGCCGCGACCGGGCAGCCGACGAGCAGCACGGCTATCGGCAGCTTGGCGCCGTCGCCGAGCACCGAGGACGCGGCGTTCGAGGCGGCGACGCCCGCGAGGATCAGCAGCGAGTCGCCCGGGAAGAAGAAGCCGACCAGCAGGCCGGTCTCCGCGAAGATGATCGCGATGAGCCCGATGGCGCCGAGGGACGAGATCAGGGATTTGGCGTCGAGCAGATTGACGGCCAGCTGGTTGTAGTCCACGGGCGCAGGATAGCGGGCGTACCTTGCCGACGACTTCCGGCCGAGCCCAGCGACGGCTTCCGGCCGCGCGCCCCGGTGCGGCGTTCCGACAGGCGGGCTCCTGCTGACCTGCGGGCACGAGTCTGGGAAGATGGCACAGGCGTCCGGTCCGCGGCGGCCCACCACCCTCATGGCCGTACCGCGGAGGCCGCCTCGAACCTTGGTGCCGGAGAGCCACACCGCAGCGCCGCGCGTCGGCGGGCCGGCACGGAGTCGTCACGAAGGCGTACACAGCGTCGGACAGCACCGTCCGTACGCCGCAACCCGACAGGAGCGGATCGCATGCCCATCGCAACTCCCGAGGTCTACAACGAGATGCTGGACCGGGCCAAGGCGGGCAAGTTCGCCTACCCGGCCATCAACGTGACCTCGTCGCAGACCCTGCACGCCGCGCTGCGTGGTTTCGCCGAGGCCGAGAGCGACGGCATCATCCAGATCTCGACCGGTGGCGCGGAGTTCCTGGGCGGCCAGCACAACAAGGACATGGTGACCGGTGCGGTCGCGCTCGCCGAGTTCGCGCACATCGTCGCCACCAAGTACGACGTCACCGTCGCGCTGCACACCGACCACTGCCCGAAGGACAAGCTGGACGGCTACGTCCGCCCGCTGCTGGCGGTCTCCGCCGAGCGCGTGGCCAAGGGCCAGAACCCGCTGTTCCAGTCGCACATGTGGGACGGCTCCGCCGAGACCCTGGCCGACAACCTGTCCATCGCCCAGGAGCTGCTGGCCCAGGCCGCCGCCGCCAAGATCATCCTTGAGGTCGAGATCACCCCGACCGGCGGCGAGGAGGACGGCGTCTCCCACGAGATCAACGACGAGCTGTACACCACCGTCAACGACGCCGTCCGCACCGCCGAGGCGCTGGGCCTGGGCGAGAAGGGCCGCTATCTGCTGGCCGCCTCCTTCGGCAACGTGCACGGCGTGTACAAGCCGGGCAACGTCGTGCTGAAGCCGGAGCTGCTGCGCGAGCTGCAGGACGCGATCGGCAAGCAGTACGGCAGGACCGACCCGTTCGACTTCGTCTTCCACGGCGGTTCGGGCTCCACCGCGGAGGAGATCGCCACCGCGCTGGAGAACGGCGTCGTGAAGATGAACCTGGACACCGACACCCAGTACGCCTTCACCCGCCCGGTCGCCGGCCACATGTTCGCCAACTACGACGGCGTGCTGAAGGTCGACGGCGAGGTCGGCAAGAAGAACACCTACGACCCCCGCACCTGGGGCAAGCTGGCCGAGGCCGGCATGGCCGCCCGCGTGGTCGAGGCCGCCGAGCAGCTGCGCTCGGCCGGCAAGCGCCTGAAGTGAGCCCGCTGACACGAGCGCGGTGAACACGTGTGCCCCCGGCGGTCCTCCGCCGGGGGCACAGTCGTGTGGTTCCAAGGGTTGAGCTGCACAGTCCTACCGCTTGCGCCGCACAGTCCCTACTGCTTGAGCTCCGCGTACGCCTCGGCGCTGCTGTCCTTCAGGAACTGCCAGCAGCGCGCTTCCTCCTCGGTGTCCTTGATCGCGCCGGCCGCCCGGGCGAGCGCCGCCAGGCAGCGCAGGAAGCCGCGGTTGCCGCGGTGCTCCCACGGTACCGGCCCGTGGCCCTTCCAGCCGTTGCGGCGCAGCGCGTCCAGGCCGCGGTGGTAGCCGGTGCGGGCGTAGGCATACGACTCGACGTAGCGACCGGCCGCGTAGGCGTCGTCGGCGAGCATGGCCCAGGCGAGGCAGAAGGCCGGGAAGTCGGCGGCCACCTGGGTCGGTGAGGCCGACTCCTCCGCCAGCATCCGGTAGGGCTGCTCGTCCTCCGGCAGGAGGGTCGGTTCGGGGCCGTCGAGAAGATTCTTGTGAATCGCCATGGAGTGCAGTCTGCCACCCGAGGCCCAGGGGTCAACCGCCGTCATCGGCCCCGGCTCAGTGCCGGACGGTCACCACGAGCTTTCCCACCTGTCCGTTGGCCTCCATGTGCCGGTGCGCCTCGACGATCTCCGCCAGGTCGAAGACCTGGTCTTCGACCAGCGGCCGGCTCATCGGCACCGGGGCGGGCCCAACGCTTGGGGCACCCGGAAGGTTGCATACCTGGTATGTGGACATTCACCCGTTCTCCATGCCAGGGTTTCGCTCGTGCCCGCAGCCCGATCCGCCCGCAGGCGAGCCGTCCCGCCCAAGAACGCCGGCGAAAGCCCCGGACGCCGCCGACGCCGCAAGGCGCGTCGCCGGATCGGCCCTGGCATGCTCACGGCGCTGATCGCCCCGCTGCTGGTGCTGGGCGCCGCGGCCTTCGTGCTGAACCGCCCCTCGGGCCCGGCCTCGCCCGCGCCGACCGCCCAGGCCCGGATCGCCCCGCCGGCCGAGCAGTCGCCCACCGCGGCCGCGCCGCCGGCTCCCGCTCCCGCCGCCACCCCGACGCCCACGCCGACCCCGACGCCCACGCCGACCGCGCCGGACCCCGGCCCCACCAAGGGCGCCGGCACCTTCACCATCGCCTCCGCCAGCGCCAAGGCGGTCGGCCGCGGCAACGTGCGCCGCTACCGGGTGGAGGTCGAGGACGGCATCGGCATCGACGCGGCGGCCGCCGCCGCGCAGATCCACGGCATCCTCGGCGACCCGCGCGGCTGGACCAACAACCACAAGGACGGCTTCCAGCTGGTCGCGAGCGGCTCGTACGACTTCACCGTGAAGATCGCCTCCCCGACCACCGTGGACAAGATCTGCGGCGCCTCCGGCCTGGACACCCACGGCGAGGTCAACTGCGACGTCGGCAGTCAGGTGGTGGTCAACTCCAAGCGCTGGAACACCGGTTCACCGCAGTTCAGCGGCCCGCTGGACGAGTACCGGGCACTGATCATCAACCACGAGGTCGGCCACCGGATCGGCCACGGCCACGAGACCTGCCCCGGCCCGGGCAAGCCGGCGCCCGCGATGATGCAGCAGATATACGGCCTCAAGGGCTGCACCCCGAACGCCTGGCCGTACTCGGCGGACGGCACCTACCTGAGCGGCCCATCCGTCCCGTAGTGGAACGGAGTTGAGACCCGGACGGCAACCGCACGGCACAACGACGCCCTACCCTGCGATCACGACCGCTGCCCAACGCCGAAGGCTCGCCGCCGTGTTCGCCGCCGCCGGGATCACGCTCGGTGCCGCCGCCTGCTCGACCTCGACCGGCACCGCCACGAGCGGTGGCGCGCTCTCCTACGACCGCGTCCGGTCGACCGCCCTGGACCTGTTCAAGACGAAGTCCAGCACCTGCCCGTTCGGCCTCGACCTCGGGAAGGCCCTGACCGGCGCCGGGATCACCGGCGCCGTCGCCCCCGCCGTGACGGACGGTCGCTCCGTCCGGGGCAACGCCGGTAACGGCCTTCCTGCCCAGCCCTGGCGCGACCTGGCACTGCCGCTCGCCCAGGACACCCGCAACGCCGACCCGGACCCGGCCCTCGCCGGCGAGCCGCTGCGCAAGGCCGCCGAGTCCCTGGCGGCCCAGCTGCACTAACCCAGGACCGGCAGGTACTCCCCCAGGTCGCTGCGCTCCCCGGAGGCGGACACCGTCGTCGCCTCCACCGCCGCCGCCCAGTCCACCCGGCCGGTCGCCAGCCGGATCCAGGTCAGCGGGTCGGTCTCGACCACGTTCGGCGGGGTGCCGCGGGTGTGCTTGGGCCCCGGCACGGCCTGGACGACGGCGTACGGCGGGATCCGCAGCTCCACCGCGCCGCCGGGGACGCGATCGGCGAAGGCGTCCGCCAACATCCGGGTGACGGCGGCGACGGCCTGGCGGTCGTGCGGGAAGGCGTCCAGGCCGAGCGCGGCCGCGAGGTCGTCGGCGTGCACCACGGCCTCGACCAGCCGGGTCACCAGGTAGTCGGTCAGGAGCATCGACCGGCCGGCCAGCAGGGCGACCCGCCGCTCCGGCTCCAGCGCGGCCGTGCGGTCGAGCACGGCCCGCACGGCGTCGAGCGGCCGGTCGAACGCGTCGGCCACCTCCCCGGACGGGCCCGCGAATCCGGTCGCCGCGTACTCGGTCACCGCGGTGTCGACCGCCTCGGCCATCGTCCTGCTCAGCTCCGCGTAGCCGGCCAGCGAGAGCACCGGCCCGTCCGGTGCCGGCTTGTCCAGCGCGGCCGGCAGGTGACCCAGCGCCAGGCCCAGGTGGGCCAGCAGCTCCCGTACCCGCCAGGAGCCGAGCCGGGTCGGCCGGTCCAGGTCCGGCTCCGTCAGCCGGTGCACGACGGCGCGCAGCGCCTCGTTCTGCGCCGCCAGCGCGGCGCGGACCTTCTGCGGCTGGTACGTACGGGACTTGGGAGGCATGGAACCCAACATACGCCGAGGGGCGGACGGTTCCGGAGAACCGTCCGCCCCTCGGAGCACCTGCGTCAGGCCAGCAGGGCCTCGATGACGCCGGTGTGGGCGTCCTTCAGCTCGGCCAGCGAGACGGTGAACTGCCCCTGGACGTCCAGGCTGTCGCCGTCCACGACACCGATCCGGGCGGCCGGCAGGCCACGCGCGGTGCACATGTCGTTGAACCGGAGCTCCTCGCTGCGCGGCACCGCCACGACGGCGCGGCCGGCCGACTCCGAGAACAGGAGGACGAACGGGTCCATGCCCTCGGGCACGACGATCCGCGCGCCGTGACCGCCCTTGAGGCAGCTCTCCACCAGCGCCTGGCCGAGACCGCCGTCGGACAGGTCGTGCGCGGCGTCGATCATGCCGTCGCGCGAGGCGGAGATCAGGATCTCGCCGAGCAGGCGCTCGCGCTCCAGGTCCACCCTGGGCGGCAGGCCGCCGAGGTGGTCGTGGACGACCTGCGACCAGGCCGAGCCGCCTAGCTCGTCCGCCGTGTCGCCGAGCAGGTAGAGCAGCTGCCCCTCCTCGGCGAAGGCGACCGGGGTGCGACGGGTGACGTCGTCGATGACGCCGAGCACCGCGACCACGGGGGTCGGGTGGATGGCGACCTCGCCGGTCTGGTTGTACAGCGAGACGTTGCCGCCGGTGACCGGGGTGCCGAGGGTCAGGCAGGCGTCGGCCAGACCGCGGGTGGCCTCGGCGAACTGCCACATCACGTCCGGGTCCTCGGGGGAGCCGAAGTTGAGGCAGTCGGAGACGGCGAGCGGCTTGGCGCCGCCGGCCGCGACGTTGCGGTACGCCTCGGCCAGGGCCAGCTGGGCGCCGGTGTACGGGTCCAGCTTGGCGTAGCGGCCGTTGCCGTCGGTGGCGACCGAGACGCCGAGGTTGGTCTCCTCGTCGATCCGGATCATGCCCGAGTCCTCGCCGACCGAGAGCACGGTGTTGCCGAGCACGTAGCGGTCGTACTGGTCGGTGATCCAGGACTTGGAGGCCTGGTTCGGGTGGCTCGCGACCTTCAGCAGGTCGGCCTTGAGGCCCTCACCGGTGGTCGGGCGGGCCAGCCGCTCGGCGGTGGGGGCGTCGGCCTGCAGCGCGTCCTGCCAGCTCGGGCGGGCGTACGGACGCTGGTAGGTCGGGCCCTCGTGGGCGACGGTGCGCGGCGGGACGTCCACCACGAGCTCGCCGTGCCAGAAGATCTCCAGGCGCTCGCCGTCGGTCACCTCACCGATGACGTTGGCGATGACGTCCCACTTCTCGCAGATCTCCAGGAAGCGGGCGACCTTGTCGGGCTCCACGATCGCGCACATGCGCTCCTGCGACTCGCTCATGAGGATCTCCTCCGGCGAGAGCGTGTGGTCGCGCAGGTGCACGGTGTCGAGATCGATCCGCATGCCGCCGGAGCCGGCCGAGGCCAGCTCGCTGGTGGCGCAGGACAGACCGGCGCCGCCGAGGTCCTGGATGCCCTTGACGAGCTTCTCGCGGAAGATCTCCAGGGTGCACTCGATGAGGAGCTTCTCCTGGAACGGGTCGCCGACCTGGACCGCCGGGCGCTTGGCCGGCTTGGTGTCGTCGAAGGTCTCGGAGGCCAGCACCGAGACGCCGCCGATGCCGTCGCCGCCGGTGCGGGCGCCGTACAGGATGACCTTGTTGCCGGCACCGGAAGCCTGCGCGAGGTGGATGTCCTCGTGCTTCATGACACCCACGCACAGCGCGTTGACCAGCGGGTTGCCCTGGTAGCAGGAGTCGAAGACGACCTCGCCGCCGATGTTCGGCAGGCCCAGGCAGTTGCCGTAGCCGCCGATGCCCGCGACGATCCCGGGCAGCACGCGGCGGGTGTCCGGGTGGTCGGCCGCACCGAAGCGCAGCGGGTCCATCACGGCGACCGGGCGGGCGCCCATCGCCAGGATGTCGCGCACGATGCCGCCGATGCCGGTGGCCGCGCCCTGGTAGGGCTCGATGTACGACGGGTGGTTGTGCGACTCGACCTTGAAGGTGACCGCGTAGCCCTGGCCCACGTCGACCACACCGGCGTTCTCGCCGATGCCGACGAGCATCGCGTCCGAATCGGGCTTCTTCTCGCCGAACTGCTTCAGGTGGACCTTGCTGCTCTTGTACGAACAGTGCTCCGACCACATGACCGAGTACATCGCGAGTTCGGCGCCGGTCGGGCGGCGGCCGAGAATCTCCCGGATGCGCGCGTACTCGTCCTCCTTGAGGCCGAGCTCGGCCCAGGGCTGGGCGGCGTCCGGGGTCTGCTCGGCGTTCTTGACGGTGTCGAGGCTCATCAGGCGTTCACCAGCTGCTTCAGGACGGAAGTGAAGAAGCCCAGGCCCTCGGTGGTCGGACCGGTGAGCGGCTCCACGGCGTGCTCCGGGTGCGGCATCAGGCCGACGACATTGCCGGCGGCGTTGGTGATGCCCGCGATGTCGCGGTACGAACCGTTCGGGTTGACGTCCAAGTAACGGGCGACCACCCGGCCCTCCGCCTCCAGCTCGTCGAGGACGCGCTCGTCGGCGACGAAGCGGCCCTCGCCGTTCTTCAGCGGGACGACGATTTCCTGGCCCGCCGAGTAATCCCGGGTCCAGGCCGTCCCCGCGTTCTCGATGCGCAGCTTCTGGTCGCGGCAGATGAAGTGCAGCGAGTCGTTCCGGGTCAGCGCACCGGGGAGCAGGTGCGATTCGCAGAGCACCTGGAAGCCGTTGCAGATACCGAGCACCGGCATTCCGAGCTTCGCCTGCTCGATGACGGTGTCCATCACCGGCGAGAAGCGGGAGATCGCACCGCAGCGCAGATAGTCGCCGTAACTGAATCCGCCGGGCAGGACGACGGCGTCGACCTGGTGGAGATCCTTGTCACGGTGCCAGAGGGCGACCGGCTCGGCGCCGGCCAGGCGGACCGCGCGCTGGGCGTCGCGGTCGTCGAGGGACCCTGGGAAAGTGACGACGCCGACGCGGGTGGTCACTTGCCCTCCTCCTCGACCCGAACGGTGAAGTCCTCGATCACGGTGTTGGCGAGAAAGGTCTCGGCGGCTTCGCGGATACGGGCGAGCGCGGCGTCGTCGACCGGGCCCTCCAGCTCCAGCTCGAAACGCTTGCCCTGGCGGACGTCGGCGATCCCGGTGAATCCGAGACGGGGCAGTGCACGCTGCACCGCCTGTCCCTGGGGGTCGAGGATCTCCGGCTTGAGCATGACGTCGACTACGACGCGTGCCACTGGCACTCCCGGTGGTGTCTTCGGTGAGGCGGGGGAACTCCAGACTACCGGCCGTTTCGGGCAGGATTGCTGGCCGGGGAGGGTGACGCGCGTAGACCCAGGACCCTTACGCCACAAGGGATCCGGACCTGTGACCCCCCGTCCGGGCCGCTCCGTTTCCGGGGATTCGAAGCCCCGAACGGGAAGGCCCGAAGAACACCCGAATACGGCACTTGGGGACAGATCCGCCCGTCCCGCGCATCGGTATCCGGGAGTCCGGCGAAGACTCGTGAATATCCGGAAAAGAATGCCGGACTCTTCGATTTCGACCCCCTTCGGGTGCAGAATAGGGCCACCTGTCGCGGCAAGTGCTGCGTATCCGGCGGGCCACCAGGCCTGCCCGTGTGCGCTTGCGCGAGTTGGTGCACATCAGGCCCCGGACGTACCCCGCGAACCGGCGGCCGAATTGCCCGAGAGGATTGACACCCATGGCTCAGCGTGTAGTTGTCACGCTCTCCGACGACCTGGACGGCGGCGCTGCCGCGGAAACCGTCCACTTCGGCGTCGACGGGAAGTCGTACGAGATCGACCTGTCCGTGGACAACGCGGAAAAGCTGCGGGAGGCCCTCGCCCCGTTCGTCGCGGCCGGCCGTCGCCAGAGCCGCACCGGAAAGTCCTTCCGCCGCACCGCGCTCACCCCGGACCCGGCCGCCGTGCGTGCCTGGGCGCTGTCGCGCGGCATGGAACTGCCGGCCCGCGGCCGCATCCCCAAGCACGTGTACGAGGCGTTCGCCGAGGCGAACTGAGCCTCCCCGGGGCACCGCCCCTGGTCGCCCCGCCCGCCCGGACCGAAAGGGTGGGGCGACCACCCCGAACGATGCTGTAGAGTATTCCTCGTCGCCGCAACGGAGAGATCCGAAGAGGCGGCGGGTGCCCCACCAGGCACCCTGCGGACGTGGCTCAGTTGGTAGAGCATCACCTTGCCAAGGTGAGGGTCGCGAGTTCGAATCTCGTCGTCCGCTCGCAGTGCGCGAGCACAGCACAACTCAATAGCTTGACCCTGCGGACGTGGCTCAGTTGGTAGAGCATCACCTTGCCAAGGTGAGGGTCGCGAGTTCGAATCTCGTCGTCCGCTCCAGAGCGAAGGCCCCCTCGATCGAGGGGGCCTTCGGCATTTCCCGCCCGAGGCGATTCCCGACCCATGGCATTTGTCATCGCCGACTGAACCTCGCGATGGCCCTGCTCGGCCGCCCCGAGGTGCTGTTCCCGGACGCGGAGAACCGCCGCGCGGCGGTGCGGATCGCCCGCGAGCACGGCTGGCTCTGGTCCCCTTGCCGTACTCGCGGGCGGTCGCGGATCAGACCCAGCTGGTGCCGGTCAGCCGCTCGTACACCTCGATGTACTTGGCCCGGGTCTGCTCGACCACCTCGGCCGGCAGCTCCGGCGGCGGCTGCTCGCTGTAGCGGTCCCAGCCGGAGGCCGGGGAGACCAGCCAGTCACGGATCAGCTGCTTGTCGAAGGACGACTGCGAGCGGCCCGGCTGGTACTCGTCGGCCGGCCAGTAGCGGGAGGAGTCCGGGGTGAGCACCTCGTCGCCGATCACCAGCTCGCCGTCCAGCAGGCCGAACTCGAACTTGGTGTCGGCCAGGATGATGCCGCGGTCGCGGGCGATGTCCCGGGCCCGGGCGTAGACGTCCAGGGTGGTGCGGCGCACCTGGTTGGCCAGCTCGGCACCGATCCGGCGGGCGGTCTCCTCGTAGGGGACGTTCTCGTCGTGCTCGCCGACCTCGGCCTTGAGCGCCGGGGTGTAGATCGGGGCGGGCAGCTCGGAGCTGTTCTCCAGGCCCTCCGGCAGGGCGATGCCGCAGACCGTGCGGCTCTCGTTGTACTCGGTCAGACCGGAGCCGGCCAGGTAGCCGCGGGCGACCGCCTCCACCGGGATCATGTCCAGGTTCTTGCAGATCAGCGTGCGGCCCTTCCAGTCGGCGGGGGCGCCGACCGGGACCTCGGTGGAGATCACGTGGTTGGGCACGATGTCGGCGATCCGCTCGAACCACCAGAGCGAGAGCTGGGTGAGGACGCGCCCCTTGTCCGGGATCTCGTTCGGCAGCACCCAGTCGTGGGCGGACATCCGGTCGCTGGCGACCATCACCAGCTCGCCCGACCCGGTGCGGTAGAGGTCGCGCACCTTGCCGGTGTG
This sequence comes from Kitasatospora sp. NPDC001159, assembly GCF_053598235.1. Classification (NCBI taxonomy): domain Bacteria; kingdom Bacillati; phylum Actinomycetota; class Actinomycetes; order Kitasatosporales; family Streptomycetaceae; genus Kitasatospora; species Kitasatospora sp. NPDC001159. The sequence goes on from NZ_JBSFJV010000001.1 coordinate 226,846, forward strand.
CAGGTGGACCAGGCCGGGTACCTGGACCGGCTCGGGCTTGGTGACAAATCCGCTCAAGGTGTCTCAGTCCTCAGGGGTCGTTCACGGGCCTGGGGCACCGCGAAAGGGGAGGTCACTGCCCCCGCAGTCTTTCATGCCCCCCGGAGCTCAGTTCTTGCAGAGCCGGTCCAGCAGGTTGGCGGTGGCCCGCTGGATCCGCTCGTCGGTCAAGCCGGGCCGCCCCAGCGCGGGCGACCAGGCGAAGGTGCCGGCCGCGAAGACGTACGCGCCGCTGGGTGCCCGGTACAGCGAGGTCTCCTGGTAGCGGGTGCGGCCGGACAGGTCCTGGTACGGCGAGTGCGCCAGCAGCACCCGCTCGGTGTGCCCGGGCAGCGCCACCTTGGGGTAGTACCGGTCGGCCTCCCCCGCGACCAGGCCGGGCAGCTCGTCGCCCTCCTGCAGCCCGGTGCCGTCCCAGAGCCAGTGCGCGGTGTGCCGGGCGACCAGCGGGACGGGCGCGGCGACCCGGCCCGAGTACTGCACCCCCAGCAGGTGCTGCTCGGGCTCCCCGGCGTCCCGCCACAGCGCGCTGGCCGCGCCGGGCACCCCGGCGGCCGGGCTGCCGGGGGCAGCCTTCTGCCGCTTGCGGCAGTTGAGCAGCCGGTTGGGCTCGCCGGAGGCCGCGGCGGTCAGCTCGACCCGCCAGTACATGGTGTTGGCGGACAGGAAGACCAGCGAGGTGCCGCCGTCCCGGGCCCGCTCGGCGGCCCGGCGCATCGGCTCGGACCAGTACTCGTCGTGGCCGGGGAAGACCAGCGCCCGGTGCTCGGCCGGGTCCACCAGGCCGGCGTGCAGGTCGGTGGCGGTGGCGTAGGAGAGGTCGTAGCCGTAGCGCTCGGCCCAGCGGATGAAGTCGTACGCGTGGCCGACGTGCAGCGGCAGCCCGGCGGTGGCGTGCGGGCGGTCGAAGGAGACGGTGACGGCCGCCTCGGGCTCGCCGACCAGGCCGCCCCGGCCGTCCCAGGCGTGGTAGAGGCTGGCGCCGGTGCGGCCGTCCTCGGGGAACAGGTTGTACGCCTGCCAGGTCACGTCCGGGACCACCAGGAGCAGTTCGGCCGTACGCCCCTGCTCCGCGAAGTCCCTCACGGTGAACGGGATGTGGCTGCGGTGCAGCATGTCCGCGGTGGTCAGCACGGCGACGTACGCGCCGGGCTTCCAGTGCACCGGGATCTGCAGTCGCCAGGAGTGCCACCAGTGGTGGCAGGAGACCGTCCGCTCGACCACCAGCGGGGCGGGTTGGGCCAGCCCGGCGATCAGCGGACTGGACGTCATGTGCCGGGCGCCGTCGCCGCCGTAGTGGCCGATCCGGTAGACGTCCACGGTGAACTCGCGGGGCGGGTTGACGGTGACCCGGAAGTCCACCGAGCCGCCGGGGCGGATCACCCCGGCCGACGCGAAGCCCTTGATCTGCTGGTCCACGTCGTTGGAGCTCTGCGGGGTGCCGACCGGCGGCTTGGGCCGCGCGCCGGCCGTCAGCGGCTGCTGGCCGGGGGCGTCCACCGACACGTACCAGGGCACGGCGCCCTCCGCCCCCGCCAGGTACTGGTCGGGGCTGCGCAGCCAGGGCAGCGGGCCCTGGCCGAAGGGGTCGGAGACGCTGTACGCATGCGTTCCCGACTCCCAGCGGCGGTTGAGTTCGGTCCCCACGCGCCCCTCCCAGGTGCACCTCCGTCCGGGGTGGCACGTGCCCCCCGGATGCGCGTGCGGTCTAATACACCACACCGTGCTGGCGCTGCGTCACCCTACGGTAGCAATTGGTGTCGGGAATCTCGCGGGCCGTCCGGACCGGGCCTCCGGCCTGCGGAGACGGCCGGCGACCGGACCGGACAGGGGCGCGTGCCGGGGCGCCGAGCGCCCTCTGTGGCCGATGTGGCGTCAGAGGCGTTCACGGACCTTCAGAGGCGTACGGGCTTCTCCAGGCGGACCTCGGCCGCGTCCAGCCAGGCGCGCAGCGGACCGTCCTGGCCCTGCTCCACGGCCTGGGCGACCGGCCCGGCCAGGTCGGTGCGGCGGACCCCGCCGAGCAGCAGCACCGGGCCGTCCAGCCAGTCCAGGCCCGGGGCGCCGCCCGCGGTGTCCACGGCGGCGCAGGAGACCATCGCGGTGACGTGGTCGACCAGCAGGTCGCGGCCGGTGCGGTCGGGTTCGAGCAGCGGGGCCGGGGTGGTGGTGCGGGAGAGCTGGGCGGCGAGGGCGGCGGCCAGCTGCTCGCCGTCGCCCTCGGCGAGCCGGACCAGCAGACGGGTGAGGGTCGGGGCGCCGGGGCGGGACTGCGGGGCGAGCCGGTCCAGCGCGGACTGCAGGGCGGCCGCTCGGGCCCGCCAGCCGGCGTCCACCACCCCGGCCGGGTAGTCGGCCCACTCCAGCTCGTGCCAGGCTCCGGCCGCCGGGCGACCGAAGAACAGCTCGGCGGCGAGCCGGGAGACCGCCCGGTCCACCGCGCCGGGCTCCTCCAGCAGGTCGCAGGCGGGGCGGTCGCCGAGCCGGTTGCCGTAGCCGTCGGCCAGCCGGTCGCGACGGGACAGCTCGGTGAGCGCGGCGACCACGCCGGCGTTGAGGTGCGCGGGGTGGCGGCCGAGCCGCCAGGCGGGCAGCGCGACCCGGGTGAGCAGCCGGTCCCAGCCGGCGTACGCCAGGCCCACCTGTTCCTGGGCGGCGATCCGCAGACCGTAGTCGACCGCCCGGGCGTGCTCGGAGGCCCAGCTCGCGACGGACCGCTCCAGCTCGGCGGAGTGGCCCCGGCAGGCGGCCAGCAGGCGGCGGGTGATCCGCCGGGTGACCCGCTCGGCGAGCGCGGCCGGGGCGCGGCGGGGCGGCCGGGGCGGGACGGCCAGGATGCCGCCGCCGAGGCCCGGGGCCTCGCCCGCGCCGGAGTCCAGGCAGGCGTCCAGGCTGCGCAGGAAGCGGCGGGCGGCGGCGATCTCCGGGTCGGCGGAGGCGGCGGTGCCGGCCACCACGGGGGCGAGCAGGGCGCGCAGTTCACCGGACCGCATCCACCACAGGAACGGCGAGCCGATCACCAGCACCGGCGCGGGCGGCGCGGGGTGCGGCCGCAGCAGGCCGGGCCGCTTCACCGGCGGGAGGTCCTCCAGCCAGCTGTCGCAGTCCGGGGTGAGCGCGATCGCGGAGGGCGCGGGCACGTCCAGCCGGTCGGCGAGTTCGTCGATCAGCCGGTACAGCTCGGGGGCCTCGGCACGGGCGACCGGGACGGCCGGGGTCTGCGGCGGGACGGCCCGGCGGTAGGCGCGGGCGGTCAGCCCGGCCACCAGCAGGGTCAGGGCGGCGACCGCGCAGACCGCCCAGCGGGCGGCGTCCCAGCCGGCGGCGTCGGACGAGCCGGGCGCGCCGATCCGTCCGGTGAACCGGCCCGCGAGCAGGACCACGGCGACGGCGGCGGGCAGGACGGCAGCGGCCAGGGCCAGGCCTCGGACCCGCAGGACCGCCTGGGCGTGAGCGCGCGCGGTGTCGACTGCGGCCATACGGTGCGGCACCCCCTTCGGAGCCCTCGGGCGCCCGACTACGGGCCCTGAGCCGACTCGAAATGATCAGTTCCGACCGGGGTGCGGAGGCGTCCGATCCCCGGCAGTGCATGCTTTGTGGCGCTACTGACATTTTCGACGCCCCGGTCCGGGCGGGTGTTCCGGATCGACCCGGTTTCCACTCGTCCCGGTGACGTCGCCCGGATTCCGGACGCCTGCGACCGGTCCGGTGCGAAGCACCCGGGCGACCGCCGGGCCGAACGCCGTCCAGCATCCCCCCGCGGGCGCGCCGCTACCCGGCGGCGACCCCGGCGCACGGCCTCGTCGCACTGCGATCCAGCGCACCATAAGGCCAGGCGGCCGGTTACGTCAGCCGGATGCGGGTGCTGTCACCCGATGGGCTGGAATCCGGCCGCCGAACGGTGCGCCGCCCCCGGATTCACCCCCGTCCCGGAAACGCCGGGGGCACTGCGCCCATGGGGGTTGAATCGCCCCCTCCGGGGCTCGCCCGCCTCCGGGGGCGCTCGCACACGGCGCGGCCCCCGTGCGGGCGATTCGCACGGGGGCCGCAGGGGTACGGGTGCGCTACGCGGTGGCCGCCTTGAGCGCGATGTCGGTGCGGTGCTGGCTGCCCTTGAGGGAGATCCGGTCCACGGCGGCGTACGCGCGGGCGCGCGCCTGGGCCAGGTCGGCGCCGGTCGCGGTGACCGACAGGACGCGGCCGCCGGCGCTCAGCACCCGGCCGTCCTCGTCCACCTTCGTGCCGGCGTGCAGCACGAACGCGGTGCCGTCCGCCTCGGCCTCGGCCAGGCCCTCGATCGGGTCGCCGGTGCGCGGGGCGGCCGGGTAGCCCTCGGAGGCGATGACCACGGTGACGGCCGCGTCCTCGTCCCAGCGCAGCGGCTCCAGCTGGTCCAGGGTGCCGGTGGCGGAGGCCATCAGCAGGCCGGCCAGCGGGGTGCGCAGCCGGGCCAGCACGACCTGGGTCTCCGGGTCGCCGAAGCGGGCGTTGAACTCGATCACCCGGGTACCGCGCGAGGTGAGCGCCAGGCCCGCGTAGAGCAGGCCGGAGAACTCGGTGCCGCGCCGGCGCAGCTCGTCCACGGTCGGCTGCAGGACGGTCTCCAGAACCTCCTCGACCAGCCCGGCCGGCGCCCAGGGCAGCGGCGAGTAGGCGCCCATGCCACCGGTGTTGGGGCCCTCGTCGCCGTCCAGCGCGCGCTTGAAGTCCTGCGCGGGCTGCAACGGCAGCACGGTGGTGCCGTCGGTGATCGCGAACAGCGAGACCTCGGGGCCGTCCAGGTACTCCTCGATGACCACGCGCTCGCAGGCGGCGGCGTGCGCCAGCGCGGCCTCGCGGTCGGAGGTGACCACGACGCCCTTGCCGGCGGCCAGGCCGTCGTCCTTGACCACGTACGGCGCGCCGAACGCGTCGAGCGCCGCGGCGGCCTCCTCGGGGGTGGTGCAGACGTAGGAGCGGGCGGTGGGCACACCGGCCTCGGCCATCACGTCCTTGGCGAAGGCCTTGGAACCCTCCAGCTGCGCGGCGCCGGAGGAGGGACCGAACACCGGGATGCCGGCCGCGCGCAGCGGGTCGGCGACGCCGGCCACCAGCGGGGCCTCCGGGCCGACCACGACCAGGTCGGAGCCGAGGCGCCGGGCCAGCTCGGTGACCTGGGCGCCGTCGAGCTGGTCGACCGGGTGCACCGTCGCCACCTGGGCGATCCCGGCGTTGCCCGGGGCACAGTGCAACTCGGTCACGGAGGGATCTTGGGACAGGGAGCGGCACAGGGCGTGTTCGCGGGCGCCGCCGCCGATGACGAGGACCTTCACGCCTGGCAGCGTAGTCGGTGGCCTGTTCCGGCCGCTCTCCGGTCCCGTCGGATCCTCCAGGAGAAGAGGTCCGTACGCCGACGACACAGGAGGAACCTCCAAGCCCGGAGGGGCCGGATGTGCGGCGGGCGTCCGGGTCAGGACGGCGGGTCACCGGGGCCTCGCTCGGACGGGTGAAATCTCGCCGCCCCCCGCAACCCGCTCACCTCGGGTTCCGGGGGCCGAAACCGATAACGATCACCTTGGAAGCGTCCCCACGGTCAGCCATTTGGCGGTAAGAAGTGCTGTTGGACAACCACCGGCAGACGTCACGTCAGCCGGTGCGCCGCCAGACCCAGCCGCCCGCCCGCCACAGGGAGCCTCACAGGTGAGCCAGCCGGAAATGCAGCCCGAGGAGAGTGCCTGGGGCAAGGAGATCGGCGAGGAGGACCAGCCCACCGCCGCCGCCGTCGCCCGGCGGGCCTCCACCCGCCGCCGGACCGATCTGAGCACCCGACAGTTCCCGCTCGGGGACTGGGGCGAGCCCGCCGAGCGGCTGGAGGAGCTCTACCGCTGGTCCGAGGAGCGGGCGGTCGAGGCGATCGAGTGGTACCGCCGGGACCGGGTCTGGAAGCGCCGCTGGGCGCGACTGCTGCGCTTCGGCACGGCCGGTTTCGCGGTGGGCGGGGTGACCGCCCCGCTGGTGGACCTGACCGGCGCGGTCCCGCACGGCACCAGCTGGGGTTACGTGGGCCTGGCGCTCGCCGCCGCCTGTTACGGCACCGACCGGGTCTTCGGCCTCACCTCCGGCTGGATGCGAGACGTCTCCACCGCGCAGGCGCTGCAACGACGCCTGGAGGCCTTCCAGTTCGACTGGGCGTCGGAGTGCGTGCGCGAGGTGCTCGGCCCGACCGAGGGCACCGCCGGCGAGGCCGCCGAGCGCTGCCTGGGCGTGCTGCGACGGTTCTGCGAGGACGTCTCGGACATGGTCCGCACCGAGACCTCGGAGTGGATGCTGGAGTTCCGTGCCTCGATGACCCGGCTGCCCACCCAGGCCCCCGGGGCCTGGGGCGGGCGCACCGAGCCCGGGGTGGGCGCCCAGGTGCGGGTGCTGCCGCCGCCGGGGACCAGGCCCACCATGCCGCGCCAGCGGCCGCCGGAGGGCCCGCTGCGGTAGTCGGCGGGCGATCGCCGGCCGGGGTGGTCGCCGGACGGCGACGCTACGCGAAGACGATCATCGAGCCCTGGGCGAGGCTCCGGGTCGCCGCCGCGTACAGGCCCGACCAGGCGTGCCGCTCGCGGGCGAAGGGGTGCACGTCGTCGATCGGCGGCCCGAACGGCTGCTCCAGGCCGGTCGGGCCGAGCGGCCGGGTCGGGTCCGGCGGGTTGAGCGGGTCGATGCCCAGCGCCGGTGCCACGGCCTGCAGTTCGCGCAGCAGCCCGTGGCTGGAGCCGAGCGGACCGCCGGAGGCGAGCAGCGCGTCGTCCACCAGCGGGGTCGGGAACTCGACCGGCACGTACGCGCCGGCGTGGTCGAAGTGCCAGACCAGGTGCGACTGTTCGGCATTGCTCTCGAACATCTCCAGCAGCTGCTCGTAGTCGCCGCCGAGCGCGTCGACCGGAGTGATGTCCAGGCCGGTGAGGCCCAGCAGGTAGGCGCGGCGCAGGAAGTGCAGCGAGTCGTAGTCGAAGGCGGCTATCGGCTCGACCGCTCCGCTCAGCCCGGGGACGTACTGGTAGACCGGCACCTGGGGCAGCCCGCGGGAGGTCAGCACCGCGTTGTAGAGCGCGAGGTCGTCCCGGAAGGGGTTGTCGGGGCTGTGGCTCAGCACGTCCACCAGCGGGACGAGCCAGAGGTCGCAGGCCATGGCCGGCAGTTCCTCTCCGGACGGCGGGGATCGCCCGCGGGGCGGGGCGACGACGGGGGGCGGAGTCGGTACCCGGACGGCCCTTGCCCGGGCAGCGGGTTCGACGCCCGCCCACCCTACCGGCCCGGCGCGGTGTGCGGACCGGGCCGTCCCTGCTGAGCCTCGGGCGTCGGTTCGGACAGCCGCCGGCCGAACCGCCCGTGCGGTACCCAGCGCGGTTGCGGCACCAGCCCGAGGCCGAGGCCGAGCTCGCGGCCCAGCTCCCGGCCGACGTCCTCGCCCCGCCGGGGCCGCCCGGGCCGGGCCGTCCCGGGCTCCGCCGCGGGCTCCCCCGGGAGGTGCGGTGCGGGCGGCTCGGCCGGCGCCGGCTCCACCCCGGCGGCCTCGGTGAGCAGCCCCAGCACCGTCACCGACTCCAGCGGCCGCCCGGCCAGCTCGGCCAGCAGCCGGACGGTGAACAGGTTGTACTCGCAGATGATCCGGTGCGCGCCTTCGAGGTCGCGGGCCCCGATCGCCTCGACCAGGTCCAGGTGGCGGTCCCAGCAGACCCCGGCCAGGGTGGGCGTCTCCCGCAGGTAGGGCGCGGCGAACATCCAGGCCTGCACCCGCAGCCAGTCCAGGTAGTCCCCGATCCGGCGGTTGCCGAGCAGGGCGGAGACCTCCTGCCAGAACCGGCGGTCACAGCCCACCATCACGTCCAGGTTCCCGGCCCGGGCGGCCCGCACCGCCGAGTCGGCCCGGCGGCGCAGCGAGGGCAGCCGGGTGAGGTCGGGCAGCGCCCGGCGGGTGGAGAACTGGCGGTAGAAGCTGTCGGTGAGCAGCACCCTGGACTCGAAGATCTCCAGGAAGTCCTCCCAGCACAGCTCCGGCACCGTGAAGCCGCGGTGGTGCTCGGCCCGCAGCAGCCCCTGGGCGCCGAGGTCGACGAGCGCCTCGCGGGCCGGGGTCGCGGAGACGCCGTACAGCTCGGCGATCTCCTTGACGGTGAAGTTGCGGCCGGCCGCCAGCCGGCCGGCCATCATCTCCTCGCGCAGGGCGCCGGCGATCTGCTCGCGCAGGCTGTTGCGGTGGATGACGGGACGGGGGGTGCCGCTTGCGCCGCTGCCGGACATGCGCGCGACCTCCTCGGGCAGGCCGCCGTGCCGACCCGCGACGGACCGGCCGACGAGCGGCAGAAAACACGACGAGTGCTCATCTTCTCAAACCGGCCCGGGGCAGGTACGAACCAACCCTCCCCAACCCTCCGGCACTGCGGCTCCGGGGCGGGCCGGCGCTACCTCTGGACGGGCGCCGGGATGCCGAGCAGGCGGTCCCGCAGCACCGGGAAGTCCTCGCGCGCCTTGCCCACCTCGGCCGGGTCGAGCTCGATGGTCAGCACCTGCTCGCCGTCCCCCGCCTCGGCCAGCACCCGGCCCCACGGGTCCACCACGATGCTGTGCCCGGCCTGCTCGACCCCGGCGTGCGTCCCGGCGGTGTTGCAGGCCAGCACGAAGGCCTGCTCCTCCACCGCCCGGGCCCGGGCCAGCAGCGTCCAGTGCTCGCGCCGCCGGGCCGGCCAGGCCGCCGGGACCACCAGCAGCTGTGCGCCGGCGTCCAGCAGCGCCCGGAACAGCTCGGGGAAGCGCAGGTCGTAGCAGGTGGCAAGGCCCAGGGTGCCGAAGTCGGTGGGCGCGGTGACGATCTCCTGCCCGGCGCCCATCACCACCGCCTCGCCGCTGTCGAAGCCGAAGCGGTGGATCTTCCGGTAGGTGTGCACCAGCTCGCCGTCCGGGGCGAACAGCAGTGAGGTGTTGTAGATCGGCCCGTCCGGGTCCCGTTCGACGATCGAACCGGCGTGCAGCCAGACCCCGGCGGCCCGGGCGGCCGCCGCCATCGCGTCCGAGGTGGGCCCGTCCAGGGTCTCGGCACCCTCCGACCAGAGGTCGTAGGCGAAGCCGCCGAGCGGCCACAACTCCGGCAGCACCACCAGGTCGGCGCCCTGCTGCGCCCGTACCAGCGACGCGGCCCGGGCCCGCCGCTCGGCGGGCGGCTCGGCGTCGGAGACCGCGAGTTGGATCAATGAAGCGCGCACAGTACCACCGTCCACGGCAAGAGACCTACGATCGTCACCCGAAAGCGCTGCCCAGCTGTCTCCCGGCAGCGTAACGTGCGGTTAGCGTGTGCGCCCGGAAGCCGGACCATCCCGGCCGACCGCGACGGCCGGGCGCGGAGCGTAGGAAAGCTGACGGAGGGCCGGAGATTCCCGTGACGGACAACCAGACCGTGCAGGCTTACACCGAGGCATGGACGCAGAGCATCGAGTCCATATCGGAGCTGGTCACCCCCCTCCCCGAAGGATCCTGGAACCGGGCCACCGAGTGCCCGGGCTGGTCGGTCCGGGACATCGTGTCGCACGTGATCGCGGTCGAGTCCGAGCTGCTGGGCGACCCGCGCCCGATCCACTCGCTGCCGCGTGATCTTCGCCACGTGACCACCGAGTTCGCCCGCTACGTCGAACTGCCGGTCGACAAGCGCCGCTGCCACACCGCGCTGGAGATGACCAGCGAGCTGGAGTACACGATCATCCGCCGCTCCCGTGCGCTGCGGAACGCCAAGCAGACGCCTGACGATCTGGTCCGCTGGCCGGGCGGGCCGCTGGCCGGAGACGTCGCGTACCACGAGCTGCTGCGGCGGCGGGCCTTCGACGTCTGGGTGCACGAGCAGGACCTGCGCCGGGCCCTGGAGACCCCCGGCAACCTGGACTCCCCGGGCGCGCTGATCACCCGGGACGTCCTGCTGGAGCGGCTGCCCAAGGCCGTCGCCCACGGCGCCGGCGTCCCGGCCGGGACGACCATGGTGGTGGACGTCACCGGCCCGGTGGAGTTCCTGCGCACCGTCCGGGTGGACGCCGCCGGGCGCGGCACCGTGGACGAGTCGATCAGCCTGGCCCCCGACGTCCAGCTCACCATGGGCTGGGAGACCTACCTGCGGCTCGCCTGCGGGCGCGGCCGGCCCGGCCCGGTGAGCGTGGAGGGAGACAGGGATCTGGCCGAGCGGGTGCTGGCCAACTTCTCCGTCACCATCTGAGGCCCGCCGTACGGATCAGGACGCGGCTGCGACTTTCCGGCGCAGCCGCAGGATCATCGCGGTGCCCACCGCCAGCGGGACGTACTGCCAGCAGAACGCCCAGCGGAAGGCGGAGGCCGAGTACGCCCCGGCACCGTCCGGGGAGAGCGCGTCCAGCAGCACACCGACGCCGAACAGGGTGATCATCGTGCCGATGAAGCCGCCCATGTTGACGATCCCGGAGGCGGTGCCGAGCCGCTCCACCGGGTTGCGGGCGCGGGCGTAGTCCAGGCCGACCAGCGAGGCCGGGCCGTTGCTGCCCATCACCAGGATGATCCCGACCAGCAGCCAGGTCGGCGGGTGCCCGCCCGGCCAGGCCAGCACCAGCGCCCAGCCGAGCCCGGTGGCCGTGAGGACGCCGAACACGATCGGTATCCGGGCCCGGGCGGTGCGGGAGAGCACCCGGCCGAAGACAAAGCCGAAGCTCATGTTGGAGAGCACCAGCAGGGTCAGCAGCCCGCCGGCCGCGGCCCGGGACATGCCCTGCGCCTCCACCAGGTAGGGCAGGCCCCAGAGCAGGCCGAAGGTGTTTCCGGGGAACTGGGTGGTGAAGTGGATCCACAGGCCGAGCCTGGTGCCCGGCTCCTGCCAGCAGTCGAGGACCTGGCGGCCGATCCCGGCCCGCTCCCGCCGTTCGACCGGCCGGACCGGCTGCTCCTGCGCGGGCGCGTCCTTGAGGAACAGCGCGACCAGCACGAACACCGCCACCCCGAGCAGCGCGATCGCGGTGAAGGTGGGCGTCCAGCCCTCGCTGTGCAGCGCCTGGGCGAGCACCACGGTGGTGACCAGGTTGCCGCCCATCCCGGCCAGGCCGGTCAGCTGGGCGACGAACGGGTTCTTCGCCGCCGGGAACCAGCGGGCGGCGATCCGCAGCACACTGATGAAGGTCATCGCGTCGCCGCAGCCGAGCACCGCCCGGGAGGCCAGCGCGGGGGCGAAGGAGGAGCTGAACGCGAAGGCCAGCTGGCCGGTGCTGAGCAGCAGCACGCCGAGCAGCAGCACCCGTCGCGGCCCGAACCGGTCGACCAGCAGGCCGACCGGGACCTGCATGGCCGCGTAGACCAGCACCTGGAGGATCGAGAAGGTGGACAGCGCCGAGGCGCCGATGCCGAAGCGCTCGGCGGCGTCCAGTCCGGCCACGCCGAGGCTGGTGCGGTGGATGACTGCCAGGATGTAGACGCTGACGCCGACGGACCAGGCCAGCCAGGCCGCGCGTCCGCCGGGCGGCGTGGGCGCGGTGGCGGCCGGGGGCTCGACGGTGGATCGGGGAGCGGGGACGGACAGGGACGGGGCTGAACGAGCTGGCTCCACGGTCATAGTTCGTCCAGATTAGTCATCCCATGATTGGACGCCCAGTCTGGGGTGAGGAACGACCCCTCAGCCGGTCACCGTCCAGGACACCGACCTGGTCATGTAGCGGGCCCGGAAGGCCTCGTCCCGCACCCAGTCCGTGGTGTCGCGGACGGTCGCGGTCACGGTGGCCGTCCGGCCCGGGGCCAGGTCCAGCTGCGCGGTGTCCAGCCGGGCGCCGTCCGCGGCCTGCGACGTCACCGGGACGCCGTCCACCTTCCACTCCACCGTCAGCTGGCGGGTGCCGGTCAGCGGCAGCGGCCGGACGTCCAGCCGGGGGCGCCCGGCCACCTCCCCGGGCGGCGGCGAGGGGGCGTCGGTCGGCCGGACCCTGCGGTAGAGCTCCTCGATGATCGCCTCGCGCGAGGGCAGGTTGTAGGAGCTGCCCAGGGTGCGCATCACCGAGTCGGGGGTGGGCCGGTAGAGGCCGTTGGCGTTGCGGTACGCCCCGATGGTCCCGGCGCCGTCCGGGGACTCGGCGCCCAGCCAGCGCCACCACTTGGTCTGCTTCTTGCGCATGTCGTCGGCGTTGACGGTGGAGAGGTTCGGGTAGTCGGCGTCCTCCGGGGCGCTGTCGTACTCGTCCCCGAGGTCCCCCACGGTGTGCCCGATCTCGTGCTGGATGATCCGCCCGGCGTCCGGGCTGCCCCCGGCCAGGGTGGTCACCCCGGTGCCCCCGGCGCCGCCGTACTCGGCGGAGTTGGCCAGCGCTATCAGGTACTGCGGCCCGGCGCCGTCCCCCGCGTACCGGGCGGTGGCGGACTCGTCGGCGCACAGCAGCCGGGCCGTGCCCTCGCACCAGAAGTGCATCCCGAGCGGGGTGGCGGGATTGCGGCCGTGGCTCTCGGTCTCGGCTATCCCGGAGACCGGGGAGACCACCTCGACCCGCCTTATGTTGAAGAACCCCTGGTAGGTGCGGAACGGCTCGATGTCCATCAGCGCGCGCCAGGCCTTGTCGGCCTGCTGCCGGAACAGCTCCTGCTCGTCTCCGGTGTAGCCGTCGCCGAGCAGGACCAGGGTGATCCGGTTGGCCGGGTCCCCGGTGCGACGTATGTCGAAGGTCGGGGCGGCCGCGGGTATCCGCTGGTCGGCGCGGAGCGCGGTGTGCGGCGGCACCGCCCGGTCGACGGGTGCGTCCGCCCCGATCACACCGAACGGCGAGGGGCCGACCAGCTCCAGGGCGGCGGGGAGTACGGCGGTGGACACCAGCACGAGCGCGGCCAGACTCCGGACGAGACGGCCTGGGGTGCCAGAAGGCATACGGGTTCGTCCTCGGGGCTCCGGTCACCCGGCGTCGCCCGGGTGGTGGAGCGGAGACGTACCCGGACCGGCGTGTCGCCCCAACCGGCCGAAGAAAATGTCACCGACATGGCCGAACGATTCCTGTCGTCCAAGCCATACCAATCAATTTCGGGAACGCTTCCCCAGGTCCAGCACCAGGTGCGTCCCGAGCCCGAACAGCAGCCCCCAGAAGGCCGAGCCGATGCCGAACAGGCTCATCCCCGAGGCGCTCGCCAGGAAGGTCACCACCGCCGCGTCCCGCCCGCGCTCCTCGGCCACCGCCGCCGCCAGGCTGCCCTGCAGCGAGGCCAGCAGCGCGACCCCGGCGATCACCGCGATCAGCTCCTTCGGCAGGCCGGTGAACAGGCTCACCAGCACCCCGCCGAAGCTGCCCACCAGCACGTACAGCGCGCCCGAGGACATCCCCGCGACGTACCGGCGGCGCGGGTCCGGGTGGGCCTCCGGGCCCGAGCAGATCGCCGCCGTGATCGCCGCCAGGTTCACCCCGGGCGAGCCGAAGGGCGCCATCAGCATCGACATCGCGCCGGTCGAGCCGATCAGCAGCCGGTCGTCCGCCCGGTAGCCGAAGGCCCGCATCACCCCGAGGCCCGGCGCGTTCTGCGAGGCCAGCGTGACGATGGTGAGCGGCAGCAGCAGCCCCACCAGGGCCGACCAGGAGAAGGCCGGCACGGTCAGCACCGGCACGGTCGGCCCGCCCGAGCCCAGGTGCAGCGGCAGCCCGACGGTGAGCGCCGCCAGCACCCCGCCGACCAGCAGCGCGACCGGGACCGCGTACCGGGGCGCGAACCGCTTGGCCAGCAGGAAGGCCGCGAAGCTGCCCACCACCAGCACCGGCGCGCTGTGCACGGCGCCGAAGATCCCGGCGCCGAAGGAGAACAGGATGCCCGCCAGCATCGCGTTCACGATCCCCACCGGTACCGCCGCGATCAGCCGGCCGAACCAGCCGGTCACCCCGAACAGCGCCACCACCGCGGCGCTCACCAGGAACGCCCCGACCGCCTCCCGGTACGGGTAGTCGCCCAGGCTGGTCACCAGCAGCGCGGCTCCCGGGGTGGACCAGGCGGTGATCACCGGCGTGCGGGTCCACCAGCTGAGCGCGAAGCCGCTCACCCCGCTGCCGATCGCCACCGCCCAGATCCAGGACGCGGTGTGCACCGGGTCCAGCCGCCCGGCGGCCGCCGCCGCGAGCACCACCACCAGCGGCCCCGAGAAGGACACCGCGACGCACACCAGTCCCGCCAGCAGCGCCGGCCCCGACACGTCCCGCCGCAGCGACCGACGTTCCCCACCCCCGACCGCCGCCTTCTCCGGTCGGACCGCCAGTTCATCCGTCATTCCGGCAGTATCCCGAAACCCCGCCGAAGACTCCCGAAAAAACTTTTCAACCCACCTGCAACCCCCGGCGGGGATGGACGTCTATCAGGGTGAAGGCACGGAGAGCGAGGCCGGCAGAGCCGGGGGGCGCTCCCGCTCACGAGGAGCGGGGCCGGTCGTCTTCACCCACCACACCGTCAGACACATGACCCTGGGGAGTCACGTCATGCGCACGTCCGCTATCACCCGTTTTGCGAAGAACGACCGTACCTTCTCCGGCCGCCGCCTCGCCGCCCTCGCCGCCACCGTCGTCCTCGCCGGCGGCGTCCAGATCCTCGCCACCGACACCGCCTGGGCCTGCTCCGGCCCGTACCAGGCGAACAACCCGACCATCTCCAAGGAGGCCCAGGCCCGCCACCACAACGGGACCCCCGTCAGCGGCTTCATCGACCCCGACACGGCGGCCTCGCTCCAGGTCGGCGGCAGCGCCGAGATCGGCGTGGAGTTCGCCAACTTCACCGGAGCCGACTACGAGGACGCCGCGCCGAGCCTCACCCTGCGGGACGGCAGCGGCGCGAACCTCCACCTCAAGGACGTGACGGTCGAGGCCATGCACAACGGCGCCTGGGTGAAGCTCGGCACCGACGACGGTTGCGGCGGCGAGGCCGTCCGGGTCGACACCTCCTCGCTGCTCCAGCCGCTGAAGGACGGCCGCGCGAGCCGGATGATGTTCCGGGTCAGCCTGGCGGCCGGGGCCCCGAAGGACCTCACCTCGCTCTCGATCACCACCTCGGCCTGGGCCGAGGTCAGTGGCACCGGCAAGTCGGCGACCAGGAGCGTCAAGGTCGTCCACCCGAAGACTGCCGAGGCGAAGCCGACCTCCGCCGCCAAGCCCGCACCCGCCAAGCCGGCCAAGCCCGCCGCCGACAAGACCGAGGCCGCGCCCGCCGCCGACAAGACCGAGGCCGCGCCCGCCACCCCGGCCACCACCGCCCCCGAGGGCACCCCCGAGCTGGCCCACACCGGCGCCTCCGAGAACAACACCTTCCTCGCCGTCTCCGCCGCCGCGCTGCTCGCGCTCGGCGCCGGCGTCCTGATCGCCGTCCGCCGCCTCCGTCCCCAGGGGTAGTCGACGGGCGGGCACAACGAAGGGGCCCTCCCTCCGTACGGCGGTACGGAGGGAGGGCCCCTTCTTCACTTCCGGCGAACCGTCAGCCCCAGGTGATCAGGCGCTTCGGGTGCTCCAGCAGCGCGGCCACGTCGGCCAGCACCTTGGAGCCCAACTCGCCGTCCACCAGCCGGTGGTCGAAGGAGAGCGCGAGCGTGGTGACCTGACGCGGGACGACCTTGCCCTTGTGCACCCACGGGAGCTCCCGGACCGCGCCGAAGGCGAGGATGGCCGCCTCGCCCCGGTTGAGGATCGGGGTGCCGGTGTCGACGCCGAAGACGCCGACGTTGGTGATGGTGACCGTGCCGCCCTGCATGTCGGCCGGCGAGGTCTTGCCCTGGCGGGCCGTCTCCACCAGCTCGCCGAGCGCGACGGCCAGGCCGGAGAGGGTCCGGGACCCGGCGTCCTTGATGTTCGGGACGATCAGGCCGCGCGGGGTGGCCGCGGCGATGCCGAGGTTCACCTGGCCCTTGATCACGATCTCCTGGGCCGCCTCGTCCCACTGGGCGTTGATCTCCGGGTGGCGCTTGATCGCGGTGAGCAGCGCCTTGGCGACCAGCAGCAGCGGGCTGACCCGGACGTCCCGGCCCAGTTCGCCGCTCTCCTTGAGCCGGCGGACGAACTTCATCGTGCGGGTCACGTCGACCTGGACGAACTCGGTGACGTGCGGGGCGGTGAAGGCCGAGGCCACCATCGCCTGCGCGGTCGCCTTGCGGACACCCTTGATCGGCACCCGGACGTCGCCCGCGCCGGGGACCAGCACCGGCGCCTCGACGACGGCGGCCGTCTCGACCGCGGCGGCCTCGACCGTCTCGACGGCCGGAGCCGCCAGGGCCGCGGCGCGGGCGTGCACGTCCTCGCGGGTGATCACGCCGTCCGGGCCGGTCGGGGTGACGGCCCGCAGGTCGACGCCGAGGTCCTTGGCCAGCTTGCGCACCGGCGGCTTGGCCAACGGCCGCTCACCGACCGGCACTTCGGCCACCGGGGCGGGCGCGGCCGGAGCCGGGGCGACCGGGGCCGCGGGCGCGGCCGGAGTCGGCTTCGGCGCGGCGACCGTCTTGGTGGTGGTCGTCCGCCGGGCCCGGCGCTGGGTGACGCCGGTGCGCGGGCCGTACCCGACCAGCACCTCGCGGCGCTCGGGCTCGGCCTCGGCGGTCGGTGCCTCCGCAGCGGCGGCGGGCGCTGGCGCGGCGGCCGGAGCGGCCCCCGCCTCGCCGGCCACCGCGACCGAGATGATCACGGTGCCGACGTCGACCGTCGCACCCTCGGGGAAGAAGAGCTGCTCGACGACCCCGTTGAACGGGATCGGCAGCTCCACTGCCGCCTTGGCGGTCTCGACCTCGCAGACGACCTGCCCGTCGGTGACGGTGTCACCGGGCTTGACGTACCAGCTGAGGATCTCGGCCTCGGTGAGGCCCTCGCCCACGTCGGGCATCTTGAACTCGCGGAGCGAGCGAACTTCGGTGGTCATCTTCGCTCCCCGGTATCAGTACGCGAGCGCGCGGTCGACGGCGTCGAGCACGCGGTCCAGGTCGGGCAGGTAGGCCTCCTCGACCCGGGACGGCGGGTACGGCGCGTAGTAGCCGCCGACCCGCAGGACCGGTGCCTCCAGGTGGTAGAAGCACCGCTCCGTGAGCCGGGCGGCCAGCTCGGCGCCCATGCCCAGGAAGACCGGTGCCTCGTGCACCACGACGGCCCGTCCGGTGCGCTTGACCGACTCCTCCAGCGTGGTGAAGTCCACCGGGGAGAGCGAGCGCAGGTCGACGACCTCCAGCCGGCGGCCGTCCTCCTCGGCGGCCGCGGCGGCCTCCAGGCAGACCTTGACCATCGGGCCGTACGCGATCAGCGTCGCGTCGGTGCCGGGGCGGACGATCCGGGCGTCGTGCAGCCCCAGGTCGGCGGCGGCGCCGACCTCGCCCTTGTCCCAGTAACGCCGCTTGGGCTCCAGGAAGATGACCGGATCGTCCGACTCGATGGCCTGCCGCAGCATCCAGTGCGCGTCGTGCGCGCTGGCCGGGGTGACCACCCGCAGACCGGCGGTGTGCGCGAAGTACGCCTCGTGCGACTCGCTGTGGTGCTCGACCGCGCCGATACCACCCGCGTAGGGGATGCGGACGGTGACCGGCAGCTTGACGTGGCCCAGCGCACGGGCGTGCATCTTGGCCAGCTGGGAGACGATCTGGTCGAAGGCCGGGTAGACGAATCCGTCGAACTGGATCTCCACGACCGGGCGGTAGCCGCGCAGCGCGAGGCCGATCGCGGTGCCCATGATGCCGGACTCGGCCAGCGGGGTGTCGATCACCCGGCTCTCGCCGAAGTCCTTCTGCAGGCCGTCGGTGATCCGGAAGACGCCGCCGAGCTTGCCGATGTCCTCGCCCATCAGGACGGTCTTCGGGTCGTTCTCCAGCGACTTGCGCAGCGCGTCGTTGAGCGCCTTGGCGATGCTCAGCTGACCGGCCATCAGTGGTTCTCCCCCGCCTCGAAGGAGGCCGCGTACTCGATGTATTCGGCCCGTTCCTCATCGACCAGCGCGTGCGGCTCGCTGTACACGTGGTCGAAGATCAGCGTCGGGTCCGGGTCCGGCATGTTGCGCACGCCCTCGCGCACCCGCAGGCCCAGCTGCTCGCTCTCGGCGTCGACGGCGGCGAAGAACTCCTCGTCCGCGAGGCCCTCCTTCTCCAGGAGGGTGCGCAGCCGCAGGATCGGGTCCTTCGCCTTCCAGGCCTCGGTCTCCTCGGCGAGCCGGTAGCGGGTGGGGTCGTCGGAGGTGGTGTGCGCGCCCATCCGGTAGGTGAAGGCCTCGATCAGCACCGGGCCGTTGCCGCTGCGGGCGTAGTCGAGCGCCCAGCGGGTGACCGCGAGGCAGGCCAGCACGTCGTTGCCGTCCACCCGCACGCCCGGGAAGCCGAAGCCGGAGGCGCGGCGGTAGAGCGGGATCTTGGTCTGGGTGGTGGTGGGCTCGGAGATCGCCCACTGGTTGTTCTGGCAGAAGAACACCACCGGCGCGTTGTAGACCGAGGCGAAGGTGAAGGCCTCGTTGACGTCGCCCTGGCTGGAGGCGCCGTCGCCGAAGTACGCGATCACCGCGTCGTCGGCGCCGTCCTTGGTGATGCCCATCGCGTAACCGGTGGCGTGCAGGGCCTGCGCGCCGATCACGATGGTGTACAGGTGGAAGTTCTTCTCGTTCGGGTCCCAGCCGCCGTGGTTCACGCCGCGGAACATCCCGAGCAGGTTCAGCGGGTCGACGTCGCGGCACCAGGCCACACCGTGCTCGCGGTAGGTGGGGAAGGCGTAGTCGCCGGTGCGCATGGCGCGGCCGGAGCCGACCTGGGCGGCTTCCTGACCGAGCAGCGAGGCCCACAGGCCCAGCTCGCCCTGGCGCTGGAGGGCGGTCGCCTCGCCGTCGAACCGGCGCACCAGCACCAGGTCGCGGTAGAGGGAGCGCAGCTCCTCCGGAGTGGTGGTGAGGGGGTAGTCCGGGTGCTCGACCCGCTCGCCTTCCGGGGTGAGCAGCTGCACGAGCTCCGGCTGGGCGTCCGTACCCGTGGCGCGGAGGGTGCCAGGGACGTCGGGGGCCGCCTTCTTGCGAGCCCTCGCCGTACTTTTGGCCGTGCTTTTGACGGTCACGTTCACTCCTCGGTCTGTCCGGCCGCCCGGGGTCGCCGGTGACCGGTCCGGTCACCGCCTCGCGGGGCGCGCGTGGGTGTGCGCACCTACTGCGTGGCAGGTGGTGATCCTGTTCCGACGGCGTCCCTCACGAGAACGTTACCCAGCGTCCGCCCTTGGCGCGCTTGCGCTAGGACGTCCTACTTGTTCAGGGCCTACAACCCCGAGGGTGCCGCGCCCGGCTCGCCGTCGAAAGGGTGGGGGTGACGGTCGGCGTGACGCAGCTCTCAATTCGAGCGCCTTCAGGACACCAGCGCACGTTATCCGGGCGGACGCCCGTACGTAAGGGGGTTCTCGGTATCGGTTTCGGCGACTGTGGCCGGATCACGTCATTACGCCGATGAGAACGATAGTCCCTATGTAGGGTGATATGGGAGGTTTTGGGCGTGATTGATAACGGACAAATCAGAGTGTTCCTGCTCGACGATCACGAGGTCGTCCGACGGGGCGTGCACGATCTGCTCTCGGTCGAGGACGACATCGAGGTGGTCGGCGAGGGCGGCACGGCCGCCGAGGCGCTCACCCGGATCCCGGCGCTCCACCCCGACGTCGCGGTGCTCGACGTGCGGCTGCCGGACGGCAACGGGGTCGAGGTCTGCCGCGAGATCCGGTCCCGGCTGCCGGAGATCGAGTGCCTGATGCTGACCTCCTTCTCGGACGACGAGGCGCTGTTCGACTCGATCATGGCGGGTGCCTCCGGTTACGTCCTGAAGGCGATCCGCGGCACCGACCTGATCACCGCCGTCCGGAACGTCGCGGCCGGCCGCTCGCTGCTCGACCCGGTCGCCACCAGCCGGGTGCTCGCGCGGCTGCGCGACGGCGGCGGGAAGGAGGACGAGCGGCTGACGCAACTCACCAAGCAGGAGCGGCGGATCCTCGATCTGATCGGCGAGGGGATGACCAATCGTCAGATCGGCAACGAGTTGCACCTGGCCGAGAAGACGGTGAAGAACTACGTCTCCAGTCTGCTCGCCAAGATGGGCATGGAGCGGCGCACCCAGGCGGCGGCCTTCGTGGCGCGGCACCAGGCCGACCACCAGTACTGATCCGACCGCTGCACATACCTGACGGTTTGTCAAGGGCACCTACCGGGGGGCCATAACCTCTGCACGTGACTTTCAGCCAGACCCTCGCCTGCGCCCCGGCCCGCCCCGACCTCACCGCCCCGCCGATAGGGACCCTCAGTCCACCCGTCCCGCGCAGCGCACTCGCCGAGGTCCTGGCCCGCTACCGGGTGGGGCGGCTGCTGACCGCCGAACCGGTCGCCGAAGGCCTGCTGAACCGGGGCTACCGGGTCACCACCGAGGCTGGTTCCTACTTCCTGAAGTGCTACGTCGACGCCGCCACCGCCAACCGCCCGAAGATCCTCGCCCACCACCGCGCGATGACCGACCTGCACGCCCTCGGACTGCCCGTCGCACCCCCGCTGACCTGCTCCGAACGCGTCGGCACGGTGGCTGGCCTGGACGGCCGGCTGTTCGCGCTCTTCCCCTGGGTCGATGGCCGACACCAGCACGGCACGGAGCTCCCCCCGTCGCAGTGCGACGCGCTCGGCGCGCTGCTCGGCCGACTGCACGGCGCGCTCGACGACGCCTGCGCTCCCCTCGACCAACCCGCCGGGTACCGCAGCGCCGACCCCCTCGACAGCGCGGAACTCGCCCGCGACCTGCAACGCCGCGCCCGCGAGCACCGCCCGTACGGCGAACTGGACGCACTGGTCGAAGAACGGCTCGACGAACGGCTGGAACTGCTCGCCGAACACGCCCACCGCCGCCCCGACCCGCGCACCGCCCCTCCCACCGGCTGGACCCACGGCGACTTCCACGGCCTCAACCTGCTGTACGCCGACGGGCACGTCACGGCCGTCCTGGACTGGGACAAGCTCGGCCCGCAGCCACGCGCGGAGGAGGCCGTCCGCGCCGCCACCCTGCTGTTCAACGACCGGGACACCGGCACCCTCGACCTGGTCCGGGTCCGCTGCTACTCACAGGCCTACCGGGCCTCCGGGGCCGCCACCGCCGGGCACCTGGCCGCAGCCGTCCACCGGGTCTGGTGGGAGCGGCTGAACGACTTCTGGATACTGCAGTGGCGCTACCAGCGGGCCGACCACCGGGCCGACCCGCTCTACCCCGCCTCGGCGGGCCAGTTGGCGTGGTGGTGCCAGGAGTACGAGCAGGTCCTGGACGCCTTCGCCAACTGAGCCCGTCAGCCGAGGGTCATTGGGGCGGCGGCGGCGGCGTGACGCCGCCGGTCGGCTTCGAGGTCGGCACCGGGTTCGAGGTGGCCGTGCTACCGCCACCACCCGAGCTCGGCGTTGGCGCCGCGGTCCCCCCGCCGGTCGCCGAGGAGGTGGCCGTCGGGGTGTGGGTCACGGTCGACGTCGGCGTCGAGGTCGCCGTCGGGGTCGACGTGTGCCTGCCCGAACTCGGCGACGGCGACACGTTGTTGTTGCCGCCGTTCCCGGTGTAGCCGCCGTTGTCGGTCTGCTGCGTCGGCCGCCGGCTGCCGGAGACGGACGGCGGCAGGGTCGGCTGGCCGCTCTGGGTCGGCGTGGTCGCCTCGGTGGTGCTGACCACCGAGGCGGGCGCGGTCGGCGTGATCGTCTTGCCGGTGTTGTCGTTGCCACCGCTGAGCGCGAAGGCGATCCCGGCGCCGGCCGCGAGCAGCACGGCGATGCCGCCGACCACCCAGCCCCAGGGCCCGCGCCGCCGTCCGCCGCCGTGCTCGACGTCGCCGCCGTCACCGCCACCGCCGTACGGGCCGCCAGCCCCCTGATGGGGCGAGGAGGGGGCGTGCGGGCCGCCCGCCGAGTACGGCAGCACGGAGGTCTGGTCGCCCGCGCCGACCGTGCCGAAGGCCTGGGTGGCCAGCGTCTGGTCCGGCCGGATCACCTGGGTGGCGCCGGTGTCGCCCGGCAGCCCGTCGGCCGCGCCGACCCAGCCGGCCCCGGCCGCGCCGTGCATCTCGCGCAGCGCGTGCTGCACGTGGGCGCGGAACTCGTCGGCGTCCTGGAAGCGGTCGTCCGGGTTCTTGGCGAGCGAGCGCAGCACCAGCGGGTCCAGCCCGACCGGCACCCGGCTGTTGGCCTGCGAGGGCGGCACCGGCAGGTCCTGGACGTGCTGGTAGACCACCGAGAGCGGGGTGTCGCCGGTGAACGGCGGGCGCAACGTGAGCAGCTCGTAGAGCATGCAGCCGGCCGCGTACAGGTCGGAACGGTGGTCGACCGCCTTGCCGAGCGCCTGCTCGGGCGACAGGTACTGCGGGGTGCCCATGACCATGCCGGTCTGGGTCATCGTGGTGGCCCCTCCGGTCAGCGCCCGGGCGATGCCGAAGTCCATCACCTTGACCGCGCCGCTGTTCGTGATGATCACGTTGGCGGGCTTGATGTCGCGGTGGACGATCCCGTTCCGGTGGCTGTAGGCGAGCGCCTCCAGCACCCCGGCGATGATGATCAGCGCCTGGTCGACCGGCGGCGCCTCCTCGTCCACCAGCAGCTCGCGGACGGTCCGGCCCTCGACCAGCTCCATCACGATGTACGGCGTGGACTCGTCCCCGACGTACTCCTCGCCGGTGTCGTAGACCGAGACGATCGAGTGGTGGTTCAGCGCCGCGACGGCGTGCGCCTCGCGGGTGAACCGCAGCCGGGCGACGTCGTCCTGGGCGAGCTCGCCGCGCAGCAGCTTGACCGCGACGGTGCGGCCCAGCCGCACGTCCTCGGCGGCGAAGACCTCGGCCATGCCGCCGCGGCCGAGCCGGTGGGTCAGCCGGTAGCGGCCGTCGCCGACCGTGCCCAGCGGGGCAGCGGTACCACGGCCCGGGGTCTGCGGCCCGCTCCGGCCGAACGGCGGCAGCGCGGAGGTCGCGGCGTCGTTGCCCGGCTCGGGGATCCTCGGCGTCCCGCCGGTCTGTCCGTCCCCTCGGGCACCCGCGTCGTCGTCCGGCTGCTGCGTCTGTGCCATCGCTCCTCGCCCCGGGCGTTCGCTCGGAATCGCGGTGCCCTGTCGCTTACGTATCCCCGAACGCTACCGCTTCCGGCGCGCACCCGTGACCCGCCCGAACCGGCCGGAACCCGTCAGAGCAGGCCATTCCGGTCGGCCGGCTGGTCCAGCACCAGCACCGCGGCAGGCCGCTCGGCGTGGCCGAACTTGCTCTTGGTGTCGTTCTTCGCCTTGTTCACCACGATCGCGATGATGATGCCGGCCAGCACCAGCACACCGACGATGATCGCGACGACCACGAAGGCCGTGGAGCAGCCGCCGCCGTTGGGCTTCGGCTGCTGGTACGGCGGCATCGGCATCGGCTGCGGCGCCGGGGTGTGCATCGGCCGCTGCTGCCCTTGCTGGAGGTACTGCGGCTGCGGCGTGTGCGGAGCCTGCGGACGCGGGGTCTGGTAGGCCGGCGGCGGGGTCTGGTACTGCGGCTGCCCTTGCTGGAGGTACTGCGGCTGCGGCGTGTGCGGAGCCTGCGGGGCCGGGGTCTGGTAGGCCGGCGGCGGGGTCTGGTACTGCGGCTGCTGCGGGAAGGGGTGCGGGGTCTGCGGCGCGGCGTGCACCGAGCGCGGGCCCTCGGCGATCACCAGCGGGGTGCTCGCCTGCAGCTGGTGCCCGCTGCCGCCGCCCTTCAGCTCCGCGATCAGCCGCTCCGCCTCGTCCCGCATCTCGGCCGCGCTCTGGAAGCGGTGCGCCGGGTCCTTGCGCAGCGCCTGGGCGACGTAGGCGTCCACGGCCGGGGTGATCGAGCGGTTGAGGCCGGAGGGAGCCGGCGGCTCCTCCTGGACGTGCTTGTAGGCGATCGAGAAGGCCGAGTCGCCGTCGAAGACCAGCTGGCCGGTGAGCATCTCGAAGAGCATCACGCCGACCGAGTAGAGGTCGGAGCGGGCGTCCACCGGCTTGCCGAGCGCCTGCTCGGGCGAGAGGTACTGCGGGGTGCCGACCACCATGCCGGTCTGCGTCATCGACGTGACGCCGGATTCCAGCGCCCGGGCGATGCCGAAGTCCATGACCTTGACATTGCCCTTGCGGTCGAACATGACGTTGCCGGGCTTGATGTCGCGGTGCACCAGGCCCATGTCGTGCGAGGCCTCCAGCGCGTTCAGCACGCCGATGGTGACCTTCAGGGCCTGCTCGGTGGGCACCGCGCCGTACTGGGCGACCGCCTCGTTGATCGTCTCGCGCAGGCCCTTGCCGTCGATCAGCTGCATGACGATGTACGGCGTGCTGGAGCCGTCCGGGGCGATGTCCTCGCCGCTGTCGTACACCGTGACGATGTTGGGGTGCTCCAGCCGGGCCACCGCCTGGGCCTCGCGACGGAACCGTTCCTTGAACGAGTCGTCCCGGCCGAGCTCGCTGTGCATGCTCTTCAGCGCGACCTGCCGGTCCAGCACGCTGTCGTACGCGAGGTGCACGGAGGCCATGCCGCCCTCGCCCAGCAGCCGCTGCAGCACATAGCGGCCGTTGCCCAGGGAGAAGCCCTCGACCGCCGCGTTGCCGTGCTCGCTCATGGTCCTCTGCTCCCCCTCGGCGCGGCCGTGCTGCCGCAGCCGTGACGTTCGGTCTCGTCCGTGCGTGGTGGGCCCGGCCCGCTGGCCTGGCGGACCCCTGTCGCGGCGGCTCGACCGGCCAGCGACAGGGGTCAGGGTATCGGCTCCCGCCGACGGTGATCGGCCCAGGGCCGATCCTGGCCCCGGACCGTCAGCGCCGTTGCGCGGCGCTGCGGCCCGGGGCGGATCGTCGTGGTACGTCCGGCCCCGGCGACGGCCTACGGGCTGCGACCTACAGGTAGGGGCCGGAGCGGATGCCGCGGCCCTGGCCCGGCTCCTCCTCGTCCGCCTCGCCCCCGTGCAGACCGGGCGGCAGCGCGCGACGCATCTGCTCCAGCTGGGCCCGCGCGGCCATCTGCTGGGCGAACAGGGCGGTCTGGATGCCGTGGAACAGGCCCTCCAGCCAACCCACCAGCTGGGCCTGGGCGATCCGCAGCTCGGCCTCGGTCGGGATGCTGTCCTCGGTGAACGGCAGCGACAGCCGCTCCAGCTCGGCGACCAGCTCCGGGGCCAGCCCGAGTTCCAACTCCTTGATCGAGCTGGCGTGGATGTCCTTCAGCCGGGCCCGGCTGGCCTCGTCGAGGGGCGCGGCCCGAACCTCCTCCAGCAGCTGCTTGATCATGCTGCCGATGCGCATGACCTTGGCGGGCTGCTCGACCATCTCGGTCACCGGGAGCTCACGCGGCGTGTCGCCCTCGTCGTCCACGCCCCCCGCCGAGCCGGCGAACCCCTGGCCCACGGGCAGCCCGTCCGGTCCGACGATCAGCACCTTCTGGCCGTCCTGCGCCTGCCCGCCGACGGCCCGAAAGGGCTCCTGCGACGAGCGCTCGTTCATCGGATTCGTCATGAACAACATTCTCTCTCACTGGGGTTGATCGGGCGGAAGCCCCCGTTCGTCCCGCCGTCCTGCGCCACCCCGTCACGACGGTACGCCCCCGTGCCCCGCGCGGGAATCCGTACGGATACTCAGTTCCCGCCCCGCCCCATCCAACTACCGCCCCGGGCGCCCACCGTGGGCGGGACCGCCACCACCCCAGAACCCGCACCGAACCTCCACGCCGGCGGACGCCGAGGGGACCGCCCTCGGCGGGCCGACGCGGGACGTGCACGGTGAGGCACGGACGGGCCACCCGGTGCTCCGTGCCTCACTACCGGTGCCTGCTTCAGCCCTTCCGGAGGCTGAGGCCGATCAGGGCGAGGCCGCAGCCGATGAGGCCCAGCCCGACGCCGAGGGGGAGCTGGAGGGTGGAGGCGTCCTGCCAGCGGGCGGGGAGGACTGCGGGGGCGGCGGCCGCGACGGTTTGGCCGGAGGCCGCCGCGACGGTTTGGCCGGAGGCCGCCGCGCCGGTGTCCGGGGCGCTGGGGGCCGCGGGGGCTACGGGGGCCGGGGCGTCCGGGGTGTCCGCGTCGCTGTCCGGCTGGTCGGCCTCGACGCTCTGGTCCCGGGCCTGCTCGGGCTGCTGCTCGACGCTCTGGTCGGTGGCCTGGCCCGGAGTCCGGTCCGGAGCCTGGTCCGGAGCCCGTTCCACGGTGGCGTCGGGGCGTTCCGGCGCCGACGCCGGGCGGTGGCGGTGGCGATGGCGGTGGGCCCGGTGGAAGTCGCGGTCGTCCGGGCGCGTTCGGCGCCCCGAATGCTGCGGCAGCGCGGCCGAGGGCTCCGCCTCGATGCTCGCCCGGGTGTTCGGCGAGGGCCCCGCCACGGCCGTCGTCGCGGCGGCCAGCGGGAGCGTGAGGCCCAGCACGGCCGCCGCGAGCAGCCGCTGGGAGCGGCGGGTGCGACGGTGGTGCGGTGCGGCGGGCAGCGGCCCGAGGAGTGCGTGCAGTGATGCGGCCACGGTCGGAGTCCTTCCGACGGCCGACCGCGCCCGGGGGCGGAATCGGCGGCGGGACAGCTCCGGACCAGACTCACACATTCCGACTAACGCGGCATTTCGGACACCCTGTGCAGCCCTGCAGCCGACCGCCGCCAACCCCTCGGGCCTTCAAACCTTCAGGCCTTCAGTACGACCTTCCCGACCTGCTCCCCCGCCTCCAGCGCCCGGTGTCCGGCACCGGCCTCGGTCAGCGGCAGCACCCGGTCCACCACCGGCTTCACCACCCCGGACTCCACCAGCGGCCACACGTGCTCCCGCACCGCCGCCACGATCGCCGCCTTCTCCGCCAGCGGCCGCCCGCGCAGGTTGGTGGCGATCACGGCCGCCCGCTTGCGCAGCAGCGCGTTGAGGTCCAGCTCGCTCTTCACCCCGCCCTGCAGCCCGATGATCACCAGCCTCCCGTTGACCGCCAGCGCGTCCACGTTCCGCTGCAGGTACTTGGCGCCCATGATGTCCAGGATCACGTCCGCCCCGGCCCCGCCGGTGGCCTCCCGGAGTGCCTCGACGAAGTCCTGCTCGCGGTAGTTGATCATGATGTCCGCGCCCAGCTCGGCGCACCGGGCCAGCTTCTCCGCGCTGCCCGCCGTCACCGCGACCCGCGCGCCGACCGCCTTGGCCAGCTGGATCGCCATCGTCCCGATGCCGCTCGCGCCGCCGTGCAGCAGCACCGTCTCACCCGGCCGCAGGTGGGCCGTGAGGAACACGTTGGACCACACCGTGCAGGCGACCTCCGGCAGCGCCGCGGCCTGCTCCGCGCTCAGCCCCTTGGGCAGCGGCAGCAGCTGCCCGCTCGGCACCGCGACCCGCTGGGCGTACCCGCCGCCGGCCAGCAGCGCGCACACCTCGTCGCCGACCGCCCAGCCGGACACCCCCGGCCCGAGCGCGACGATCCGCCCGGCGCACTCCAGCCCCGGGTAGGGCGAGGCGCCGGGCGGCGGGCTGTAGAAGCCCTGCCGCTGGAGCAGATCGGCCCGGTTGACGGCGGTGGCCGCCACCTCGACCAGGACCTCGCCCTCGCCGGGCACCGGGTCGGGCACCTCCGCCCACACCAGTGCCTCGGGACCGCCGGGTACGGGAATCGTCATCGCATGCATGCCCCGAACCTACTGCGCCTCACGGCAGTTCGGGGCCAGGCCCCGCCCCGGCCGGCCGACTTGATGACGAGCTACGCCACGGCTCGGCCCCTGGCGCAACCGACTCATGCGCCCACACGCACCTCTCGGTGGCGGAGCTCGCTCCGCTCCCTCACACGCGCACCTCGCTGCGCTCGCTCACGGCGCCTCCACCAGCTCGACGGTCTGCCCCGCCGCCGCCCCGCCGGGCGGGACCACGGCCAGCGCCTCGGCCCGGGCCAGGCCGCGCAGCATCGCGGGCCCGTCGAAGGCGAGCGGTACGACCCCTTCAACGGTGCGCCGCACCGGCTGCAGCCGGGTGTCCACCGGGTGCCCGGGCAGGACGACGGCCGCCGGTGCGAGCGCGGGAGCGGCGACCGCCCGCCCACCGCGGGCGTGCAGCAGCGGCAGGGCGAGCGTGACCATCCCGGCGACGGCGGCCAGCGGGTTGCCCGGCAGGCCCACCAGGTGGCGTCCGCCGGGGAGTTCGGCCAGCAGCATGGGATGTCCGGGCCGTACGGCGACGCCGTCCACCAGGAGCCGGGCGCCGACCTCGGCGAGCGCCCGGTGCAGGAAGTCCACCGGCCCGGCGGCCGTCCCGCCGGTGGTGACCACGACATCGGCGGTGGAGTGCCGCAGCGCGTCCCGCAGCAGCCCGAAGTCGTCCCGGACGCACCGGACTTCGGCCACCTCCGCACCGGCCGCCCGCAGCCAGGGCGGCAGCAGCGGACCGAGCGCGTCCCGGACCAGCCCCGGCCCGGGGATCCCGGAGGCGAGCAACTCGTCTCCGAGCAACAGTAGTTGGACCATCGGCCGACGGCGGACGGCCAGCCGGTCGTGGCCGCAGGCGGCGGCCAGGCCGAGCACGGCCGGGCCGACCACCGTCCCGGCCGGCAGCAACTCCTCGCCCCGGCGGCACTCCTGGCCGCGCGGGCGGACGTCCTGGCCGGTGGTCAGCGGCTGCGGGCCGCGGTCGTGCAGCAGTGCGCCGTCCGCCCGGCCGTGCTCGCGGCGCAGCACGGCGGTTGCGCCGGGCGGCAGTTGGGCCCCGGTGGCGATCTCGACGGCGCTGCCGTCGTCCAGCGGCGCCACCTCGGTCCGGCCGGCCAGCACCCGTCCGGCGACCCGCCAGGGCCCGGGGCCGGCCACCGCCCAGCCGTCCATCGCGGAGGTGTCGAAGGCGGGCAGGTCGGTCAGCGCGCCCAGCGGTTCGGCCAGGGTGTGCCCGAGCGTCTCGGCCAGCGGCAGCCCGACCACCGGCAGCGGGCGCAGCCCGGCCCGGCGCGCGGCCTCCCGGGCCTGCGGCCAGCTCAGCGTGCCCGGGCCGGTGGACGGCGCCGCCACGGCAGTCTGCCCGACCGCGCTCACGGCTCGCCCGGCCCGTCGGCGGCGCTCCAGCGCTCGGCGAGCGCCGTGGTCCGCCGGGACGCCTCGGCCACGGCCGCCGACCCGCCGCCCTGCTGGGCGGCCGCGTAGCCGATCAGGAAGGCGGTCAGCGGCGCGGCCGGGCGGGCCACCCCGTGCGCGACCACCCGGGCCATGTCGAGCAGGCCCCGGACGTCCACATCCAGGTCGATGCCCAGGTCGGCCTTGACCTCGGCGATCCAGTCTTCCAGCGTGCGCTCCATGCGCCCATGCTGCCTGATCGGCGGTTTCCCGTAGGTGTTCACCCCGTGTGCGGGGCGCGTCGTTTCCCTCACGGGCCGACGAAGGACCCCGTGAGCTGCCCTTCCGGTCGCCGCGCGGCGAAGGTTCAGGACCTCTCCCGCTCCCGGGCCTGCTCCAGGTCCTCCCAGGTGTCGCAGTCGTACGCGACGTTGTGGGTGTCGGCCACCAGCAGCCGGGACAGCCCTCCGACGAGCCGGCGCAGCGGCAGTCCGTCCGGGTCGCCGAGGCCGGCCAGCGCGGTGCGCAGCGGGGCGGTCCGGTAGGCGGCGGCGAGCGGCTGCTCGCGTCCGCCGGCGTCGAGCAGGACGGTGGCCGCCACGGTCGGCTCGGCCGCGTCGAGGGCGTCGACCAGCCGCTCCACCGTCCACCGGTCCAGGAAGGGCAGGTCGGCGGCGAGCAGTAGCACGGTGTCCGCGGTGACCAGGTCGAGCCCGGCCGAGACGGCCGCGACCGGCCCGCCACCGGGCGGCTGCTCCCTGGTCCAGCGGACCCCCTCGCGCGCGGTCGGCCGGGCGGGGCCGACCACGACGGTGGTGCGGGCGCCCGCGCAGGCGGCGAGCACCCGGTCGAGCAGGGAGGTCTCCCCCACGGTCAGGCCGGGCTTGTCGACCCCGCCGAGGCGGCGGGCGGCACCACCCGCCGGAACGATCACGTCGTACGGCGTCATGTGGCCAGTATCCGCCCGGCCGTGCCGGACCCTACTCGGCCGGGTCGTCGTCCTCGACGATCTCCGCGTCGATGATCCCGTCCTCCGCCGACGCCCGGGCGGTGTTCGCCGCCGCGCCCAGCTCCAGGAAGGACGGCAGGGTCAGCTCCCCGTACCGCTCGCTCATCGTCGTGACCAGCGCCTCCGGGTCGTGCGGGTGCGCGGCCAGCGCCCGGTCGAAGTCCTGAAGGTACTTCCCGGTGAAGGCGAGCACCCGGGCCGCGTCGTCGCCCTGCTCGGGGGCGCGGTGGCCGGCGATCACCCGGTCGACGCCGAGGTCCGCGATCCGGCCGAGGTTGTGCCCCCAGGTGGTGCGCTGGGCCGGGGTGGTGTCGGCGGTCCACACGTGGGTGCCGTTGTAGACGAAGTCCCCGGCGATCACGGTCCGGATGCTCGGCACGTGGACGACCGTGGACTCCCCGCAGTCAGCCTGGCCGAGCAGCAGCACCGGGATCACCTGGCGGTCGAGCATCAGCGGCTGCGGCAGCAGCGGGGCGGGGATCAGCGGGTGGTTCGGGATGTCGTCGCCGTACACCGGCTTCCACTGCGCGACCTTGGCGGCGACGGTGCGCCGGATGCCCTCGACCACCGCCGGTACGGCCAGCAGCCGCGCGTCCGGGAAGAGCTTCAGCACCTCCTCGGCGCCGAAGTAGTGGTCGGGGTGCTGGTGGGTGATGACGACGGCGAGCAGCCGGCGGCCCTTGCCCGCGACCCACTCGGCCAGTTCCCGCCCGGCGCTGCGGGTGAGCTGGGCGTCCACCAGGATCGCGGTCTGCTCGCCGAGGACCAGCGTGGAGGTGCTGAAGAAGGCCGACTCGGGGCCGGTGAAGACGGCGACCTCCAGCGGCCGGGCGGACCGCTCGGCCTCCGCGGCGGCGGCGCGCGCCACAGCGGTGTCGGCCGCGACGGGCTCGGCGTCCATCCGCTCCGCGCCGGCGCTCTCCTCGGGCGGGGACGACGTCACGGGCTGCTCCCTCTGGTCGGCGGTCGGACTCCCTGCGCCCTACAGCATGGGAGCATTGGCGGCCGATTGCGCGGAAGGCGCGCCCGACGGGGCGCGCCTTCGGGCGCGGCTCACACCGCGGTGCGGGCGGCGAGCTCCTTGCCGCGGCGGGCGGCCTGCTCCAGTGCCTGGGCCTTGGACTCGGCGGCCTTCGGGACGAAGTCGGCCATCGCCGGGACGGACCCGGCCAGGGTGAACTCGGGGACGATGAAGTCGACCTCCAGCCCGAGCATGCCGGTCAGCACCTTCTCCAGGTAGGTGGTGACGAACTCGTACGGCTCGCGCGGGGCGCCGGGCGCGTACGAGCCGCCGCGGGCGGCGACCACGGTGACCGGGGTGCCCTTGGCGGAGGGCTCCTCACCCGCGGTGCGGCCGATCAGGATCACCTGGTCCAGCCAGGCCTTGAGGGTCGACGGGATCGTGAAGTTGTACATCGGGGCGCCGATCAGTACGGCGTCGGCCTGCTCCAGCTCGGCCATCAGCTCGTCGCGCAGTGCGAAGGCGGCGGTCTGCTCGGCGCTGCGGCCCTCGGCGGGGACGAACCCGCCGGTGATGCCGTGCACGTCCAGGTGCGGGATCGGGTCGGCGGCGAGGTCCCGGTGGATCACCGTTCCCTCGGGGTGCTCGGCCAGCCAGGCGGCCCGGAAGGCGGCCGTGACCTCGCGGGAGACGGAGCCGCCGGCGACTGCGGAGGAGTCGATGTGCAGAAGCGTGGGCATGGAGACCTCCAGAGAATAAGTAGCTGCTGTTTCTCCTGCAGCTGCAAGTACCGTAGCAGCTTACTTTTCTGCAGTCACTAGTGACAGGTCGAGTACGCTGGATCCCATGGCCGAGCACGAGGTAGTGACCGATGGGGCGCCGACCGCCGTGGAGGCGTGCGTCGCCGGGGACCAGAGCGGCTGCACCAACGTCGAGATGGCCCTCACCCGGGTGTTCACCCTGCTCGGGAAGCGCTGGACCGGCCTGCTGCTGGGCGTGCTCAACCAGAGCGGCCCGGCCTACTTCTCCGAGCTGCGCCGCGCGATCCCGGGCATCAGCGAGCGGATGCTCTCCGACCGGCTGACCGAGCTGACCGAGGCCGGGATGGTCGTCCGCGAGGTCGACGCCGGCCCGCCGCTACGGGTCAGCTACCGGCTCACCGAGGGCGGCGTCGCGCTGAAGCCGGCGCTCACCGAGCTGGCCCTCTGGGCCGACCGCTACCTGCCGGAGAGCGCGCTCAAGGGCGGCTGCTGACATTCCCGGAACGGCCCCGCCCACGAACGACGAAGGGCCCGCCCACCGGCGAACCGGTGGACGGGCCCTTCAGACACCCGCGGGCTCAGCGCTTGGTCACGGCCCCGCGCAGGCGGGCCACCCGGTCGGCGACACCCCAGGTGGTGACCCGCCAGAGCGCCTCGATCACGATGTTGCGGCTCATCTTGGACGCACCCAGCTCGCGCTCGACGAAGGTGATCGGCACCTCGGCGACCTTGAACCCGGCCTTCACCGTGCGCCAGGCCAGGTCGACCTGGAAGCAGTACCCGGCCGAGGCGACCTGGTCCATGCCCAGCCCCAGCAGGGTCTCCTTGCGGAAGGCCCGGTAGCCGCCGGTGACGTCCCGGATCGGCACGCCCAGCATCAGCCGGGAGTAGGTCGAGCCACCGCGCGAGAGCAGCAGCCGGGACTTCGGCCAGTTCACCACCCGGCCGCCCGGCACCCAGCGCGAGCCGAGCACCAGGTCGGCGCCGCGCAGCGCGCCCAGCAGCCGGTCCAGTTCCTCGGGCTGGTGCGAGCCGTCGGCGTCCATCTCGACCAGGACGTCGTAGCCGTTGTCGATGCCCCAGCGGAAGCCGGCGAGGTAGGCGGCGCCCAGGCCCTCCTTGCCCTTGCGGTGCATGACGTGGACGTGCGGGTCCTCGGCGGCCAGCTTGTCGGCCAGCTCACCGGTGCCGTCGGGGCTGTTGTCGTCGGCGACCAACACGTGCGCCTCGGGCACCGAGGCGCGGACCCGGCCGACGATCCGTTCGACGTTCTCCGCCTCGTTGTAGGTCGGGATGATCACCAGGACCCTGCCGAGATCAGCAAAACTCTGCTGGTTCACGGTCACGTACAAACCTCTCGGCCGATGGCGGGGAGTATCAGAACACCGTCGCCCGCACTCTGGAACGCGGTCCCGCCGACAGCCCGCCGGCGGGTTGTCGGCGGTGGAGAATGCTGTGCGGGGCGGGGACTACTGCGTCCTGGCATCCTACTACCGCGCCCGGGAACCACCGGTCCGACCACGGCACTCCCACCGGACGACCACCATTTCCCCGTGGGTGATGCGGGTGGGCTAGGGTCGATGCCCTTGCCCGTGCCCGGACCGCCCGGACGGCCGGGCCCGCCCCGCCGATCCGGCACACCCGCCCAGCCAGCGAAGGAGTAGGACCGCGCGCATGGACAGGCTCGTCAACACCGTCCGCCCGTATGCCTGGGGGTCGCTCACGGCCCTGCCCGAGCTGCTGGGGCAGGAACCGACCGGTGAACCGCAGGCCGAGCTGTGGATGGGCGCCCACCCCGGCGACCCGTCCCGCGCCGACCGCGGCGAGGGCCCGCGCCGACTGGACGAGCTGATCGCGGCCGACCCCGAGCGAGAGCTCGGCGCGGCGAGCGTGGCCCGGTTCGGCCCGACCCTGCCGTTCCTGTTCAAGGTGCTCACCGCGGGCATCCCGCTGTCCATCCAGGCGCACCCCACGCTGGACCAGGCCAAGGCCGGCTTCGCCGCCGAGAACGCCCTGGGCATACCGCTGGACGCCCCCGAGCGCAGCTACCGCGACGACAATCACAAGCCCGAAATGATCTGTGCGCTGGGCGAGTTCGATGGCCTGTGCGGCTTCCGCCGGCCCACCGAGACGGCCGAGCTGATGGCCCGGCTCTCGGTGCCCGGGCTGGACCCGCTGATCGACCTGCTGTGCGTCGAGGACGAGTCCGAGGCGCTGCGCGGCACGCTGGCCGCCCTCCTCACCATGGACGACGAGACCGCCAGGAAGACCGTCCGGGAGACCGCCGAGGTACTGACGGCGTGCGACACCGGCGATCCGGACTGGTACTACGCCCCGTACGCGCGGATCGCCAAGGACTTCCCGGAGGACCGCGGCCTGATCACCGCCTTCCTGCTCAACCACTTCCGGCTGCGTGCCGGCGAGGCGCTCTACCTGGGCGCCGGGGTGCCGCACGCCTACCTGTCCGGCGTCTGCGTCGAGCTGCAGGCCAACTCGGACAACGTGCTGCGGGCCGGCCTCACCCCCAAGCACATCGACGTGCCGGAGCTGCTGAAGGTCGTGGTCTTCGAGTCCGGCGCGGCCCGGGTGGTCCGTCCCGTCCCGGTCGAGGGCACCCCCGGCGAGCAGCTCTACCCCGCCCCGATCGACGAGTTCCGGCTCTCCCGCTTCGAGCTGGACGGCGTCGGGCGCGAGATCGACGGTCGCACCCCGCAGATCCTGCTCTGCACCGAGGGCGCGGTACGGCTCACCGGCGCCGACGGTACCGCGCTGGACCTCGCCCGCGGCCAGTCCGCCTTCCTTCCGGCCACCGGCGCCCCGACCAGCCTCTCCGGCACCGGCAGCACGCTGTTCCGCGCCACCGTCACGGTCTGACGGCGACCGCCGACCGTTCGTACGACGCAGGGCTCGTCCCCCACCGGGGACGAGCCCTGCTCAGCTCAGGTGACCACCGGGTGATCAGCGGTCCGACGGCCCCGCGCCCACCTCGACCGGCACCGGCCCAGCTCCTGCGGGACCGGCCGGCCCTAGGACCTGGACCGGCCCTTAGTCCCGGGTCATGTCGACGAAGCGCGAGTAGTGGCCCTGGAAGGCGACCGTGATGGTGGCGGTCGGGCCGTTACGGTGCTTGGCGACGATCAGGTCGGCCTCGCCCGCGCGGGGCGACTCCTTCTCGTAGGCGTCCTCGCGGTGCAGCAGGATGACCATGTCGGCGTCCTGCTCGATCGAGCCGGACTCACGGAGGTCCGAGACCATCGGCCGCTTGTCGGTGCGCTGCTCGGGACCACGGTTCAGCTGGGACAGCGCGATGACCGGGACTTCCAGTTCCTTGGCCAGCAGCTTGAGGTTACGGGACATGTCCGAGACCTCCTGCTGGCGGTTCTCGGCCCGGCGGGAGCCGCCGGACTGCATCAGCTGGAGGTAGTCGATCACGATCAGCTTGATGTCGTTGCGCTGCTTGAGCCGGCGGCACTTGGCGCGGATCTCCATCATCGACAGGTTCGGCGAGTCGTCGATGAACAGCGGCGCCTCGCTGACGTCGGGCATCCGGCGGGCGACCCGGGTCCAGTCGTCGTCCGTCATGTTGCCGGAGCGCATGTGGTGCAGCGCGACCCGGGCCTCGGCGGAGAGCAGCCGCATGGCGATCTCGTTGCGGCCCATTTCGAGCGAGAAGATCACGCTCGGCAGCTTGTGGTGGATCGAGCAGGCCCGGGCGAAGTCCAGCGCGAGGGTGGACTTGCCCATCGCGGGTCGGGCCGCGATGACGATCATCTGGCCGGGGTGCAGACCGTTGGTGAGCTGGTCGAAGTCGGCGAAACCGGTCGGCACGCCGGACATCTGGCCGTTGCGGGAGCCGATCGCCTCGATCTCGTCGAGGGCACCCTCCATGATGTCGGCGAGCGGCGCGTAGTCCTCGTTGGTGCGCTGCTCGGTGACGGCGTAGATCTCCGCCTGGGCGGCGTTGACGATCTCGTCCACGTCGCCCTCGGCCGCGTAGCCCATTCCGGCGATCCGGGTGCCGGCCTCGACCAGGCGGCGCAGCACGGCGCGCTCGTGGACGATCTGGGCGTAGTACTCGGCGTTGGCCGCGGTCGGGACGGAGTTGACCAGGGTGTGCAGGTACGAGGCGCCGCCGACGCGCTGCAGCTCGCCGCGCTTGGTCAGCTCGCCGGCCACGGTGATCGGGTCGGCCGGCTCGCCGCGGGCGTAGAGGTCGAGGATCGCTCCGTGGACCATCTCGTGCGCGGGCCGGTAGTAGTCGGCCGGCTTGAGCACCTCGACCACGTCGGCGATGGCGTCCTTGGAGAGCAGCATGCCGCCCAGGACGGACTGCTCGGCGGCGAGGTCCTGCGGAGGGACGCGCTCGAAGCCGTCGACGCCGCCCTGGCCCTCGTCCTCGCGGCGGTCCCGGTCGTCCCGGCGGTCGCCCTTCTTGAAGCCGCCGCCCTTGCGGAAGCCCTCGCCCCGGCCGCCGCCCTGGCCACCACGGTTCCGGGGGACCGGGAGCCGGTCGCCGGGCCCGTCCGGGAAGGGGGCGTCGTCGAAGGCACCGACCGGGAACGGGTCCTCGGCGGTCTGCCAGTCCTCCTCCGGCGGCGGGGCGTCGTGGTCGTCGTACTGGGGGCCGGTCACGCGTGTTCCCCGATCAGCGAGTGGTGCGAGTTGGAGCAGGCCTTGCCGGTGGCTGGGTGGAGCGGAGCCGCTCCTCTTTGTACGCCATGGCACCGACAAATCGGACGCCGGGGCGGGTGGGAGTGTCGGGTGGACGGCCCACGCTAAGGCGCCGGGAGCCCTTGCGCCAAGGCGGTTATCCACAGGGGGTGTGGACGAGTGGCCCTGGGCTGTGGAGAACTGCCGCAAAGCTGTGGACACCCCTGTGGAAGTTCCTGTGGATAACCAGACGATCGATCCACCGTCAACCCCCTGACCTGCGAATACCTCTTCCCGGGCCTGTGCATGAGAAATTCTTCACACACCACCGAACGGCTGTGGGCACCCAGCGCACAGAGCTCGTCGCTCAGGATTTCGAGTAACGACTGCATAGGGCTATCACCCATTACCTGTGGATGAGTACCCTGGAGCCCATGACCGCCGCCCCCACCGAGCCCCCCAGCCGCCGGCACGACCGCGAGATCCTCGCCCTGGCGGTCCCGGCCTTCGGCGCGCTGGTCGCCGAACCGCTCTTCCTGATGGCCGACTCGGCGATCGTCGGCCACCTCGGCACCCCCCAGCTCGCCGGGGTCGGCGTCGCCTCCGCCGCGCTCACCACCGCGACCGGTGTGTTCGTCTTCCTCGCCTACGCCACCACCGCCGCGGTGGCCCGCCAGATCGGCGCCGGGGACCGCCGGGGCGCCGTCCAGCAGGGCGTCGACGGTCTCTGGCTCGCTCTCGGGCTGGCCGTCCCGGTCGTCCTGCTCACTCTGCTGCTGGCCCCCTGGGCGGCCGGGGTGCTGGGCGCCTCGCCGACCGCCGCGCCGTACGCGGTCACCTACCTGCGGATCAGCTCGCTGGGCATCCCGGCCATGCTGCTGGTGATGGCGGCCACCGGTGTGCTGCGCGGTCTCCAGGACACCCGTACGCCGCTGCTGGTGGCGGTCGCGGGCTTCACCACCAACATCGGCCTGAACGCAGGCCTGGTGTACGGGGCGGGGCTCGGGGTGGCCGGCTCGGCCTGGGGCACCGTGCTGACGCAGACCGGGATGGCCGCCGTCTACCTGGTCGTGGTGGTCCGCGGCGCCCGCCACGAGCGGGCCTCGCTGCGGCCGGACGCGGCGGGCATCCGGGCCGGTGCCAAGGCGGGCGGTCCGCTGCTGGTCCGGACGGTCAGCCTGCGCGCGGTGCTGATGATCGCCACCGCGGTGGCCGCCCGGCTCGGCGACGACCAGGTGGCCGCGCACCAGATCACCATGACGCTGTTCAGCTTCCTGGCCTTCGCGCTGGACGCCATCGCGATCGCCGGGCAGGCCATCATCGGCCGCTACCTGGGCGCCGCCGACGTCCCGGGCGCCAAGGCGGCAACCCGGCGGATGGTCGAGTGGGGCCTCGGCTCCGGGGTGGTGCTCGGCCTGCTGGTGGTGCTCGCCCGCCCGCTGTACGTCCCGCTCTTCACCCCCGACCCGGCGGTCCAGGGCCAGCTGGACACCGCCCTGCTGCTGCTCGCGCTCAGCCAGCCGGTGGCCGGTCCGGTCTTCGTGCTGGACGGCGTCCTGATGGGTGCCGGGGACGGCCCGTACCTGGCCTGGGCCGCACTCGCCACCCTGGCGGTGTTCGCCCCGACGGCGGCCCTGGTGCCGGCCACCGGCACCGGATTGGCCGGGCTCTGGTGGGCGATGAACCTGTTCATGCTGGTCCGCGCGGTGTTCCTGGTGGCCCGCGCCCGCGGCGGCCGCTGGCTGGTCACCGGGGCCGTCCGGGGCTGAGCCCCGGCCCGGAACACCCTGGAACGACCGAGGGCCGGACTCCCCGGGGGGAGTCCGGCCCTCAGGCCACTGCTGTGGGACTCAGGCAGCCACGACGGCGACGTCGAGGTTGGCCACGACGTCCGA
This sequence comes from Kitasatospora sp. NPDC001159, assembly GCF_053598235.1. NCBI lineage: Bacteria > Bacillati > Actinomycetota > Actinomycetes > Kitasatosporales > Streptomycetaceae > Kitasatospora > Kitasatospora sp. NPDC001159. The sequence goes on from NZ_JBSFJV010000001.1 coordinate 265,136, forward strand.
GTGCAGCTTGACCGAGACCTTGTGGGTGCCCACGGTCTTGATCGGCGAGGCGATCGCGACGGCGCGCTTGTCCACAGCCGGGCCGCCGGCGGCCTTGATGGCCTCGACGACGTCGGCCTGGGTCACCGAGCCGAACAGACGGCCGGCGTCACCCGAGCGGACGGCCAGCTTGACCTGGACGCCCTCGAGCTGGCCCTTGACCTCGTTGGCGGCCTCAAGGGTCTGGATCGCGTGGATCTTGCGGGCGCGACGGATGGCGTCGACGTCCTTCTGACCACCCTTGGTCCAGCGGATGGCGTAGCCACGCGGGACCAGGTAGTTGCGGGCGTAGCCGTCCTTGACCTCGACGACCTCGCCGGCGGAGCCGAGACCCGGCACCTCGTGCGTGAGGATGATCTTCATTACTCGGTCACCCTCTCTTAGCGCGCGGTGCTGGTGTAGGGCAGCAGCGCCATCTCACGGCTGTTCTTCACGGCCGTGGCGACGTCACGCTGGTGCTGGGTGCAGTTGCCGGTGACCCGGCGGGCACGGATCTTGCCGCGGTCGGAGATGTACTTCCGCAGCAGGTTCGTGTCCTTGTAGTCAACGTAGTTGACCTTGTCCTTGCAGAAGACGCAAACCTTCTTCTTCGGCTTGCGAGCAGGCGGCTTCGCCATGGTGTGCTCCATTTGGGGTTCACGGCCCGGCGGGCGTCCGGGGACGCTGGCGGCCGGGCCGCACGAAATCTGTCAGCTCTTAGAACGGGGGCTCTTCCGAGTAGCCACCACCGGACGGGGCACCCCAGCCGCCGCCCTGCTGGCCGCCGGACGGGGCGCTGGACGCCCACGGGTCGTCGGAGGGGCCGGACTGGCCGCCGCCGGAGTTTCCACCCCAGCCGCCGCCCTGCTGGCCGCCACCGCCGCCCCAGCCGCCCTGGCCGCCACCCTGCTGGCCGCCGAAGCCGCCACCGGGGCCGCCAGGACCGCCGGAGCGGTTGGCCCGGGTGACCTTGGCGGTCGCCGAGCGCAGGCTCGGGCCCACCTCGTCGACCTCGACCTCGAAGACCGTCCGCTTCTCGCCTTCCTTGGTCTCGTAAGACCGCTGGCGCAGTCGGCCCTGCACGATGACGCGCATGCCGCGCTGGAGCGACTCGGCCACGTTCTCCGCCGGCTGGCGCCAGACGTTGCACGTGAGGAAGAGGCTCTCGCCGTCCTTCCACTCGTTCGTCTGACGGTCGAAGGTGCGGGGGGTGGACGCGATACGGAACTTCGCGACCGCCGCACCCGACGGGGTGAAGCGCAGCTCGGGGTCGTCGACGAGATTGCCGACGAGGGTGATGACGGTCTCGCCTGCCATGGTGGTGATGACCTCTCGGGAAGATGTCCGTTCACCGCTGTTTCACGTGAAACAGCGGACGCGAGCTACCCGAGACCCGAAGGCCTCAGAGGTGGCTCAGTGGGTGTCCGGGCGCAGGACCTTGGTCCGCAGAACCGACTCGCTCAGGCCCAGCTGGCGGTCGAGCTCCTTGACGACCTCAGGCGTGGCCTTCAGGTCGATGACCGAGTAGATGCCCTCGGACTGCTTGTTGATCTCGTAAGCCAGACGGCGGCGACCCCACGTGTCGACCTTCTCAACCTTGCCGCCGGCGTTGCGGACGACGGCGAGGAAGGACTCGATCAGGGGGGAGACAGCGCGCTCCTCGACCGAGGGGTCGAGGATGACCATCACCTCGTAGTGACGCATGAGTAACCCACCTCCTTTGGACTCAGCGGCCACGGTCTCTCCGTGGCAGGAGGGTTGTGCGTAGCGTCGGCACCGGAGCAGTGACGACTCCGGCTCACCGTAGTGGCCGGGTCCGACAGTCGGCCCCGCTCACCCGAAAGAGGATGTCACCCGGAAGAGGGCGCAAGGGGGGCACAACTACACCAGTGCAGACGGCACAGCCTACCTGCACCCGGACGGCCGAACAAAACGCATAGGGGTTGTGAGACCGACCCAACCGCCGCAATCTGGACGGAACGGGATTCCTGCCCGTTCGTCTCCACGCCAGGAGGTGGGACTCATGGCCCAATCCGTCCACCGCATGCCCGCGCTCACGCTGAACACCGACGGCCACCCGCACCCCCGCGAGAACACCCTGGTGGCACTCACCGCCGTGCTGGGCGTGATCGCCTTCACCACCTCGTTCTTCCACAACCTGCACGTGCTGACCTCGTGGACCGGCCTGGCCGGGATCGTCACGGGGCTCTGGGGCATGTTCGTCTCGGTCACCACCGCCGAGCGCTTCGTCCTGATGATCACGCTCGGCGCCTCCGCGATCGGCTTCTACCTCGGCATCGCCCGCGGCGGCCTCGTCGGCTGAGACCCCCGGGAGCCCGGGTTCAGGAACCCTCGGCGCCCCCGTCGCGTATCTGCAAGGAGACAGGTACGCGACGGGGGCGCCGTCGTGCCCGCAGCGGCGGGCCCCCGGGCCCCGGACGATAGGGTCACCCCGAGAACCTGGGGCCACCGCAGCCCGACCGACGAGGAGCACCGAGCAATGAGCCTTCGCCTGAGGACGATCACCCGCGAGGAGCACCTCGCCTTCATCAGGAGCCGCGCCTCGGCCAGCCACATGCAGGTGCCGGCCTGGGGTGACGTGAAGGCCGAGTGGCGCTCCGAGTCGATCGGCTGGTTCGACGAGCACAACCAGCTCGTCGGCGCCGGCCTGGTGCTCTACCGCCAGCTTCCCAAGGTCAAGCGCTACCTCGCCTACCTGCCCGAGGGCCCGGTCATCGACTGGTTCGACCGCGACCTCGACCGCTGGCTCTCCCCGATGCTGGCGCACCTGAAGTCGCAGGGCGCCTTCTCGGTGAAGATGGGCCCGCCGGTGGTCATCCGCCGCTGGAACGCCCCCACCATCAAGGAGGCCATCGCCGCCAAGCAGGCCAAGCGCCTGCGCGACATCGAGGCCGACTGGTACGAGCCGCGCGCCTTCGAGGTCGCCGACCGGCTGCGCAAGGCCGGCTGGCTGCAGGGCGAGGACGGCGGCGCCGGCTTCGGCGACGTCCAGCCGCGCTACGTGTACCAGGTGCCGCTGGCCAACCGCTCGCTGGACGACATCCAGAAGGGCTTCAACCAGCTCTGGCGGCGCAACATCAAGAAGGCCGAGAAGAGCGGCGTCGAGGTGGTCCAGGGCGGCTACGACGAGCTGCCGATCTTCCACCAGCTCTACCTGGTGACCGCCGAGCGCGACAGGTTCACCCCGCGGCCGCTGGCCTACTTCCAGCGGATGTGGAACGCCCTCAACGCCGAGGACCCGAACCGCATGCGGCTCTACATCGCCTACCACGAGGGCGAGCCGCTGGCCTCGACCACGATGCTGGTGGTCGGCGAGCACGTCTGGTACTCCTACGGCGCCTCGGCCAACCACAAGCGCGAGGTCAAGCCGTCGAACGCGATCCAGTGGCGGATGATGCGCGACGCCTACGCCCTCGGCGGCGGCGTGTACGACCTGCGCGGCATCAGTGACACCCTGGACGAGAACGACCACCTGTTCGGTCTGATCCAGTTCAAGGTCGGCACCGGCGGCCAGGCGGCGGAGTACCTCGGCGAGTGGGACTTCCCGCTGAACAAGCTGCTGCACAAGGCCCTCGACCTCTACATGTCCCGCCGCTGAGGAGGCTGACCCGATGACGCTGTCGCTCTACCTCGACACCGAACGCTGGCGCACGCACCAGCGGTCCGTGCTGGCCGAGTTCCCCGGCCTGGTGCCGGTCGCCAAGGGAAACGGCTACGGCCTGGGCAACCACCGGCTGGCCGAGGAGGCGACGCTGCTCGGCACCGGTGTGCTGGCCGTCGGCACCGCCTACGAGGCGGCCGACGCCGCCGAGTGGTACGGCGGCGAGCTGCTGGTGCTCACCCCGTACCGGGTCGGCGAGGAGGTGCTCCCGCTGCCGCACGCCCGGGTGATCCGGACGGTGGCCAGCGTGGACGCGCTGCGCGCGCTGCACGGCACCCGGGTGGTGCTGGAGTGCATGACCACCATGCGCCGGCACGGCGTGAGCGCGGCCGACCTGCGGACGGTGGCCGGCGAGCTGGAAGGGGTCTCCTTCGAGGGCCTGGCGCTGCACCTGCCGATGGACCGGCCGGACGGCTCCAGCCCGGTCGAGGAGGTCGCGTACTGGGTGGACACCGCCAGGGCGGCGGGCATCCCGGTGCACACCGTCTTCGTCAGCCACCTCGGCGCGGCCGGCATGGACCAGCTGACCCAACGCTACCCGGACACCGTGTTCCGGGCCCGGATCGGCACCCGGCTCTGGCTCGGCGACCACGCCGCGCTGGAGGTCCGGGCCACGGTGCTGGACGTCACCCCGGTGAAGAAGGGCGACCGCTACGGCTACCGCCAGCACCCGGCGCCCTCCGACGGCCACATCGTGGTGGTCGCCGGCGGCACCGCGCACGGCATCGGCCTGGAGGCGCCCAAGTACGTGGCGAGCATGGGTGCGCGGGCCAAGGGCATCGCCCGGGCCGGCCTGGCGACCGTCAACAAGACCAAGTCGCCGTTCCACTGGGCGGGCAAGCAGCTCTGGTTCGCCGAGCCGCCGCACATGCAGGTGTCGCTGCTGTTCCTGGACGGGGAGACCAAGCCCCCCGCGATCGGCGAGGAGCTGGGCCTCCAGGTCCGGCACACCACCACGCACTTCGACCGCGTGGTGGACCGCTGAGCATCCCCCTCTTGGCGACGGTCGGCGCTCCGGCGCTCGTACCTCGCTAGTCGCTTCTCCCTTTCGGCACCGGCGCGGCCCTTCGGCTCGCTCGTGACCCTACGGCCTCTCGGCCGGCTCCGGCAGTCCGGGCTCCTTGAGCCACTGCTCGGGGCCGGCCGGCGCGTAGGCGGCGTAGCTCTCCTCCTCGCGCAGCCGTCGGGCGGTGCCCAGCGTGAACACGTCCGGGGCGCGGTCCAGCACCCCGCCGGAGGGATCGTCGCTGCCGTCCCGGCGGACCGGGTCGCGGTCCGCGTGCAGGGCGTCGCGGACCACCAGCACGACCAGGTAGAGCGTGCCGAGCAGGTGCAGCACGATCGCGAAGTGGTACCAGGGCTCGCCGATCCCGTGCTGCTTGGGCCCGGTGACGAAGCCCAGGTGGGACCAGATGCCCAGGGTGTACAGCACCTCGCAGGCCTGCCAGATCAGGACGTCCCGCCAGCGCGGCCGGGCCAGCGCCGCGAGCGGCAGCAGCCAGAGCGCGTACTGCGGCGAGTACACCTTGTTGACCAGCACGAACAGCGCGACCACCAGGAAGGCCAGTTGCGCGAAGCGCGGCCGACGGGGCGCCGACAGGCCCAGCCACGCTATGGCCGCACAGCCCAGCACCATCAGCAACCCGATGTAGAGGTCGAGGTCGGCCAGCCCCACGCCGCGGTTCTGCATCAGGATCAGCCAGAACGAGCCGTAGTCCTCGCCGCGGTGCTTGCTGAAGACGTAGAAGGTCGACCAGCCCTGCCAGTTGGCCAGCATGATCGGCAGGTTGACCACCAGCCAGGCGCCCACCGCGCCGCCCAGCATCACCCGGAACTCGCGCCACTTCCCGGCCCGCCAGCAGAGCACCAGCAGCGGGCCGATCAGCAGCAGCGGGTAGAGCTTGGCGGCGGTGGCCAGGCCGATGAAGACGCCGGCCCAGCCCGGCCGGGAGCCGGCCCACCAGGCCATCGCCACGGCGGTCAGGGCGACCGCGAGCAGGTCCCAGTTGACCGTGCCGTTGAGCAGCAGGACGGGCGAGAGCCCGAACAGCAGGGCGTCCCAGGGGCGGCGGCGGTGGGTGCGCGAGAGCGCCACCACGGCGACCACCGCACAGGCCATCAGCATCCCGGCGTTGATCGCCCAGAACCACTGCTCCTGGTCCTGCTGGGTGCCGCCGCCGGGCGTCAGCCAGGCCGCGACCTGCATGAACAGGCCGGTCAGCACCGGGTACTCGAGGTACTGGAGATCCCCCGAGCTGCCCGGGATGCGGTCCACGTACGGGTGCAGCCCGGCCTCGAAACCGCGCCCGGAGAACAGGTGCGGGATGTCGCTGTAGCAGGCGTGGATGTACTGGGGCGACCCCGGTTGGAACCAGGCCTGGTTGTAGCAGGGCAGGTTGTGCACCATGCCGAGCGCCGAGACCACGATCACCACGAGCGCCAGGAAGCGCGCCGGGATCCACCAGGAGACGCCGAGCAGCGCCCGGCGCCCGGGCGGACCGCCGAACACCTCGCTGCCGGCCGCCGCCACCCGGTCCTCGTCGGCCGGGACGACCACGGTGTTGGCCGGCGGCGCGGCCGTGGCGACGGCTGCCGGGGTGGGCCCTGCGGCGGCGCCGGGCCCGTCCGGGCCCGCGGTTTCGTCACGATCGCTCGACGTCATGCCGGACATCCTGCCGCACCGGATGCGCCGGGACGAGGAGGACCCCGCGGTGGCCCCGGCAGCACGAGTGGTACGGAGGGGGCGCGGGCGGCGAAACACGGCGAAACGGCGGTGGCGGCCCTCCGAGGAGGACCGCCACCGCCGTTTCGGCGTCTCACCGACCGGCCGCGTCCTACGGCGTGGTCGTACTGCTCGGAGTCGGCTTGCCGCCGCCACCCGGCTTGCCGGTGCTGCCGCCCGTCGAGCCACCGCCGGTCGGTGTCGGCGTCGTGCAGCCGATCAGGAAGCAGGTGTCCGTCGGCGTCGGCTTCGGCGGGTGGGTCGGCTGCGGGGTCGGCGGGCAGTCCACGCCCGGCACGCAGCCCCCGCCCTGGGTGGGCTGCGGCTGCGGCGGCGCCGGCTGCGGCTGGGTCGGCTGCGGGGCCGACGGGGCCTCGGTCGGGGTCTGGGTCGCGGTCTGGGTCGGCGTGGCGGTCGCCGTGGACGGCGCGCCGGAGGAGTCCACCTCGGTGCCGACCGGCTGCGGGCTCGGGAAGTCCATCTTCTTCTCGTTGGCCAGCGCGGCCTTCATGTAGCGGGTGAAGATATCGGTCGGGATGTCACCACCGTGGATGGACTCCTTGCCGCCGGTGCCGTTGAGCGAGAGCCGGTCGTGCTTGCTCGGGTCCTCCCGCCACATCGCGACGCTGGTCACCAGCTGCGGGGTGTAGCCGACCCACCAGGCCGACTTGTTCTGGTCGGTGGTACCGGTCTTCCCGGCCACCGGGCGGCCCAGCGTGCTGGTCTTCTGACCGGTACCGTTCTTCGCCACGTTCACCAGCACGTCGGTGACGTTGTCGGCGACGGCCGGCTCCAGCGCGGCCTTGGTGTCCTTCTTGCCGAAGCCCGGGCGCTCCCTGCCGTCCACCTCGACCTTGGTGGCCGAGTAGGGCTCGGCCTCCTTGCCGCTGGCCGCGAGGGTGCCGTAGGCGGTGGCCATCCGGATCGGGCTGATGGTGGAGGTGCCGAGCGGGAAGGTCGGGGTCTTCGGGTCGGCCAGGCTGTCCTTCTTGATGCCCATCTGCACCGCGATGTCGGCCACGTTCTGGCCGCCGACGTCCTGGTTCAGCTGGACGAAGGGCACGTTGTACGAGAACTGCATGGCCTGGCGTAGCGAGACGTATCCGCGCTTGCCCGCGTCCTCGTTCTTCTGCCGGTAGGGCTTGCCGTCGTCGCCGATCACCAGCGAGCCGTCCGGCTTGCGGATCTCGGACAGGTCGTCGGCGAGGTAGCGGCTGTCGGCGCTGATCCGCTTCGGCTTGCCGTCATCGCCCTTCGCGGTCTGCACGCCGACCTGCATCGCGGTGGCCAGCACGAAGGGCTTGAAGGTCGAGCCGACCTGGACACCGGTGGCGTTGGCGTTGTTGTCGAAGTGGCCGTTCTCCACGCCGTCACCGCCGTAGAGGGCGACGATCGCCCCGTCGCCGGGGCGGATGCTGGCCGAGCCGAACTGGATGAAGGTGTCGTTGTCGGGACGCTTCTGCGGGTTGAGGTTCTCCGCCTTGACGTCGTCGACCGCCTTCTTCAGGGCGTCGACCTTGTCCTTCTCGAAGGTGGTGTAGATCTTCAGGCCGCCCTTGTCGATCATCTGCTGGGTGATCGACTTGTCGGTGGCCATCACGTACTGGTTGACGGTGTCGACCAGGTAGCTGATCTCACCGTTCATGTTGGAGCTGGGCTTCTGCTGGATCGGCTCGGGGAACGTGGTGCACTTGGCCCGCTCCTCCGCGCTGACGTTCTTGGTCTCCACCATCCGGTCCAGGATCCACTTCCAGCGGTCCACCGCGCGGTCGTGGTTGGCCGGCTTGGAGGGGTCGTAGTAGTTCGCGCCCTTCAGCAGTCCGGCCAGCATGGCGCTCTGGCAGAGGTTCAGGTCCTTGGCGTTGACGCCGTAGTACGCCTGGGCGGCGGCCTGCGCGCCGTTGGCGTTGCGGCCGAACCAGCTGGTGTTCAGGTAACCCTTGAGGATGTCGGGCTTCCCCATCTGCTGGTTGATCTTCAGCGTGATGAAGAACTCCTTCAGCTTGCGGCTGAGGGTCTGCTCCTGGCTCAGGTAGGCGTTCTTGACGTACTGCTGGGTGATCGTCGAGGCGCCCTGGGTCTCCCCGCCCTTCGCCATGTTGTAGACGGCGCGCAGCATGCCCTTGGGGTCGATGCCGCTGTCGGTGCGGAAGGTCTCGTTCTCGGCCGAGATGACGGCGTTCTGCAGGTAGGGGCTCATGTCCTGGAGCTCGACGATCTGGCGGTTGGTGTCGCCCTTGCGGGTCATCTCACTGCCGTCGGCCCAGTAGTAGATCGTGTTCTGCTCCTTCACCAGGTCCTTGAGGTCCGGGACCGTCGTGGTCTGGTAGAGGTAGAACACGACACCCACGCCGGTGGCGAAGAAGAGCAGGAAGGCGCTCAGCCACTGCTTCCAGGACGGCAACCAGCGCCGGACACCGGTCTTGCCCCACCGGGGGTAGTCGATGAAACGCTTCTTGCCGGGGCCTGCGGCCGCGGCGGCGGAAGCGGCGGCGGCACCTCGCCGGCCACCCCCCTTGCCCTTCTTCTGCGCGGCCTTGCGCATCTCGGCACGACCCATCCGGGGCTGCTGAGCGGTCTCCCGGACACCGGGCGGGCGTCGACGGCCGAGCCCGTCCGAGCCCAGCTCATCGGGACCGGGCCCACCCCGACGGCCACCGCCTCCCGGGGGCTGCTGCCCGTCACCGCCCGGGTCGGGCGTCCTTCGCCGTCGCTCGCTCATGTTCCAGCCACTCCTCGCCAGGCTTTCCAGCCTGAAGGCAGGGTTCACGTCCGATGCCCGGACCGCCCTAACCCCGGAGGTTGGTCCTCGTGCACACGCGACAGCGTACGCAGCACGAAATGACAATTAATCGGGCATCAGCCGTCAATTACCGCAAAACGGCGACAGATCATTACACGCCCGTTGCCAAGCCCACCCGCGCGTCGGCTTGTGATCACATTCACGCGCGCCCCCCTTGCCCGTTCCAAGGGTCGGGTTTACTGTTCTCGATATATCGAGCCGATACATCGAAGCGGTATACCGCCGGATGCAGCGGCCGGGGCGAGGTCGGGAGGGAGGAGGACGACGGCAGTGGGCAGGCGCTCAGGAGTGCTGGAGTTCGCCGTTCTCGGCCTGCTCCATGACGCCCCGATGCACGGCTACGAGCTGCGGAAACGGCTCAACATCCTGCTCGGAGCGCTGCGAGCGCTCTCCTACGGAACGCTCTACCCGTGCCTGAAGAGCCTGGTCGCCCAGGGTTTCCTGGTCGAGGACAACCCGGACGTCGAGTACGTCCCGGCCACCGCGCTCAACGGCAAGCGGTCGAAGATCGTCTACCGGCTCTCCGCCGAGGGCAAGCAGCGGTTCGAGGAGCTGCTCGCCGACTCCGGCCCCGACGCGTGGGAGGACGAGCGCTTCGGCGTCCACTTCGCGTTCTTCGGCCAGACCGATCGGGCCGTGCGGATGCGCGTCCTGGAAGGTCGACGCAGTCGGCTGGAGGAGCGCCTCGAGCGGATGCGCAACTCGCTGGCCCGCGCCCGCGAACGGTTCGACGACTACACCGTCGAGCTCCAGCGGCACGGACTGGAGTCGGTGGAACGCGAGGTCCGGTGGCTCAACGAGCTGATCGAGACCGAACGGGCCAACCGCACCGGCCGGACCGGGCCCGCCACCGTCGGCGGCACGGCCTCCGGACCCCACCAGACTTCGGACGGCCGTGGCCAGGAGACCGGGTCCCCGGACCCGTCCGGGCCACCGTACGACCGCCCGGGGCGCTCCGCCCAGGAGCGCTGACACCGCGTCAGCCCTGTGCCACGCGGCAGGAGAGGGCGCCTCGCGCCCGTACAAGCAGTCATCGAAGAAGCAGGACGAGTGCCGCCGACTCCGGCGGTCCTCATGAGATCACAGGGAGCAACCGGAAATGGGTTCGGTTCGCGTAGCCATCGTCGGCGTGGGCAACTGCGCCGCCTCGCTGGTGCAGGGTGTCGAGTACTACAAGGACGCCGACCCGGCCGGCAAGGTCCCCGGGCTGATGCACGTCCAGTTCGGTGACTACCACGTCCGTGACGTGGAGTTCGTCGCCGCTTTCGACGTCGACGCCAAGAAGGTCGGCTTCGACCTGGCCGACGCCATCGGCAACAGCGAGAACAACACCATCAAGATCTGCGACGTCCCGCCGACCGGCGTGACCGTCCAGCGCGGCCACACCCTCGACGGCCTGGGCAAGTACTACCTGGAGACCATCGAGGAGTCGGACGAGGCCCCGGTCGACGTCGTCCAGGTCCTCAAGGACAAGCAGGTCGACGTCCTGGTCTGCTACCTGCCCGTCGGCTCCGAGGTCGCGGCCAAGTTCTACGCCCAGTGCGCCATCGACGCCAAGGTCGCCTTCGTGAACGCCCTGCCGGTGTTCATCGCGGGCACCAAGGAGTGGGCGGACAAGTTCACCGAGGCCGGCGTGCCGATCGTCGGTGACGACATCAAGTCCCAGGTCGGCGCCACCATCACGCACCGCGTGATGGCCAAGCTGTTCGAGGACCGCGGTGTCATCCTCGAGCGCACCATGCAGCTGAACGTCGGCGGCAACATGGACTTCAAGAACATGCTCGAGCGCGAGCGACTGGAGTCCAAGAAGATCTCCAAGACCCAGGCCGTCACCTCGCAGATCCGCGACCGCGAGCTGGGTGCCAAGAACGTCCACATCGGCCCCTCGGACTACGTGGCCTGGCTGGACGACCGCAAGTGGGCCTACGTCCGCTTGGAGGGTCGCGCGTTCGGCGACGTCCCGCTGAACCTGGAGTACAAGCTCGAGGTCTGGGACTCCCCGAACTCCGCCGGTGTCATCATCGACGCCGTCCGCGCCGCGAAGATCGCCAAGGACCGCGGCATCGGTGGCCCGATCCTGTCGGCCTCCTCGTACTTCATGAAGTCCCCGCCGGTCCAGTACTTCGACGACGAGGCCAAGGAGAACGTCGAGAAGTTCATCCGCGGCGAGGTCGAGCGCTGAGCGCAGCGAGATTCGCGACTGTCGAGCACCTAGCGCTGAGCGCAGCGAGGTTCGCGACTGTCGAGCACCGAGCGCTGAGCGCAGCAAGGTTCGCGACTGTCGAGCACCGAGCGCTGAGCGCAGCAAGGTTCGCGACTGTCGAGCACCGAGCGCTGAGCGCAGCGAGGTTCGCGACTGTCGAGCACCGAGCACCGAGCTGACGGCTCGTCGTCGCTCGTAGCTCTTCCGAAGGGCTCACGATCACCAGATCGTGAGCCCTTCACGTTTCCGGGGCAAATGTTTCACGTGAAACGGCGACCGGTTCCGTGGCACCCTGGGCGGGTGGCGATCACCGAGAACGGCAGTACCCACCAGTCCGCGCACCGCGCCACACTCCTCGGTCTGCTCCGGGGCCGGGACTTCCGCCGGCTGCTGACCGCCCGGGTGCTCTCCCAGCTCTCGGACGGCGTCTTCCAGGTCTCGCTCGCCGCCTACGTGGTCTTCTCCCCCGAGAAGCAGTCCTCCCCCGCCGACATCGCCTCGGTGCTGGCCGTGATGCTGCTGCCGTTCTCGGTGATCGGCCCGTTCGCCGGGGTGCTGCTGGACCGCTGGCGCCGCCGCCAGGTGCTCTACTTCGGCAACCTGGCCCGCTTCGGGCTGGGCCTGGGCACCGGCGCGCTGTTGCTGGTCGAGGCGCCGACCTGGCTGTTCTTCGCCTCCGCGCTGCTGGTCACCGCGCTCAACCGGTTCATCCTGGCCGGTCTGTCCGCCGCCCTGCCCCGGGTGGTGGAGCAGGACCAGCTGGTCACCGCCAACGCCCTCTCCCCCACCCTCGGGACGGTCGCCGCAGCCTCGGGCGGGGGCATCGGCTTCCTGCTGCACCAGGTGATGACTCCCGGGCCGCGGGCGGACGCCGCGCTGGTCACGGTCGCCTCGCTGCTCTACCTGTCGGCCGCGCTGGCCGCCCGCCGGATGGACCGCGACCTGCTCGGCCCGGAGAAGCACGGCGACCACCCGGCGCTCGGCCAGGCGCTGCTGCGGGCCGCCGTCGAACTCGGCGCCGCCGTCCGCCACCTGCGGCGGGACTGCCGACCGGCCGTGCACGCGCTGGCCGCCGTCACCGCGGCCCGGTTCTGCTACGGCGTGCTGATCGTGGTCGTGGTGATGCTCGCCCGGTACACCTTCAACGACCCGGCCGACAGCGCGGCCGGACTGGCCACCCTCGGCCAGACCGTCGGGCTGTCCGCCGCCGGGTTCTTCGTGGCCGCCGTGGTCAGTCCCTGGTGCACCCGGCGGCTTGGCCTGGCCGGCTGGATGACGGCCTGTCTGGTCGCCCCGGTCCTCTTCGTCCCCGCGCTGGGCCTGTTCTTCGCCCCGGTGCCCTGCCTGGTCGCCGCGCTGCTGCTCGGGGGGGTCACCCAGGGCACCAAGATCTGCGCCGACACGGTCGTTCAGGAGTCGGTCGAGGACGAGTACCGCGGCCGGGTCTTCGCCATCTACGACGTGCTGTTCAACGTCGCCTTCGTGGCCGCTGCCCTGGTCACCGCGCTGGTGCTGCCGCTGTCCGGCCGTTCGGTGCCGGTGGTCATCGGGGTGGCGGCGGTGTACGCGCTCACCGCGGCGCTCTACCTGCGGGCCGCCCGGCGGACCGGTCCGCTGCCCGGCGACCGGCTGGCCTGAAGCCGCGCTGCCGGAACACCGCACGGTCTGAACGCCGCCGTGTCCGAACACTGCGGTGTCCGAACCACCGGTGTCTGAAACCGTGCTGTCCCGGAATGGAAACCGCCTGGTGCCGAAATCCCTTGCGTCCTCCGGACGGATTGCGTCCGTCCCAGTCGCTAAGGTACGTAAACCTGTCGGAACGACAGCACTTGGTCTCGGGGGACAAACTGATGAGCACACCGCCCAGCCCGTACGGGCCGCCACCACCTGCCCCGGCGGCACCGGCCGGCTTCGGGCCGCCCCCGCAGGCGTACGGGCAGCAGCCCTACGCCCAGGCCCCGTACGGGCAGGCTCCCTACGGGCAGCCGCAACCGCAGCCGTACCCGCCGCAGCCACAGCCCTACGCGCAGCAGCCGCCCGCCGGGGCGTACGGCTACCCGCAGCCCGGCCCGACGCCCGCGGCACCGGCCGCCAAGCGCGGCGCCCGGTCCAAGCTGCGGATCGTCGGCGCGGCCGGCGGCTGCGTGGCACTGGCCGTCGCCTACTTCGTGGCCAGCCCGAGCGTCAGCAGCGCCAAGGTCGGCGACTGTGTCCGGGTGAGCGGCTACAGCGACATCAAGATCGTCAAGTGCACTGACTCGAAGGCGAATTACAAGGTGCTGGCGAAGTTCACCGGCACTACCGACGTGAACCGCTGCCAGCAGACGCCGCAGACCGCGCGCACCGTCTACGGCAAGAGCGGCCGCCGCTGGAACACCAAGCGGTACGTGCTCTGCCTCGGTTCGCTGGTCCCCGCCGCCCCCAGCACCACCGGCTACCCGCCGGTGAACAAGTCCTGACCTCGTCAACCATCACCCTTCTCCGGGGGGACCACTTGTCCGTTCCGCCTCCGCCCCAGATGCCGTACGGCCCCCCGCCGGGCGACGGCAACCCCTACGGCGGCGCCCAGCCGTACGGCGCGCCGCCCCCGCCGTCCCCGGGCCCGCCCGGCTACGGCTACCCGAGCGCCCCGCCGCCGGAGCCGCCGTACGGCGCCCAGCCGCCCGGCTACGGCTACGGGTACCCGCTGCCGGCCCCGATGAACGATCAGACCTGCCGCTTCTGCGGCGGCTACCCGGCGGCGAGCGCCACCGTCCGCGGTCACCAGGGCCTGGTCCTGGCCTACCGGATGCTGCGGACGCACGGCCCGTTCTGCCGCACCTGCGGGACCGCCACCGTGCGCGACATGTCCGCCCGGACCCTGGTCCAGGGCTGGTGGAGCCCGGCGTCGCTGATCCTGACCCCGATCACCCTGCTGATGAACCTGGCCGCCAACGGCCGGATCAAGCAGCTGCCGCCGCCGATGCCGGGCACCCATGGTCCGCAGCTCGACCCGGGCGTCCCGCTGGGCCGGCGACCGCACATGGCCATGCTGCTGCTGCCGGTCTCGCTGGCGGTCACCGTGATCCTGGCGGCCACCGGGGTGCTCGGCCCGAAGGACGACAACAACAACGCGGACCCGGGACCGACCCCGACGCCGGTGACCACCTTCTCGCCGACGCCGCTGCCGATGCCGACCTCCCCCTCGCCGACCTTCACCCTGCCGCCGCTGCCGAGCATCACCCTGCCGCCGATCACCACCCCGCCCCCGGTCGACACGAACGGCCCGGACGACGCCAAGGTCGGCGACTGCCTGCGCAACGAGAACGGCACCAGCGAGACCACCGACACCAACCCGAAGGTCACCGTGCTGCCCTGCACCGACTCCAAGGCTCAGTACAAGGTGATCTACAAGTACCTCGCCACCTCCGACAAGAAGGCCTGCGAGAAGCAGCCGAAGGCGGACGGCTGGTACACCAGCAAGCACCCCAACTTCCCGGCCCTGGACTACGTGCTCTGCCTCAAGCAGCTCCAGTAACCGGACGCACGCGCGAGGGGCGGTCCCGGCCGAGTGCCGGAACCGCCCCTCGCGTCGTCGTGGCCGGGGCCTCAGCCCTGCTGCTCGGCCCACCAGGCCCGCAGCGCCGCGACCGCCGCGTCGTGCTCCATCGGGCCGTGCTCCAGTCGCAGTTCGAGCATGTGCTTGTACGCCTTGCCGACCTGCGGGCCGGGCTTGAGGCCGAGCAGTTCCATGATCTGGTTGCCGTCCAGCGCCGGGCGGACGGCGTCCAGCTCCTCCTGCGCCTTCAGCTCGGTGATCCGCTCCTCCAGGCCGTCGTAGGTGCGCGACAGCGCGGCGGCCTTCTTGCGGTTGCGGGTGGTGCAGTCCGAGCGGGTCAGAATGTGCAGGCGCTCCAGCAGCGGCCCGGCGTCGGTCACGTAGCGGCGCACCGCGGAATCGGTCCACTCGCCGCCGCCGTAGCCGTGGAAGCGCAGGTGCAGCTCCACGAGGCGGGAGACGTCCTCGGTGAGCTCCTTGGAGTACTTGAGCTCGCGCATCCGCTTGCGGGTCATCTTGGCGCCGACCACCTCGTGGTGGTGGAAGGAGACCCGGCCGTCCGCCTCGAAGCGGCGGGTGCGCGGCTTGCCGATGTCGTGCAGCAGCGCGGCCAGCCGCAGGGTGAGGTCCGGGCCGTCCTGCTCCAGGTCGATGGCCTGCTCCAGGACGGTCAGCGAGTGCTCGTAGACGTCCTTGTGCCGGTGGTGCTCGTCGCGCTCCAGCCGCAGCGCGGGCAGCTCGGGCAGCACGTACCCGGCCAGGCCGGTGTCGACCAGCAGCCGCAGGCCCTTCACCGGGTGCTTGGCCAGCAGCAGCTTGTTCAGCTCGGCCTGCACCCGCTCGGCCGAGACGATGGTGATCCGCTCGGCCATCGCCGTCATCGCGGCGACCACCTCGGGCGCCGGGTCGAAGTCCAGCTGGGCGGCGAAGCGGGCGGCCCGCATCATCCGCAGCGGGTCGTCGGAGAAGGACTCCTCGGGGGTGGCGGGGGTGCGCAGCACCCGGGCCTCCAGGTCCTCCAGGCCGTGGTGCGGATCGACGAAGCCGCGGCCGGGCAGGTCGACGGCCATCGCGTTGACCGTGAAGTCCCGACGGACCAGGTCCTGCTCGATGGTGTCGCCGTAGCTGACCTCGGGCTTGCGCGAGGTGCGGTCGTACGCCTCGGAGCGGTAGGTGGTGATCTCGATCAGGAAGGAACCCTCGGGGGTGTCCTTGCGGGCGCCGACCGTGCCGAAGGCGATGCCGACGTCCCAGACCGCGTCCGCCCAGCCCTTGACCAGCTTGAGCACCTGCTGCGGGCGGGCGTCGGTGGTGAAGTCCAGGTCGTTGCCGAGCCGGCCGAGCAGCGCGTCCCGCACCGAGCCGCCGACCAGCGCCAGCCGGTGACCGGCCGCCTGGAACCGGCGGGCGATCTCGTCGGCGACCGGCGACACCCGCAGCAGCTCTTGCAGCCCCATGGCCTGGGCCTCGCTCAGGCCTGGGACGACCTGGACGGCGGTGCGGGAACGATCGGTGCGCGCGGTGGACTCATTGGCAGTGGACACGGCTCACAAGGGTACGTGCCCCGACAGGTCAACCGCCCGCGCGTTTTGGACGTCTCACCCCACGGCCCCCAACACTGCACGCCAGGCTGGATCGTTACCATGCCGGTGGACGAATCTCGGACACCGGAACCGGGGATGCGGTGTCGCGTGCCGCCTCAGCCGACGGAACCCTCCGTGGCAGCAGTGGCGAACAGCGTCAAGCGAAGAACGTCGAGCGGGGAACGTCGGGCGGCAGCGCCGGGCGGACAGCATCAGCAGCGAGCGATCGAGAACGGCGAGGGCGAAACGAGTGAGTGAGCCGGCACGGCACTCGGGCCTGGGGGCGCACCGACAGCCTGGACGGGCCGCAGGCCCCGCCGAACGTCCCAGCGGACATCCCGGGGCACGAGCCGCCGACGGACGGAGCCCGGGCCGCCGCGCCCGCCGCTTCGCCGCCGCCTGCGCGGCCGCCCTGACCCTGTTCACGGCCGCGCCCGCCATGGCGCTGCCGTCCGGCGGCAACATCCGCCCGGCCGCCGACGCCACGGCCACCGCGGAGTACCCGGTGGTGCTGACCATCGAGACGGTGACCCCGCAGGTCGCCGCCCAGAACGGCACCGTGAGCATCAGCGGGCACGTCACCAACGCCGGCAAGTCGGCGATCAAGGGCGCCCACGCGGCGGTCCGCAAGCCGTTCTCCAGCAAGCCGCTGCAGCGGCGCAGCGAGCTGCAGTCGGTGGCCACCCGCAACGCGCCCAGCGGCGCGGACGGCGTGGAGCTGGACAGCCCGCAGTACGCCCTGCCGGAGCTGAATCCGGGCCAGAGCCAGCCGTACACCCTGAGCGTCGCGGTGAGCGACCTCGGGCTGTCCGACAACGGCGTCTACGAGCTCGCGGTGGACGCCTGGGGCGCGACCGCCGAAAACTCGCACGACCGGGCCCTGGGCATCGCCCGCACCTTCCTGCCCTACAGCCAGGGCGGCACCGAGGCCCAGCCGACGAAGATCACCACGCTCTGGCCGCTGGTGCACGCGCCGGTGCTGGCCGCACAGACCGTCTCCGACAACGACCAGACCGTCCCGGTGCTGCGCGACGACAGCCTGGCCGCCGAGTTCGCGCCGGGCGGCCGGCTGTACGAACTGGTGGACACCGGCTCCAAGCTGACCGGGCTGACCTGGGTGGTCGACCCGGACCTGCTGGACACCGCGTTCGCGATGACCAACAAGCTGTACCGGGTGCAGAAGCCGGGCACGGATCCGGGCAAGCCGGCCAGGGACGACAACACCGTCCCGGGCACCGGCTCGGCCGCCGCCGCGGCCTGGCTGGAGAAGCTGCGCGCGGCCGTCGCCAAGCAGGGCAGCCAGGTGGTCGCGCTGCCGTACGCCGACCCCGACCTCGCCTCGATCGCGCACAACGGCGCCGACCTGACCGGAATGGGCACCGCCCTGAACAAGGCGGCCACCGCCGGCCGGCTGACCGTCGAGGGCCGGCTGTCCGTGGACACCCGCTCCGACGTGGCCTGGCCGTACCAGGGCTACCTCGACCAGCAGATCGCCGGCATCGCCCGGCAGGCGGGCAGCGGGCTGGTGCTGGTCGACGGCGCGAGCATGCCCGAGCCGGACGCGGTGAACTACACCCCGACCGCAGTGCGCCCGATCGGCAACGGCCAGAACGCCCTGGTCGCCGACGAGACGGTCTCCTCGCTCTTCCAGAAGGACCTGACCAGCCCGAAGGACCAGACCGAGGCGACCCAGCGCTTCCTGGCCGAGACCTACACGATCACCCACGAGCAGCCGCAGAACCAGCGCGGCCTGCTGGTCATGCCGCCGCGCGAGCTGTCCGCCGCCACCGCCAAGGTGCTGGCGGGCGCGCTGCAGGCGGCGACCGACAAGTGGCTGACCCCGGTGAAGCTGGACGCGCTGGCCCAGTCCGCGCCGGACCCGAAGTCCAACACCGGCGTCCCCTCGCCCGCCGACTATCCGACCCAGGCCCGGGCCACCGAGCTGTCGGCCGCCGACCTGAGCAGCACCGACGAGATCCAGCAGAACCTGGACGTCCTGATGCGGGTGCTCACCCTGCCGCAGCGGGTGCGCGGCCCGTTCAGCGCCGCCATGGTCCGCTCGCTCTCCACCGAGTGGCGCACCCAGCCGTCGGCCGGCGACACCTACCGCAACGGCGTCACGAAGTACCTGAAGGAGCTCACCGACGCCGTCAAGGTGCCGCCGAAGACGGCCGTCACCCTGGCCGGGAACACCGGACAGCTCCAGGTCAGCGTGAAGAACGACCTCACCCAGACGGTCACCAACCTGAAGCTGGTGCTCACCTCGACCCAGCCGAACAGGGTGTGGGTGAGCAAGGAGGAGGAGCTGGTCATCCCGGCCTCGCAGAGCGTCACCCTGCGCTTCCCGGCCGAGGCCCGCAGCAACGGCCGAGTCACCATGATCGCCCAGCTCTGGACCACCGGCCCCAACCCTCACCCGTACGGCGAGCCCCAGGCGTTCCGGGTCGAGGTCAGCTCGGTGACCAACGGGGTGCTGTACGTCTTCGCCGGCGCCGGTGTCCTGCTGCTGCTGGCCGCGCTGCGCTTCGTCCGCCAGCGCAAGCGCCGCGGCGGGCAGCCGCACGAGGACGGCGACCAGCCGGTCGGCGACGGCCCCGCGACGGACGGTACCGGGGACGCCGCCGAGGCCGAGCCGGAGGCCCCCGCGGAAGACCCGGGGAACAGCCCGGAGAACGGCCTTGAGGACGGCCCGGCAGAGGAGTCCGCCGGTGACGGTCCCGTGCAGACACCGCGCGCCAGCAGCCCGGATGGCCGGAATCGGGCCGCCAGTGATGAGAAGGTTGGTCCTTGATACCGCCGACCCCCCGTAACGCCGGGCCGGCCTCCCCCCACGACAGCGAAGAGGTGACATGACCGGGCGCAGCGAGGAGCGGCCGCCGGGCCGCGGTGAGAGCCGGCCGGGCGCCGAGTCGCCGTCCGGCGACTGGTACGTGGCCGACACCTACGCCCAGGACCCGTACGCGGCCGAGGCGTACGGGACCCCGCGGGACGACCAGGACCCGTACGGCCTGCGAGCCGGGCGGCCCGCGGCGCCGCAGCCGCCGGCCACCGCGTACGACGTGCCGCCGCAGCTGCCGCCGCAGGGCGGCGGCTACCCGACGCCGGTGCCACCGGCCCAGTTCTCGTCGCCGACCCCGTTCTCGCCCCCGGTGCCGCCGGTGCAGCCCGGCTGGGACACCCCGGTGCAGGCCGCCTGGCCGCAGCAGCCGGCTCAGGACGGCGGCCAGTGGACCGGCGCCGAGCAGCCCCAGCCGCAGTGGGAGCCGGGCCCGGCGCACTCGGCCTGGGACACCGAGACCACCGAGTACGTCGGGGTGGACGCGCTGTTCGGCGGCCACCAGACCGAGGCCGCGGCCCCGCCGCCGGTGCCCCAGCCCGCCCCGGCCCAGCCGGCCGCGCCCGTACCCCCGGCCGCGCCCTACCCGCCGGTGGGCGGCTACCCGGGGCAACCGCAGCACGGCGGCCCGGACGGGCAGCGCCCCTTCGTGCCGCCGATCGAGTTCGACCCGCCGCTCTCCGAGGAGGAGGCCACCATGCAGGTGGCCGCCGTCGCGGTGCCCCCGGCGGTCGAGCCGCTGGCGGACCTCGCCGAGGAGCGCACCGCGCAGCCGCAGGAGCAGGCGCAGCCCGCCGAGCCGGCCCCGGCCTCCGGCGGTGGCGGCGGCAAGGTCGCCAGCCTGCTGAACTCCAGCGCGATCATGGCGGCCGGCACCCTGGTCTCCCGTGGCACCGGGTTCCTGCGGACGATGGTGATCGCCGGTGCGATCGGCATCGCGGTCATGGGTGACTCGTACAACGCGGCGAACACCCTGCCGACCCTGCTGTACATCCTGATCGGCGGCGGCGCGCTGAACGCGGTCTTCGTGCCGCAGCTGGTGCGCAGCATGAAGAACGACGAGGACGGCGGCACCGCCTACGCCAGCCGACTGCTCACCCTGGTGATGGTCGGGCTCGGCGGCGTGGTGTTCCTGGCGGTGCTCGGAGCGCCCCTGCTGGTCCAGCTGATCGCGCACCCGATGATGTCGAACCCGGCCCGCGCCGACACCACGGTGGCGCTGGCCCGGTACTGCCTGCCGACCATCTTCTTCATGGGCGTCCATGTGGTGATGGGCCAGATCCTGAACGCCCGCGGCCGGTTCGGCGCGATGATGTGGACCCCGGTCCTCAACAACATCGTGGTGATCTTCACCTTCGGCGCGTACATCTGGGTCTACGGCGGCTACAACGGCACCCAGGTCACCCCGGAGAACATCTCCCCCGAGGGCGTCCGGCTGCTCGGCCTGGGCACCCTGCTCGGCCTGGTGGTCCAGTCGCTGGCGATGATCCCCTACCTGCGGGCCGCGGACTTCCACTTCCGGCCGCGCTTCGACTGGCGCGGCCACGGCCTGGGCAAGGCCGCCCGGCTGGCCAAGTGGACCTTCTTCTTCGTCCTCGCCAACCAGGCCGGCTACCTGGTCATCACCCAGCTGGCCACCGCCGCCGGCAGCGCCGCCGAGCAGGGCGGCCACGGTGGTGTCGGTCTGTCGGCCTTCTCCAACGCCCTGCTGATCTGGCAGCTCCCGCAGGCCGTCATCACCGTCTCGATCATGAGCGCGGTGCTCCCCCGGCTCTCCCGGGCGGCGGCCGACGAGGACGCCGGCGCCGTCCGCGACGACCTGTCGTACGGGCTGCGCACCACCGCGGTGGCGGTCGTTCCGGCGGCCTTCCTGTTCCTGGCCCTCGGCCCGGCGATCGGTCGCTCGATCTACGCGGTCGGCGGCGGGACCACGGCCCTGGACAACGCGACCAACGTCGGTCTGATGCTCTCGGCCTTCGCGCTCGGGCTGATCCCGTACTCGGCCCAGTACGTGATGCTGCGCGGCTTCTACGCCTACGAGGACACCCGGACGCCGTTCTCCAACACCGTCTGGGTGGCCGCCTGCCAGGCCGGCTTCTCGCTGGTCTGCTGGGTCGCGCTGCCCGCGCAGTGGACCGTGACCGGGATGGCCTTCGGCTACGGCCTCGCCTACGCCGTCGGAGTGACGGTGGCGGTGCCGAAGCTGAAGAAGAAGATCGGCGGGCTGGACACCAAGCGGATCGGCAAGACGTACAGCCGGCTGGCCGCCGCCTGCGTCCCGGCCGCGGTGGTCGGCCTCGGCGTCAGCCTGGCGGTCCAACAGGTGCTCGGCGGCTGGGCGGGCAGCGTGCTGTCGCTGGTCCTGGCCGGTGGTATCCAACTGGTGGTGTTTGTGTTCATCGCGAAGCGCCTGCGGATCGAGGAGCTGAACGCCATGCTGGGCATGGTCCGCGGCCGACTGGGCCGCTGACCGCCGCGCCAACCGGCCGGACGAGCGGGCGCCCTGACCGGGCGTCAACCGGGGCGACCACCGCCTCCGCCCGTCCGGCCGAGTGCTGTGCCGCCGCCCGAACCGGGGGTTCTCCGGACCCACAAGGTGGCGGCCCGGTGTCGGATCTGCACCACATCTCTCCACCCGTAGGCAACCGAGCGGACCTTTCAGCGGTCGTACCCGGTGGAGAAGAGTGGGCACAATTGTCCTGGAGCACAGGGCGGCCGATCCGCAGCTCCAGCGACTCTCTCAGGCCGGGGCGACACAAGGGGAGGCAGGACCACGGTGGCTGATGGCACCAAGGCGGTCGTCGACACGTCAGCAGCTGACGCGGCGGCGGACGAGGCCGCGCTGGCCGCGGCGATCGACGAGCTCGGGGGCGGGAAGCCCGCCCCGGCGGGCGCCGCCGACGCCTCCTCCACGGACGCCTCCACGGACGCCTCCGAGGCCGACGGTGAGGACACTCCCGCAGATCCCGACCAGGAGGCCTCCGTCGGCGAGGAGACCTCCGAGATCACCGCCCCGCTCTCGGTCCAGGAGATCGCCGCCGAACTGGCCGCCGGCTCCCCCCGCAAGAAGCCCGCCCCCGCTCCGGAGCCCGCCGCCGGGCGCCGCCCCACCGACCCGCAGCCCACGGTCGACCCGCGCGACACCGCCACCCTCCCGCGCACCCTCCCCGCACCGGCGCGGCACAGCGGCGACATGATCGGCCACCGGTACCGGCTGGAGGAGTGCATCTCCCAGACCGAGACCTTCAGCAGCTGGCGCGCCGTCGACGAGAAGCTGCGCCGGGCCGTCGGCGTCCACCTGATGGCCTCCGGCCACCAGCGCGCCCGCAAGGTGCTGGCCGCCGCCAAGTCCGCCGCCCTGCTCGGCGACCCGCGCTTCGTCCAGGTCCTGGACGCCGTCCAGGAGGGCGAGCTGGTCTTCGTCGTGCGGGAGTGGCTGCCGCACGCCGCCGACCTCGCCAAGCTGCTCGCGAACGGCCCGATGGAGCCGCACGAGGCGTACCAGATGGTCCGCCAGGTCGCCGACGCCGTCGCCGCCGCGCACCGCCGCGGTCAGGCCCACCTGCGGCTCACCCCGCGCTGCGTGCTGCGCACCGACAGCGGCCAGTACCGGATCAA
Source organism: Kitasatospora sp. NPDC001159 (assembly GCF_053598235.1). Lineage (NCBI taxonomy): Bacteria > Bacillati > Actinomycetota > Actinomycetes > Kitasatosporales > Streptomycetaceae > Kitasatospora > Kitasatospora sp. NPDC001159. The sequence continues at coordinate 288,139 of NZ_JBSFJV010000001.1, forward strand.
CGGCATCGCGGTGGACGCCGCGCTGCGCGGGCTGCCCACCGAGGAGTCCGCCGACGACGCCCAGCGCACCGACACCCGGGCGATCGGCGTGCTGCTGTTCGCCGCGCTCACCCACCGCTGGCCGTACCCGGAGGACCGCTACGACCTCCAGGGACTGCCGAAGGACCTCCAGAACGCCGCGCCGGACCAGGTCCGCGCGGGCGTCCACAAGGGCCTGTCCGAACTCGCCGCGCGGGCCCTGTTCGACCACCCGCCGCACCACGCCGAGCCGATCACCACCCCGGAGGAGCTTGTCCGGGCGATCGCCCGGCTGCCCAAGATCCGCCAGCCCGAACCGGAGCTGCCCGCCTTCCAGGCCCCGCCCCGGCACAACACCCACGCCCTGCCCACCGCGCCCAACCCGACCCGGGTGGCCGACACGACGGTCGCCCCGCTGCCGCCCTCCTCCCGGCCGACCTCCTCCCGGCGCACCAGGCGACGGCTGCGCCGAGTGGTCAAGGCCACCGCCTGGACGATCGCGCTGGGCGCGATCGGTGTCGCCTCCTGGCAGTTCGTCGGCAGCCTGCGCCACACCGGCGGGGCCGTCGCCGAGCCACAGCCGTCGGTCAGCACCGCCGCACCGACCACCCACCCGACGACGCACACGCCGGTACCGATCCAGATCAAGGACGCGCAGTCGTACAACCCGCTCGGCAGCGGGCTCCAGGGCAAGGAGACCCTCGGCAAGGCCATCGACGGCGACCCGAGCACCACCTGGACCACCGGCTGGTACGCCGACCAGATCGGCCCCAATCCGCGCTCCATCCTGCCGGGCACCGGCCTGATGATCGACCTCGGCTCGCCGCAGCAGGTCTCCTCGGTGAACGTCCAGTTCCAGGGCGAGCACACGGCGGAGCTGCGCGTGCCCAACCCGGGCGCCGCCGCCAACCCGATGGAGGCGAAGCCGGACGCCTTCACCGTCGTCGGCAAGAAGAACGGCGCCAACGTCGAGTACACCCTCGACTCCCCGGTCACCACGCGCTACCTCTTGATCTGGCTGACCGGTCTGACGAAGGATGACGACGGCAAGTACCGCGGCCACGTCGCCGAGGTCAAGGTCTCCGGCTGACCGCACACCCGCGCACCGGAACGACGGCAAGGGGTCCAGGGGTGGCAGTGGCGGAGGACGACGCGGCGCTACTCGCCCGGCACGTCGCCGGCGACCCGGAGGCCTTCGGCCTGCTGGTGAACCGCCACCGCGACCGGCTCTGGGCGGTCGCCCTGCGCACCCTCGGCGACCGCGAGGAGGCCGCCGACGCCCTCCAGGACGCGCTGGTCTCCGCCTTCCGCGCCGCCCCCGGCTTCCAGGGCCGCTCGGCGGTCACCACCTGGCTGCACCGGATCGTGGTCAACGCCTGTCTGGACCGCGCCCGGCGCAGCGCCTCCCGCCGCACCAGCCCGCTGGACGACGACCCGCAGCGGCTGGACGCCCTGCTCGGCGCCGCCGAACCGGCCGACTCCCCGGTGGTCCGGGCCGAGGTGCACCGCGAGCTGACCGCGGCGCTCGCCGAGCTGCCCCCCGAGCAGCGGGCCGCGCTGGTCCTGGTCGACATGCAGGGCTACCCCGTGGCCGAGGCCGCCGAGCTGCTGGGCGTCCCGGTGGGCACGGTGAAGAGCCGCTGCGCGCGCGGCCGGGCCCGGCTGTTGCCGCTGGTCCGGCACCTGCGCGAGGCGGACGGCGGATCCGGTGTTCCACGTGGAACACCGGGACGCGGCGCGCCGGGACGCGGGACACCCGCACGGCAGACCCCGAGCACCCCCGGCGCGGCCTCGCCGTCGCGCCGGGACGCCCAGGGGAACCCGACGGGCCCCCGCACCGTCACAGGGACAGGCCCGAACACCGGCCGGACGATGCTGGAAGGAGATGCGAGCACGCGATGACCGCCCCCCTCTCCTCCCCCGAGCCCGCCGACGCCCACCCCTCCGTCGAGGAGCTCGCCGACCTCGCCGAGGGTCTGGTCGAGCCCGCCGAGGTCGCCGGGGCGCTGCGCCGGCACCTGGACGGCTGCGCCGAGTGCCGGGAGACCGCCGACGCGCTGGCCGAGGTGCAGGCGCTGCTCGGCGCCGTCGAGCCCGAGCCGATGCCCGCCGACGTCGCCGCCCGGCTGGACGCCGCCCTGACCGAGGCAGCCCGCACCGAGGACACCACCCGTACCGAGGACGCCCCTGCCGAGGGCTCCAGCCGCCCCCAGGAGGCCGCCCGGACCGGCCGCCGGACGGTCGCCCCGGCCCCGTCCGCACGGACCGCTGCGGCGCCCTCCGGCCCCCCGTCCCGCCCCGCCTCGGCCACCGGACCCGGCCGCCCCCGTCCGCGCCGACGGCGGGCCGGTCTGCTGCTCGGCGCGGCCGCCGTGCTGGCCGCCCTCGGGCTCGGCGGGGCGCTGCTGGTGAACTCCACCGACCCGGACCACCCCGCGGTCACCGCGGGCGCCCCGGCGGGCACCTCCGCCACCGACCAGAGCGCCCGCACCCCCCGCAGCACCGGCTCGGTCACCGTCTACCAGGAGGACCAACTGGCCGCCCAGGTCCAGCAGTTGCTGGCCCGCTCCGGCACCGCTCCCGGGCTGCGCGCGACCGGGCCCGCCAAGTCCGACGCCGCGGCGCCCGCCGAGGGCGTCCGGCCGGAGCCCAACACCTCGGCCGCCCCGAGCTCCGCCGCCTCTCCTCCCGCTCCCGCCCAGCCCTCGCCGGCCACCTGTCCGGCCCCCGCCCCGGGCACCCCGCTGGCCACCGACCGGGGCAGCTTCCGGGGCGCTCCGGTCGACGTCCTGGTCTACCCCGCCCCCGGCCGACCCGGGTTCGTGGACGTCTATCTGCGCTCCCCCGACTGCGGCCCGGTCGTGCTGCAGCGGACCGTCCCCAGGGGCTGACCAGACGTTCCCAGCCGTCGCGGGTCCGTTCCCATGCGATCGACGACCAGGACGCCACGCCGCTCCCACACTGCGGGCGCCTGGTACTGATCAGCCTGGGAATGCGAGAGACTGGTCAATCGTTGTCCCGGGCGGCGGAGCAGGACCGCCCTCCCCGCAGCAAACGCGGGTCGCGATGCGAACCAGGAGAAGCAGTGAGCGACGTCCGTAACGTGATCATCATCGGTTCCGGCCCGGCCGGGTACACGTCCGCGCTCTACACGGCCCGCGCCTCCCTCAAGCCGCTGGTCTTCGAGGGCGCCGTCACCGCCGGTGGCGCGCTGATGAACACCACCGAGGTCGAGAACTTCCCGGGCTTCCGGGACGGCATCATGGGCCCCGAGCTGATGGACAACATGCGGGCGCAGGCCGAGCGCTTCGGCGCCGAGCTGGTCCCGGACGACATCGTCGCGGTCGACCTCACCGGTGACATCAAGACCGTCACCGACTCCGAGGGCAACGTGCACAAGGCCCGCGCCGTGATCGTCACCACCGGCTCCCAGCACCGCAAGCTGGGCCTGCCGAACGAGGACAAGCTCTCCGGCCGCGGCGTCTCCTGGTGCGCGACCTGCGACGGCTTCTTCTTCCGTGACCAGGACATCGCGGTGGTCGGCGGCGGCGACACCGCCCTGGAGGAGGCAACCTTCCTCTCCCGCTTCGCCAAGAGCGTCACGATCATCCACCGCCGGGACACCCTGCGCGCCTCCAAGGCGATGCAGGAGCGTGCCTTCGCCGACCCGAAGATCCGCTTCGAGTGGGACAGCGCGGTGGAGGCCATCCACGGCGACCCGAAGCTGACCGGCGTCACCCTGCGCGACACCACCACCGGCGAGACCCGTGAGCTGGACGTCACCGGCCTGTTCATCGCGATCGGCCACGACCCGCGCACCGACCTCTTCAAGGGCCAGCTGGACCTCGACGCCGAGGGCTACCTCAAGGTCGAGTCCCCCTCGACCCGGACCAACATCGAGGGCGTGTTCGGCGCCGGCGACGTTGTGGACCACACCTACCGCCAGGCCATCACCGCCGCCGGCACCGGCTGCTCCGCCGCGCTGGACGCCGAGCGCTACCTGGCCGCGCTGGACGACCTGGAGTCCAAGGCCGCCGCCGTGGCGGTCTGACCCCCTCGCCACCGACCGCACCCCGCGGTGGGTGTTCCACGTGAAACACCCACCGCCCCGGCCAGGCAGAAACAGAACGGGCCCGTCCGTTGTTCTCCTGGCAGCCCCCTCCGTCCGAACCCGAGGAGTTCCCGTGGCCGGCGCCACCACCACCGTCACCGACGCGACGTTCAAGTCCGACGTCCTGGAGAGCGACAAGCCCGTTCTGGTCGACTTCTGGGCCACCTGGTGCGGCCCGTGCCGCCAGGTCGCCCCGATCCTGGAGGAGATCGCGGCGGAGCACGGCGAGAAGCTGACCGTTGCCAAGCTCGACGTGGACGCCAACCAGGTGACCGCCGCCGAGTACAACGTCATCTCGATCCCGACCCTGATCCTCTACAAGGACGGCCAGCCGGTGAAGCAGATCACCGGTGCGCGGCCGAAGGCCGCGCTGCTGCGCGAGCTGGACGGCCTGATCTAGGTCCACCGGCCACCGACCGAACGGCGGCGGGGGGGGGCGCGCGGCGGGCGGCCCCCCCCCGCGCCGCGCACCG